>JBILEK010000112.1:0-3442 GCA_044352155.1 Bdellovibrionia bacterium
CTTTGATTGCAACAATCTTTGGATTGAGTGCAAGTTTTGCGACCGTTGCTGCCTGGAGAGAGACTCCCGTTCTCCCAGGGACATTGTAAAGAATAATCGGAGCGGTGACTTTTTTTGAGATCAAATCATAGTGGAGTTCTAGTCCAGCTTGAGTGGGTTTGTTGTAATAAGGCGTAACGACAAGCAACGCGTCTACTCCAACATCACAGGCCCAGGTTGAGAACTCCAAAGTCTCTGCAGTCGAGTTTCCGCCGGTTCCTACAATCAGATGAAGTGCGCTTTGAGATAGACGTTTTTTTGCACGCCGAATAAGTTGTTTCTTTTCGGAGTCCGAAAGCGTTGGGGTCTCCCCTGTTGTTCCACAAATCACGACTCCACTCACCTGACCGTCGATTTGGTGATCGATCAATCGATCAAAGGACTTCCAATCAATAGCCCCCGAGCGTGTGAACGGTGTCACCAGCGCAGTGTAGACACCGATGAGCTGAGGATGACGAAGGGAGTGGAGTAAGGTCATGGGGTTGGACTCGGCGAGGGTTGGATATCGACCTTCCCGGGGGAGTCGTCGATCGGTGAGAGGGGGGGGGACTTTATTCCGCAGCTCGAAAAAAGTGCAAACCATACGGCGAAGACAAGTTTGTTGATCATCAAAACCTCAGCGTTAATCCTAGTCCTATGTACTCAATCCCGAGATCCAGACGAACCAGCCAGCGCGGACCAAGCGTTTGCATCCAGCCGACACCAAAAGCCGGCTGGTAGGAGGCAAGTCCACTTGCCGTGTAAGCAAGCTCATTGCTGTCACCACTAAACACATAATTGAACATCAACCCTGCATGCACAAAAAAAGTCGCGCTTTGTCCAAGGTGAACATTGTATCGAACACCGCTTTGAAGTGGGATAATGTCATACGCATCGGTATCGGTCTCCCAGCCAATGACTTTGTAAAGCCCAAGCCCCCCCTCAAGGGTGAGTGAGTCTTGAGTGGAAATACTTGAAAAAACAATCTGCCTTCCGATCAAAAGACCGTACTTGAGATTAAAGCCAGTGAAGTAGTTTGGGGCGCCACCGACAGTAAAGTTTCTAAAAAGCCCGAACCCGGCACTGAGAGACGAGCGCTGTGTTTCAAAAGGGGTGACTTCTTGTAGCATGAGGCGACTGAGTTCTTGCTCGGTTGGATCGAACTCTTCTTCATCATCGGGAACTCCATAGGGAGGAGGAGATGTCCCACTATCGAGCTGGGGATCATAGACCAATACATAAGGAAGCTTAAATGGACGACGCTTTCCCTCTCTCCCGCGCGCATCATTAGTCATCTGACTCTCAAGATCGCGGAGATCTTCGGCATCCGCTTTCTGCTCCTCAATCGACAGCACAGCATTTTTGTCTCCGAGCTTGATGATCCCTCGAAACGAGGATCCAATCGGGAGCACCTGCTGACCTGGATAAGCTCGCACTCGAGATGCAGCAATCTGATTGCGCCCGTCGTAGTTTTTGAGGATTCGAAAGGCCATGGCATTCTGACGATCTTTTCTTAACAACATGATGCGACCGACCGCAGGCTTTGCTCGGTTGAGATCGTCAAACAGGTACACTCTCTGCGAGGCACTCACTTTTGAGATGTTAAGATCAAAGCCCTGCGCATCGATCTCTGGTAAGGGCTCAGGCTCACTGGGGGAGAGCTCAGCCTGAGGCTCAGAGTCTTCCGTAGGAAGATCCTCGGCACTCGCCAGAACAGAGCCCAGAAGGAGCGCAAGCGTGGCACTGGCTATTTTGACAAGCTCAAGGGGTTGCGATTTACTGCTCGGGGATGCGGATTTCAAACTGTTTCAGTCTAATTCATGCGCTCAAGCTCGTGCTAGGTCTTTTTATTTTTGCATTTTCTCCAGTCTACGGCGCGGAGGAGGATGCTTTGCTGAGCGGCGGGGCTCCGGCGGCGCGACTTTCTGAGGCTGATGTCTTCTTGCGTAAAAAACAGTGGGCAGAAGCGATCCCCGTATTACGCAAGCTCATGAAAGAGTTGCCTGGATTTTTACCCCCCGTCTTCGAACTTGCTCGTGCTCAGACTGAACTTGGTAGGCGTGCGGATGCTCTGGCACTTTTGAAAGAGGTACATGTCCGAGAACGTGGGCGTAATCGCGTTGAGATTGAGAGAAAAATCAAAAGGATCTCAAAGGTATTTCTTAAGTCAGAAACCCTCCAGCTGCATGAGGACGGGGTCCAGCTTCTTCGTTTGAAAAAATGGAGCGAAGCGCAGACGCGTTTTCAAAAAGCTTCTGTACTTGAGCCAGATCATCCCGAGCTTTTGCTGCGAGAGGGGCAGATGCGGGTCCTTCTTGAGCAAATCTCTGGAGCAGATGAAAAGCTATCGCGCTCCTTCGAGCTTAACCCGTTTGAACCAGAGACGCGACTTTGGCTTGGGCGTGCTCGGGTTCTTGGACAGAAGCGCGACTCGGGGATCCAGCTTCTGGAAGAGGCGAAAGCTTTTTTGCCTCGTTCAGAGCTTGCGTCGATCTGGCTTGCAGAGGCTTATTTGGACGATAAAAAAAGAGAGCTCGCGCGATCGGTTCTCGAGCGCCACCTCCATAGTCACCCTCTTCATGTAGCCGTGACCCTGGCCATCGCGCGCTTGTTTGCCAATGAACCTAAAAAGCCCTCCCTCCTTGAGAGCTCGCGCCTGCTACAACTTGCGCTCAGTCGAGTGGGTCAGTACCGCAGCCCCGAAAGTGAGAGTGGCGTGGTTCTTTTGGATGCAGAAGAGCTTAAAGCTCGGGTGCTCGCTCTTAGTTCCGAAATTGATTTGAAATTACAGGCGATTTCCTCTAACTCGTCACCCTGAGCGGCGCGTTAATTTATCGGTGCGACAGGATTTTTGTCGGTATCTTGACGACTAGGAAGCCTTCTTTCTATTACGGAAAGAAACGGGGGCGAGTTTTGATTCCACAGAAGATTTTCATCGCGGTCGCAGGAAACATCGGAACCGGAAAAACGACCCTTACCAAAATGCTCTCGCAGCGTTTTTCGTGGGAGCCACATTTCGAGGCAGTCGTGGACAACCCTTACCTCGAGGACTTCTATCGAGACATGTCGAGATGGTCGTTTCCCCTTCAGATTTTTTTCCTCAACAATCGATTTAAAGCCCACCAGCAGATTTCAGGCGGGATGGAGAGCGCGATTCAGGACCGGAGCATCTACGAGGACGCAAACATCTTCGCGCGTAATCTTCACGAGCAGGGCAAAATGGAGAAGCGCGACTACGACAACTATTTGGCGCTCTACCGATCGATGTGTCAGTTTTTGACTCCTCCGGATCTCATCATTTATCTAAAAAAATCGCTTCCACGTCTGAAAGAGCAAATTCAGATGAGAGGAAGGGATTATGAAGCCAATATCCCTGAAGACTACTTGAGCGATCTTAATCGGTACTATGATGACTGGATGCAGC
>JBILEK010000073.1:0-11921 GCA_044352155.1 Bdellovibrionia bacterium
CTTTTCTAGTCCATAGAGCCAAAACCAAAACCGATGAAACTCCTCCACTCCGCGTTGGCGCGCTGCCTCGGCAAGCTGGATCGGCTCCCAGCGCCCCTCGACCCATGCCAGCTCGAATTTGACGGGACCCAGATTCTTGAGCTCTGGCCCAACCTCCTGCGTAAGCATGCGCAGATTCTCGTCTGCATGGCGCCTGTTATTATAAAAAGCCCATTCACAAACGTAACGACCGTACCTCGACCTGAACAAGGGCTCTCGGCGTGCACGAAGCAAGGAATGAACAGGATGAACAAAAAAGCCGAAACACCCAACCTACCGGTTGTCACAAGGCGACTCCAGCTCGACAAATTCCTTAGTCGTAGAAGACCCCGCAACTCGCTCGTTTTCCCAGTAGCGTTTGACCCGCGAAAAAGTATTGAGCACCTTTGCGCGAATATAGTTGCCAGACGTATAACGATAAAATCCGTCCGCTCCCTCAGGCAAAACCTTATAGGTGCACTGAACCGCCCGAGAAGAGAGCACATTCATCTCGTCCGCCGTTTTGGAGTCAAACGGTTCACGCAGCAAACCCTGAAAGTAGCGCGCCTCTTGCCTCAGTGCCATTTGGCGATCCGGATGCTCGGGAACATACGCGTAGATCCAACGTTGCACGTCGTCTCGCACCCCATCTTGATCCGCATCGATCCCCTCGATCGTCGCTTTGCCCGCCTCTCCAGGGTCAGGCGGGAATCCGGCCGGATACTGCGTGAACACCCGATCAAACTCCATGATCTCGCTCGGTGCGGGCTGAGCCTCGCCCCATCGCCCGTAGAGCCCTAGCCAGACATAACTCATCAGCCAAAACACGAGTGCGCCGCCTAGAACCACACCTGCACCGATCAGGAGGAGCTTTTTCACGGCGGCAAATATCGCACTAAGTATATGTAATTGCAAGACTAAGCTACTGTGCTCCTTCTTTTGCTCTCAAAGACCCGGATGATTGCATGTCGGCAAATTGCAGGGTAAAATGCCGACATGTACTCACGGTCACTCCCCCTCCCCAAAGCGTCTTTCTTTCTTTTTGGTCCGCGGGGGACGGGCAAGTCGACCTGGATCCGAGATAAAATCCCAGCAGCAAAGACTTTGAACCTCCTGAAAGAGGACCTCTACCAGGAGCTTTTGGTCGACCCCTCCCTACTCAGACAAGAGCTTCAGCCGCTCAAGCCAGGCACCTGGGTCGTAATCGACGAAGTGCAAAGACTGCCTCAACTCCTCAATGAGGTTCACCTCCAGATCGAAGAAAGAAAACTGCGCTTTGCTCTCACGGGCTCCAGTGCACGCAAGCTACGCGCACGCGGCGTGAACCTCCTGGCCGGGCGCGCGGTGAAACGCAGTCTCCACATCCTCACTCCGGAAGAACTCGGAAAAGATTTTGATCTCGAAAAGTCGCTTCGCCACGGATGCATCCCACTCGTCATCACCTCCGAGGATCCGCAAGACACCTTGCGCGCTTACGCCGAAACATATCTGAAAGAGGAGATCCAAGCGGAGGCAATTGTGCGCAATCTCCCTGGATTTGCGCGCTTTCTCAAGGTCGCAGCCCTCTTTCACGGGCAAGAGATCGACGCTACTCATCTTGCACGCGATGCGCAGGTCGCTCGAACCACAGTCCAAGGGTACTTGGAGATTCTTCAGGACACCCTGATCGCTGAGCCTCTCAGCGCTTTTGAAGCGAAGCTACGCACGCGTGAGCGGCGACACAACAAGCTCTATTTTTTCGACCCGGGAGTCGTTCGAGCCTTGAAAGGCTATAAAGGCGCTGTCACCCTGGAAGAGAAGGGCGCGCTCCTTGAGGGGCTTGTGCACCAGTGGCTGAGAGCCCACCAAAGCTATCACGAACTGTTTGACTCGATTCACTATTGGGCCTCAGGTCACTCGGACTCTCGGGTCGAGGTCGATTTTGTTCTCATGCAGGGTAAGAAAATTCACGGAGTCGAAGTCAAGGCGACCCATCGCCTGAGGCCCGAGCACTTCCGAGGGCTCAAGGCGTTCTCCGAGCTAAAGTCCGTCGGCGACACCTATCTTCTTTACACAGGCACTCGCTCATTCAAGACAGATGACGGGATCCACGTGATGCCCGTCGCTGAGTTTTTTCAGCGACGGATCCATAAGCTTTAGTCCCGTATGCCGATCGTCCATGGTAAGTGACTCGTATGACGCCACTCGAACTCCGCTTGATCTCAATCGCGATCTCCCTTCTTTACCTCGCACTCTGGGGAACCGCGGCGCAGAGTAAATGGTCTTCGCTCAAAACACCGGACTGGTTCCTCACACAGTTTGAGAAAACGTTCTTCACCAAACTTCCCGGAGGAGTCGCCGCCTCCTACTGGGGAATCGCCTGTGCCGAGCTCGGGTTGGCGCTCCTCTTCACGGCGTCGCTCTTTTCGGTGAGTCTCCTGCCGCTTGCGCTCATCGGCTCGCTCTTTGTCTTTGCGGCGCTCATTGTGGGTTTACGCATCACGTTTGATTTCCAAGGCTCGGCCAATATGTTCACGTACTTTGCGGCAACACTGCTTTGCCTTTGGTTCTTGGAAGCGCATCCGGGGGCTAGTTTTTAGCGCGTAAATCGTCATCCCAAAGTTCGGACAAAAACTCCTGAAGCGGAATAATCTCAACTCCCGAAACCACACGCTTTCGCGATTCCATACAGACCAAGATCCGACGCTTGAGCCTAAGTTCCTCACCCAACGCCACAAGCCCCTTGAGGTCGCCAGAATCGACCGCGCGAGTACTCTTGCACTCAATTGCAATCTCTTCATTGAGGATAAAGTCAACTTCGTGCCTTCCGGTAGAAGATCGCCAGTATTGAAGCTCTCCGTCCCCGTGATAATCCACCCAAGCTCGAAGCTCATGGTGGAGATAGGCTTCAAGACTCTCTCCAAAAATCGACGTGCGCTCAGGGATCTCACGCACTCTCTTGAGATAGTTCACCATGCCGAGATCAAAGAAATAAAACTTGGAAGTCGCCGTCGCCTTGCGTGACCGCGTCTTTCGATAAGCCTCGAGCTCCGTTCCGATCAGAGTGTCACGCAGGATCTCGTAGTAGTTTTGCACCGTGCTTCGCTTGACCTGTGAGTCATTGCTAATCTTTTGGTAGTTGAGGATTTGGCCATTCGTAATCGCTGCGACTTCGAGAAACCTGGTGAATGCAGGCAGATTTCGAGTCACAGCCTCAGCTGCAATTTCTTCTTTTAGATAGTCACCCACATAGGATTTGATGTCCTCCCTCGGCCGATCAGAAAAAAAAACTGAAGGAAGTGCACCGTGAAGAAGTACGCGATTCAGGTCAAATGCATCTCGGAGCTCTGCCCACACAAACGGATGAAGGTGCCTTGATCTTGCTCGACCTCCGAGTAGATTAACCCCTCTTCGCCGCAACTTTCTCGCACTGGATCCCGTAAGCACGAAGCGGAGGGATCGATTTTGCTCGATTTGACGATGGACCTCATTCAAGAGCTGAGGGACGCGTTGTATCTCATCAATGACGACGACACCCGCTTTCGGGAGCATCTGCGCGAGCTCCGTGGGGCGTGTTTGTAGGCGTATAAAAAGCTCCTCATCCAACAAATCAATCACGACCGCTTGCGGAAACTGAGCGCCTAGCAGCGAAGTTTTACCTGTCTGGCGGGGGCCAAAGAGAAAGCAAGATTTCGCTTGGATGATGGGGTGGAGGTCGAGAATGCGGCGAATCGAGTTCATTTGCCCACTCTACTCGTCGCCATCTGAGTTGGCAAATTCATCACATTAATGCCAACTTAGATGGCATTAATGTGAAACGGCGCAGCCAATCATAAGAATCTGTAATCATAGGTATAATTAGCCACCGCGACAGGCTTTCATCGAAATTGCCCCGCAGAAGTCATCCTGCGCCGCTAGCGCTCACCCCGCTTGATCGGGAACTCCGGTGTCTCGCAAGGCGGCCCCAAACCGAAATTAAGACTGAAGCACTGATCCTTTTCGTTTTTGATCACAAGAAGCGACATGGACCGTCCATTCTCAAAGAACGCTCCCGACCTCCCCGAGAAAGAATAGCTTCTTGTTCCCTGGACCCTGGGTTTAGTAATGACCCCATTGCCTCCGATAAAAATTTTTTTGCCGTTCTTAAGTATCTTTTGAATGTAGTCTCGTCGCTCAAAGCACTCCGCCCGCGAGGTCACGGGCTCCCGAATGAGAGTGAATACAGTGTCCGCTTCATCCAGCACATGGATCATAAATCCGAAGTTTCCTTCTGGCTTGCCTGCGTCGGCATGGTCAAAAATATCTTCGCACTCTAAAAGTACTCGATCTGGAGTCACTTGAAACTCAACCATCAGGTCCCTTTGCTCGACAATCTGGAACGAGGATGTCGAGCACGTACTCAAAAGTAAGACATAAAAAAGTAAAAAGGTGGATCTACTTTTTCTTGAGTCGCGCATAGTGCTCCCGATAGTTTTCAAGTGCCTGATTCTGATACCCAGTGCGGCTCTTGAGTAAGCCCTTATACTCCAAAATCACCTCTTCCGCTGTCACTCCCCGCCCAAGCTTCCCTTCGGCAAGCCGCTTCTTTCGAAAAATCCAACGGATGCCCATTGGAATCGCAATTTCAGGATCCTTCAAATCTTTCTGACGAATTCCTCTAAAGATGAACTCTTTTGCTTCGCCTTCAGGGTCGAGTAAAATCTTTAAGGTCTCCGGCGTAATCTGGCTGATGCCGAATGCTTTGCGATTTCTACGCGGATCTTTTTGAAATCCAGATTCACTCGCAATCAGTGCCTTGATCACATCAGGATCAAGCGCAGCGTTGGGCGGGTCTGCGGGAAACTTTTCGTTGAAGTAGTCCACCCAAACCGCGATCAACTCGTCATAGGTGTTGCCATCCAGATAGCCCAAATCTTGACCAGAGGGATACCGAAGTCCCTTCCGCGAACGGGTGGCCGAGATTTCACGAATTTCGGCAGCACTCAAGGCAGGGCCACGCACGCTCCTCCGCAGATGCCGGTCCACGACAGTCACCCCAGAGGGATTCTTAGGACTTACAGGTACGCGCCTCGGATGCGCTCGGACGGATGTGAGTTTTTTGCGCGCTGGACCGGGCATTAAAGTCAGAATATACGACTAAAATCCCCACTTTCCCCTTTAAAAACCCGCACAAAGCCGAGATAAGACTCTCCAGGCCATGGCTCAAAATAACGCATCGCACTCTCAACGACTCAAAGACGCAATCTCCCAGCGCATCCTGGTTCTCGACGGCGCCATGGGTACTGCGATCCAAAAGCGCGATCTCAAAGCCCAGGACTTCGGCGGCGAGGACCTCGAAGGCTGCAACGAGGTCCTCGTCATCACGCGCCCGGACGTCATCCGCGAGATCCATCGAGAGTACCTCGACGCGGGCTGCGACATCGTCGAGACCAATACCTTTGGCGGCACCCCGCTCGTCTTGGCCGAATACGGCCTCGAAAAAAGAGCACACGAAATCAACCTCGCCGCCGCAAGGCTCGCACGCGAAGAAGCCGACCGTGCGTCCACAAGAACGCCTGAGCAACCCCGTTTCGTCGCGGGCTCCATCGGCCCGACGACCAAAGCGCTCTCCGTCACGGGTGGGACCACATTTGAAGAACTCCGACAAAACTTTCTCGCACAAGCCCGCTCCCTCCAAGAAGGCGGCGTCGATTACTTCCTGATCGAGACCTGCCAAGATACGCGGAACATCAAGGCCGCGCTCGTGGCACTGGACGATCTTGCGCAAGAGACCGGCGTCAAACTCCCCGTCGCCGTCTCAGGCACGATCGAGCCTATGGGCACCATGCTCGCGGGACAAACGGTCGACGCGCTCTACGCAGCACTCGCCAATCGCGATCTCCTCTACATCGGTCTCAACTGCGCAACGGGTCCAGAGTTCATGACGGATCACATCCGCACGCTTGCGCAGCTCTCACATTTCCGCGTGGCGTGCGTCCCGAACGCGGGACTCCCTGATCACACGGGCTGCTATCTTGAGAGCCCTGAGATGGTGTCCAACGTCCTGAGCTCGTTCATCGAGCGAGGATGGCTCAACGTCATCGGAGGCTGCTGCGGCACGCACGCCGGCCACATCGCGCACCTTGCGCGCCTTGCCCGCAACAAAAAACCTCGGACTCCCTCCAGCCAACCCCGCAGCTTTCTCTCCAACATCGATTATCTTGAGATCACAAACGAGCTCCGTCCCGTCTTAGTCGGAGAGCGCACCAACGTCATCGGCTCGAAAAAATTCAAAGAACTCATCGTCGCCGAGAAGTTCGAAGAAGCATCCGAAATCGCGCGCGCGCAAGCCAAAGCCGGTGCGCAAATCATCGACGTGTGCCTCGCAAACCCCGATCGCGATGAGCTCCACGACATGGAGCGCTTCCTTTCGGAGGTGATCAAAAAAACCAAAGCCCCGCTCATGATCGACTCGACTGACGTTGGTGTCATCGCGCTCGCCCTCCCCTACTCCCAGGGCAAAGCGATCATCAACTCTGTCAACCTCGAAGACGGCGAAGAGCGCTTCGAAACCGTCACTCCGCTCGCGCGCCAGTTCGGCGCCGCACTCGTCGTTGGCACGATCGATGAGGATCCCGAGCAAGGCATGGGTGTTACGCGCGCACGTAAGCTTGAGATCGCCGAGCGCTCGTTTAAACTCCTCACCGAAAAATACGGCATCCCAGCCCAAGACATCTACTGGGATCCGCTCGTTTTCCCGTGCGCGACGGGTGACGCGCAGTACGTGGGCTCCGCGGTCGAGACGATCGAGGCGCTGAGACTGCTTAAACAAAAATTCCCCCTCTGTAAGACCGTGCTCGGCATCTCGAACGTGAGCTTCGGACTCCCCGCAGCGGGACGCGAAGTCCTGAACTCTGTGTTTCTCTACCACTGCGTTCAGGCAGGCCTTGATCTCGCAATCGTGAACTCCGAAAAGCTCGAGCGCTACGCCCACATCTCAGAGGAGGAGCGCACGCTCGCCGAGAACCTGCTCTGGAACCGCGGCCCAGATCCCATCGCAGCGTTTGCCGCCCATTTCCGCAGCAAAAGTACGCAACCCAAGGCGCCAAAGGCCACGCTCCCCTTAGATCAGCGCCTCTCGCGCTACATCTTAGAGGGCTCGAAAGACGGGCTCGCCGCCGATCTGGACGAAGCGCTCCAAACGCTCCCGCCGCTTGAGATCATCAACGGCCCACTCATGCGCGGCATGGACGAGGTCGGCAAGCTCTTTAACGAGAACAAGCTCATCGTCGCCGAAGTTCTGCAAAGTGCTGAAGCGATGAAGGCCGCCGTCGCGCACCTCGAGCCCAAAATGCAAAAAAATGAAAGCTCCTCGCGCGGCAAAGTGCTGCTCGCGACCGTCAAAGGCGACGTGCACGACATTGGCAAAAACCTCGTTGAAATCATCCTCTCCAACAACGGCTTTAAGGTCGTAAACTTAGGCATTAAGGTTCCGCCCGAAAAACTCATCGAAGCCGTCAAAGAGCACAAACCCGACATCGTCGGGCTCTCGGGCCTCCTCGTGAAATCCGCACAACAAATGGTCGTCACAGCCGAGGATCTCTCGAAGGCCGGGGTCGCGCCCCCGATGCTCGTCGGGGGGGCGGCGCTCTCGTCGACGTTTGTCGATCGCCAGATCGCGCCCGCCTACACCGGCACGGTCGCATACGCAGGCGATGCGATGCATGGGCTTGATCTTGCGAAAACGATCGTCGATCCCGAGCGCCGAAAAAAGCTCGAAGAAGAGCTCTCAAACCGCCGTGCACAACTCAAACCTGCTGACCTCGGACCCGCAAACGCGATCCCGCTCCAACCCGCGCGACGATCCACGCAGGTCCCGCGCCTCGCAGATCTTCCGAAGCCACCCGACTTTGATCGCCACATCCTCACCAACACCCCGATCGAGCAGATCTGGCGTTACATCAATCCGCTCATGCTCTACGGCCGCCACCTGGGCGTCAAAGGCGCGATCGTGCGCCTACTTGAGCGCGCCGAGAACGACTCAAACGCCCGCGAGGAAGTCGCGCGCCGCGATCCTAAGGCGCTCAAGATCTGGGAAGAAGTGCGTACGCTCAAAGCAGAACTCGCGCGCTCCCCGCTCTTGCAGCCTCGCGCCGTGTTCCGCTTTTTTAAAGCGCAGAGCTCGGGCAATACGATCCACATCCTCGATCCAAAAGTCGCGCTCGAGTTCCCTAGACAAAAACAAACCGACGGACTCTGCCTCGCCGACTACCTCAATCCCGACTCCGACAATCTTGCGATGTTTGTCACGAGTGTCGGCCGCGGTGTGCGCGAGCAAGCCGAAGAGTGGAAGAACTCCGGCCAGTACCTCCGCTCCCACATCCTCCAGGTCCTGGCACTCGAAAGCGCTGAGGCTTACGCTGAGTTTCTCCATGCGCAGATCCGCAAGATGTGGGGCTTCCCGGATGCGCCCGAGATGACGATGATGGAGCGCTTCCAGGCCAAGTACCGCGGTAAGCGCTACTCGTTCGGCTATCCTGCATGTCCGCGCCTCGATGATCAAGCCGTGCTTTGGCAGCTTCTCGAGCCTGCGCAATCGATCGGTGTCGAGCTTACCGAGGGCTTCATGATGGACCCCGAGGCGTCAGTCTCCGCGATCGTTTTCCATCATCCGTCGGCAACCTACTTCTCAGTCGGACATACAGGAGGGGCAAGCAATGACCAGCGCACGTCTTAGCGCTCAATCCCTTCGAGCGCGCCCGATGCCCCAAGGCTGGAAAGCCGCACCCACCGGCATCCTCGTCACTGAGATCGGAAGTCTCCCCCTCCCCAACGTGGACTCGGCGATAGAGACCAGTTTTCGTTGCAATGTGCCGTTTCTGCCGCAACTCCCGATCCGTCGCCCGGAGGAGTTCATGCTCCCACAAGCGCTCGACGGGTTTCCAGGTCTTAAGCGCGAGCAAGAGGGCATGGTCTCGGTCGACTTACTCAGCTGGCGCGCAAAAGAGGCCGCCTGGTCAAAAGAGCTCAAGGCAGCCCAAAAGTCAGGAGAGCTTGAGCCTTACGAGCCCAAGCCCCATGCATCCGCGGCGTGGCAGCCGTTTCTCTGGGAGCTCGAGGAGCGTGCCGCTCGATTTTGCAAGCTTGAGCTTGCGGGCCCGCTCACTTGCCAGTGGAGTGTTGCGATCCACGGCGATCCCAAGCCCGAGGAAGAGGCAAAAATCCGCGCACAGATCTTTGAGCTTGTGCTGATCCGAGCGCTTGCGATGATCCGCAAGGTACGCTCTCTGAGTGTGCAGCCGCTTTTTTTCTTTGATGAGCCCGCTCTTACCGTGCTCTCACCCGATAACCCAAAGCACGTGATCGCACTCAAAGAGCTCAAGCTAGCCCTTCAGGCCCTCAAAAAAGAAGGCGCTCTAAGCGGCGTCCACTGCTGTGGCGAAACAGCTTGGGCAAAGCTCTTGGAAACCGAACCTGATGTGCTCTCGATTGACTCAGGCCTCTCGCTCCTAAGCCTCTTGCGTTCTGGCGATGCCCTCACTCAGCACCTCCTTCGCGGAGGCAACCTCTCACTAGGGATTATACCCAACACTTGGGAGCCTGCGCGACTGCTCGCCCTAGAACCCTCGTCATTAGTGGATCACTTTGAGATGCTCTTGCGCTCGGAGCTCAAACCCAAACTCGACTCAGAGACACTTGAGGTCCTGATCGAAATCCTCACCACCCAATCCATGTACACACCCGCGTGCGGACTTGCGCTCCAAACACCAGAGGAGGCCGAAGCCGTGCTCGGCACACTGCTCAGAGTGCAAAAAGAAATTGAGGTCCGCCTTTAGTGTTCGAGCAAGATCAAAAGATCATCGACGTCTTACGCTCTCCGCGCTTTACGCTTTCGGCGGAAATCATCCCGCCACGTAACGGAGCTGAGCTCAGTGGAGTGCTTACGCAAATCGAAAGGCTCATTGCCTCGGGTGCCGAGTTCCTCTCGGTCACCAAAGGAGCCGGCGGATCGCTCCGGGGCGGGAGCCTCCCCATTTCACAAATCGTGAAAGAGCGATTTAAAGTGCCCTGTATTGCACATTTCACGTGCCGAGATCTGACCATGCAAGAGGTCGAGAATCAACTCATCGATCATCACTATTTTGGGATCCGCAACATCCTTGCACTCCGCGGAGATCCACCTACAGATCAATTGGATTGGAAACCCAAAGAAGGCGGTTACGCCTACGCGTTTCAGCTCATTGAGCAAATCCGTGCGCTCAACCAAGGCCACTACCTCGCTCGCCCCAGCGACACCTTAACGACTGCAAAAGACGGATGCGATTTTTCGATCGGTGCCGCCGTTTATCCGGAACACCCAGATCTTGAGGAGCGTTTCCACTTCTACGCGCGCAAAGTGGAGGCGGGTGCTGAGTACGGAATCTCGCAGATGCTCTTTGATCCCTCTGTCTATGCTCGCTTTATCGAAGGGCTTGCAACACGAAAAATCAACACGCCCATCCTGCCGGGTACGCGTCTTCTGAAAAGCCGCAGACAAGCGCGCACAATGGCCGAGCGTTTTTCGGTCTCCGTCCCGAAGGCCTATCTCGATCAGCTTCCTGACGAGCCGGACGGGAGTGCACGCGCAGAGGATGCATTTTTCAATCTTATTCAAGAATTCAAAAAACACGGCGCACCTGGCGTGCACCTTTTTGTCCTTTCGGACACAGAGGCTGCTTCCCGCGCGCTTCAACGTCTCAGAAAGGATCTCACTCCATGAGTGAACGCTACATTTTAGTGACCGGAGGAGCCGGCTACATCGGATCCCACGCGTGCAAGGCGCTGATCAACGCAGGCTATACGCCGGTGACGTTTGACTCCTTTGTGCATGGTCGCGAAGAGTTTGTCCGTTTTGGGCCTCTTGTGCGAGGCGATCTGCTTGATTTAAAAACCTTAGAGCGAGCGTTTGTGCAATACCGCTTCGAGGCAGTGCTGCACTTCGCGGGACTGATCGCAGCAGGCGAGTCCGTGCAAAAGCCCGAGCTCTACTACCGCAACAACGTGTTGGGCACACTGAACCTACTGGATTGCATGCGGCGGCACGGAGTGAAAAAGCTTGTATTCTCAAGCACAGCTGCAGTCTACGGGACCACGGACGCAGAAGTCATCGATGAGTCACTCCCGCTACGACCCGATAACCCTTACGGCGTCTCCAAAGTCATGATCGAGCGGATGCTTCCTGATTTTACGCGCGCAGCTGGTTTGCAATGGGTGATCTTACGCTATTTCAACGCAGCTGGTGCCGACCCCGAAGGCGACCTCGGCGAAGCGCATGATCCCGAAACTCACTTGATCCCTCTGGTTTTACGAGCGATCCGCACAGAGGGTGCGGTGCTTAAAGTCTTTGGAACCGACTACCCAACGCCTGATGGAACGTGTATTCGCGACTATGTGCACGTGAGTGATCTTGCAGATGCTCATGTACTCTCGCTTCAATACCTCGAGAAATTTGGGGAGAATCAAATCTTTAATCTCGGGTCCGAGCGTGGATACTCCGTACGCGAAGTCATCGATACCGCGCGCAGGATCACGGGCAAAGACGTTCCCACCGAGGATGCTCCGAGGCGTCCTGGCGATCCTCCAAGGCTCGTTGCAAGCGCGCAAAAGGCGCGAGAGCTCCTGGGTTGGCGGCCTGCAAACGCGCAGATTGAGCGCATGATGGAGACTGCGTGGACGTGGGAGCAGACGTTTCACTCAAACTAAATCCGTTCACGCTCGATCCAATAGAGCCAATCGGGCGCGACTTGCTCAAAGTTCTCCTGAGGGGGCATACCGTTGAGGCCTTGCCTTGGTTGGATGATGATGGGTGAGCTATTTGGAAGAGTAAAGTTGACTCGCTGTAAGAACTTATTACAGACGTTCATCTCCATGATCTGAAGCTCTTGTGTCGTGCGTGTTGGAGGATT
>JBILEK010000028.1:0-31111 GCA_044352155.1 Bdellovibrionia bacterium
CAGCGCGGCCAGTTTTGATCATTTACATATCGGCCGCTCGAGGCAGAGCACGCCCTTTCCAGGTTGTCTGTCCGCGACGTTCTCTAAAAAGTGAGAGCAAACTGAGAGCATAGATCCCAACTGCTCCGAAAGGATGCAGAGCAATTTCCACCCACGATCCACGCATCAAGTATGCAGAGCCGATTCGAAGAATGGCGAGAACTCCAAGTGGGAAGTAGCTTAAAGCGCTCTCTGGCGCAAAAAAAGGAAGTACAATGGGCAGCCCAAAAAGCAAAAAAAGGCCAGTGCTCCGGAGGAGCACTGGCAGAGTGCGGACGCCTAGAAGAAGAGAAAGATTTTTGCTTAAACCCTCAGCGAGCGCGCGTGGGCTGGTGTACATGCGAACAAAAAGGTCTCGCGAAGCGTAGGCGGCCCCGACACGTAACCCTTGGCGTTTTGCAAGCCTTGAGAGCTGTACATCTTCGAGGACTTGGTCGCGAAGAGCTTGATGTCCGCCGAGTTTTTTGTAGGACTTTGCTCGGATCATGAGCCACTGTCCGTTGGCCGCTGCGATACGCGGGGATCTTAAGCTTGTCACAGCACGAAGGGGGAGAAGCAGTGTAACCGGAAGATGCATCAAAAACGGAAGCACAGCTTTCTCGAGGAGTGTTTCTAGTCTTTGTTTTGGAAAAGCACTTAAAACATCAAGCCTCTGTGTTTCAAGTATACTCAAACTGCGCTCAATGGCCTGAGGCGAGCAACTCACATCGGCATCCACGAACAGAAAGATCTCACCTTGTGCTGCTTGCGAGAGTTGATGACAGGCCCAATTTTTACCGCTCCAGTCGCTAGGTAGAGGAAGACCTCTGATCACGCGCACACCTAATGTCTGGGCAATCACGGTTGTCTCATCGTTTGAATCATCATCAAGAACGATGAGCTCAGATCCAGACGGTAGCGCGCTGATCAGAGTGGGTAGATTCGTACGAAGGTTTTGCGCTTCGTTACGAGCTGGCAGCAGGACGCTCACTCTTGGTGTCAGTGCTTGGGTTTGGTTAACTTGCGCGAGATCAAGTGCGCTTCTCAAGTTGAAGTAAAGCACAGCGATCAGCGGCAGTAACGCAACAATTAAAACAAGAGATAATAGGACTAGAGGAGCGTCCATCTTTGATCCTGTTTGAGTTGTGTTTCGACCCGATCCGCTTCGATCCCGAGAGTCTCTTGTAGTTCGCTAAGCTGAGACTGGACCGCAAGCTCGAGCGTTGAGGCTGCATTCTCGAGCGTAGAACAATGCCTGGGCACGCCGAGTTGTGCAAAAATCCAAGGGCGAAGTGTGTTCATGGGCTCAATATGCAGTGCGCACGGAACTATAATTAAGGATGGATCAGCTTGGATCAAGAGCTCAACTCCTCGCTGAAAACCTAAGGGTCGGGCAAAGCTTGGTGTAATTCGTCCTTGAGGAAAAAATAGAGTGAGAAGAGAGAGATTTTTTTTTCGAGCAAACTGTATGCGTCTACAGAGACCTAAAAACGATCGGGGGGTTTCTGGATTGAGCCCGCATACGCCGATAAAGCGCATCCAGCGCCGCTTAACATACTCGCGTTCGATCATGGGGATTAAAAGTGGAGTCTTTGAGTGCGTTTGATGAAATAGAGACTCAAGAATAAACCCATCCCACCAACTCAAATGATTCGAGACCACAAGCACACGACCGTGGTTGAGCGCTTTGAGTTGCTCGTGGCCTTTAACCCAGACTCGATCAAACGCGATCTTCTGAGCAAAACGCATGAGACCAAAAAAAGCTTTCGCCACCCAAGGGCGATTTTTCGGGATCACAAGGTAGAGGCGGATTTCGCTCGTGCAAGAGGGACCGTCTCTCGCGGATCGCGCAGAGCTGCGATGACCAGTGCGCAGACCGTTGCTGTGAGTGCGGCTGCGGGCCAAACCTTGGCCGCGATCAACATCCCAAACGGCAGCATCAGATTTGCCCCGTAGAGAGCGAGGTAAAACGAGTGGGATCCTTTTTGGATCCAGCTCCAAGCCCCTCGCCACTCAAGCCATGAAAAAATCGCAACCCCGGTCAAAAACCATCCCACCAAGTTTAGTAAAGGAGCTCCGTAGTAAAATCCAGGGTTCTCCCAAACCCAAAAAGGAGTGAGAAAACTCATCGCAGGATCAAGTGAGAGATCCCAAGTGATTAAAAGTCCCGCACCTAAAGCAATACGACGAACTTTGGCCCCCTCGGCTGGAAAAATCCTACGCGCAATCGCCAGAGCTGGAATCGACATAAAAAACCAACTAAGCGGAATGAGGAAAGGCACTTTCCCCGCAATCTTAGCGCCTAAAAGATCCGTATACTCGTAGTGGCCAAACGGAATTCCATAGGCTGTACCCCCATACTCTGCGCTTATGCTGATTGCGCAGACTCCAAGAAATGCTCCAAGCCAGCGCGTCCCCGACTTTCGAAACAGCGCGACTGCAAGTGCCACAAACGCAGTTGCGATTTGCAGCTGCGCGAAGAGAGGAAAAGAGAGAGCATAGATCGGCGCACTCCATGGCCATCGCGAGAGGAGCTCGGGATTCAAGCTAAACACTGAGAATCCAAAGAGCGAGATCACATTGATCGCGACAAGCGTGAGTAAGAAAATCCATTCAGGCTCTTTGCGTAGTCGATTTCTCATTGCTTGCACCACTCCGTAGGAATACATCCTCGACTAAACTCGTGCAAAAGTGTAAAAATGCCTATCCTAATGATGCAAAAATTAGACACGCAGTGCATTACCTGTGCAGCACGAATGAAGTACTGCGCCGCGACATCTTGGATCGCGTGCTAAAGCGATAATCTATGTCTTCTAAACTTTTTGGCACTGACGGGATCCGAGGGCTCGCGAACGAATTTCCGATGACCAGCGAGATCGCGATGCAAGTCGGCCGCGCGGTGGCCTACGTGCTGCGCCAACATCCTGAAGTCTGCTCTCGCTCCTCGATCCCGGTGGGACTTAAGCCGCTCGAATCGCGCAAGTCCGTTCGTCGCGCGAAAGTCGTCGTCGGTAAGGACACGCGATTAGCAAACTATATGATCGAGAACGCAATCGTCTCTGGACTCTGCTCCATGGGGGCTGACGTCGCGCTCATTGGCCCGCTTCCCACTCCGGGCGTTGCGTTTGTCACGCAGAGCATGCGCGCAGATGCGGGGATCATGATCTCAGCCTCACACAATCCGTACTACGATACTGGCATCAAGATTTTCTCCTCTGACGGCTTCAAACTTCCAGATGCGCTCGAAAAAGAGATCGAAACACTTGTGCTCTCAAAGCAGATGGAAAGCGCGCGCCCCACGGCCGACCTCATCGGCAAAGCGTTTCGGATTGAGGATGCGCTCGGGCGGTACATCGTCTTTCTGAAATCCCTCTTCGCGAAAGACCTCGACCTTCAAGGTATGCGTATTGTGATCGATTGCGCCCATGGAGCCGCTTACAAGGTAGCACCTCTCGTGTTTGAGGAGCTCGGCGCTGAAGTCATCCGCCGTGGCGTGAGTCCAAATGGCCTTAATATTAACGACAACTGCGGGGCCCTTCATCCTGAGGGTGTAGCTGCGGCAACGGTTGAGTTTCGTGCAGACATTGGGATAGCGCTCGATGGGGATGGGGATCGATGCATTTTATCAGACGAAAATGGTGAGATCGTGGATGGAGATCAGATTATCGGTCTTTGCGCGATCCAAATGTCAAAAAGCCAAGCCCTAAAAAATCAGACGGTCGTTACTACTCCGATGTCCAATATGGGACTTGAAATGGGTCTCAAGGAGTATGGTATCTCCATGGTGCGTGCACAGGTGGGCGATCGCTATGTCGTTGAGACGATGCGTAAGCACGGTTACTCCTTAGGGGGAGAGCAATCCGGTCATATAGTGTTTCTCGAGCATTCGACGACCGGTGACGGTATCGTAGCTACCCTCAAGGTTCTTGAGGCCATGAAGCGCACGAAAAAGCCACTCTCGGAGCTTAAAAAACAAATCCAGCTCTACCCTCAAATCTGTGAAAACGTTCGGGTCGTCCGAAAGGAGCCTCTCGATCAGATCCCTGAGATCAAAGAGCGAATCGACGCTGCCGCAAGAACGCTCAGTGACCGAGGACGTGTGTTTGTTCGCTACTCTGGCACGGAGCCTCTTGCTCGCGTCATGATTGAGGGAGAGAGTCAGGCTCAGATTGAGCAACTCTCCGGCGACATTGCACGCGTGATCCAAAAACACTTAGGCTAGATCCATGCTCGGACGCTTAGGAGTGAACATTGATCACATCGCAACGTTAAGGCGGTTAAGAGGCACGCCTTATCCTGATCTCATCGAAGCTGCCCGTTTGTGCGCACAAGGAGGAGCAGAGCAAATCACCGTGCACCTGCGCGAGGATCGCCGTCACATCCAGGATGAGGATGTGTTTCTCTTGCGTAAACGCTCCAATCTCGAGCTCAACCTCGAGATGGCAGTCACAGAGGAGATGCTCCGCATTGCGCAAAAGCTTAAGCCCGACTGGACGTGCTTAGTGCCCGAAAAGAGAATTGAAGTTACGACCGAGGGGGGGCTTGACGTCCTTAAACATCACGCGCGCATCGAGCGGGCCACTGAAAAGCTTGCGCGTGCAAAAATTAAAGTCAGCTGGTTTGTTGAGCCTGATCTGAGCGCAGTCCGTCGTGCTGCTCAAAGCGGCGCTCATGCGGTAGAGCTGCACACAGGGCGATACTGTCGAGCGACGCAATCAGCGTTTGGAAAGAGGTCTCCTCAGATTCGTAAGAAAGAGCTCGAGCGCATCCGTCAAAGCGCTGAGCTTGCGCGAAAATTGGGGTTGCGAGCGCATGCAGGCCATGGTTTTGATTTTGAGAACGTGCGCTCTGTTGCGGCATTGGATCTGATTGAGGAGTACAATATCGGGCACGCGATTGTCTGTCGGGCTGCGCTGGTGGGTTTGGTGAGATCCGTGCGCGAAATGGTTTCGGCGATTCAGGCGCCGTAAGGAGAAAAGGATGACTCAACCGATTCGAATTTGTCTGAACGAAGAAATGAGAAGGCTCGATCTTCAAGCCGAAGAAGAGTTTGGAATCGACGCTCGAATCCTTATGGAAAACGCAGGACGCGCCGCAGCCCAAGTGATGCTCGAGCAGTATCCTCGAGCAGGCATCGACACTGAGATCTTGGTGTTTGCAGGTAAGGGCAATAACGCAGGCGATGCGTTTGCGATTGCGCGAAGGCTTTTGAATCTTGAGCGCCGTGTGCGCGTGTTTTACTTGGCGGAGCCTCGACAATACAGAGGGCCTGTTCTTAAAAACTTTGAGATCCTTCAAAAACTAAAGGCAAAACTCACGTTTGTTGAGAGTGTGGCCGAGGTGGAGGCGTTTTTTCGAAGCTCCCCGGGCCCTTTCACTGTTGTCGATGGCATCTTAGGCACAGGGTTGAAAGGCAACCTCGATGGCCTCTACTATGACGTCGTGGAGCACATCAACGAGCAGCACATCTCGCAGGTTGTCTCGCTTGATATTCCTTCAGGAGTGCATGGAGATACAGGTGAGGTGAGCGGGGCTTCGATCCAGGCGTCGCTCACGATCTCGTTTGGGTTTCCGAAATTAGGTCACTTTCTACCTCCCGGCGCTGCGCGCCGCGGAGAGCTCGTCAACGTGGACATCTCGCTTCCGGCTCGCTTTGGACGCGAAGGCAAGCAGTATCTTTTGCGGAGCGCTCCGCTGGTAGAGCTTCTGGAAGCGCGAGATCGCTATGGTCACAAAAACTCATTTGGACACACGCTTTTGATCGGAGGAAGTCCTGGCCGTCTTGGAGCAATCACGATGGCTGCGCGCGCCTGTCACAAAATGGGGACCGGCTTAGTGACTGCCGCGACCTGGGAGGACTCTCTTCAGGCGCTCCTTGTGAAACTGCCTGACGAGACAATGGCCGTGCCGATGAAAATCGATGGTCCCGAGCTCGAAGCGTATCGAAGCGCGCTCTCAAGTTATTCGAGCGTTGTTGTGGGTCCAGGACTCGGGATGCGCCCCGAGGGCAAGACGATGCTTGAGCATCTCTTGCTTGAGTACCGAGGAGCAATTGTCCTTGATGCCGATGCGCTCAATCTCATCGCCGAGCATCGCTTGCATGACTTACTCATCAAACGGAGTGCACCTACAGTCCTAACGCCTCATCCGGGCGAGATGAGCCGCCTGTTACGAGTCTCCAAAGAAGAAGTCATTCGCAATCCTCTTAAAGCAGTGCGCAGCGCGGCCGAGATGACCGGTTCAGTCGTAGTTCTAAAAGGTGCAGCGACTTTGATCGCCACAGGTGAGCATCCTCTGTACCTAAGCCACTATCCCAACGATGGTATGGCCACTGCCGGGACAGGTGACGTACTTGCGGGGATGATTGGCGGGCTAGTAGGTCAGAAGATGGACCCCTTTCCTGCAACGTTGCTTGCAGTGCACCTCCATAGTTTGGCAGGAGATCTTGCCGCAAAAGCCAAAGGCCATCGCAGCATGACAGCTCCAGACATCATCGAGAATATCGGAAATGCCTTCAAAGACCTTAAAGCGAGCCCGAGCACGCAATCGCGTGAAGTCGGTCGCGCGCGTCTACTCTGAGCACGAACTTACCGAGCTTGCGCGAGAGTGGGCACCAAGGATTAAACCAGGGGTTGTCGTTTTTCTCGAAGGCGAGCTTGGTGCAGGCAAATCCACCCTCGCGCGCGAACTCGTCAGAGCTCTCTGCGGAGAGCGAATCGATTTCTCAGGGAGTCCTACCTATCCGCTCTGTCTTGAGTACTGGGCTATGGATGGATTGAGAGTGGCGCATATGGACTTTTATCGACTCAAATCAGAGCAAGAGCTTCAGGAGCGTGGACTCCTTGATGTGATCTGGGATCGACGCACGCGCTCGTTGATTGAGTGGGGATCGCTGTTTCCAGATCTCTTTGCGAAACTCCACTCCCAGGGACATCAAACAATTCAGTTCATGCTTGAGATGGATCCTCTTAATCCAGGTCGACGTCGGATTACAGTATCGAAACCGGGGCGCACTGATTGAGTAAAAGTGTTGTAAGGGGCAACTTCGTTGCTCCGCGAAATGCGGCGTGTTTCTAAGCGGCTATTGGAGGCTTTCGCTTACGCACTGATGCTTGCACGAGAGGCAACACCAAGCCTAGAGTCTCGGCTAACGTATGGCTTGAGATCAGAGCGAGGACCCCTCGGCAGGCCTCACTGGGGCCTACGCGTAAGAGCGTAATCCACTCTTCTGATTCAACACCAAAAGCGCTCCGAACGACATTGCGTGCGCTCATCAGAGTCGTGTTTGCCCCAGGTGGAGGGAGCTCGACTAACCCGGTCTGCGCAAACTCGCGCCAGAGATCAGGTAAGAGCGTGGGATCCCAGATGAGTCCTCTCCAAACGCGGAGTCGCGCAAGATCTGCAAATGCAGATGTTGAGAAGAACCGAGGCAAAGCCTCTCCGGGAGGAGGAGGCTGGATCGCCAGAAACACTCCTGCCGTCACGCCCTTTTGGATGAGCACTGACAGCGCTCGAGCCAGAGGGTCGGGGCTCTTTGAAAAACTTTGAGCATCCCAGCGAAGAAGTTTTTTTACCGACGCGTTTTTCTTTTTTGGGGCGGGCTGGATTTTGGATTGTGGGTGTGGATCAAGTCGAAGTGCCTGAGGAGCCTCTAAGATGAGAGAGACTTCAGTTTTTTGAGCTTCGCGGTTAACGAGGCTAAGTTTTTTTCGTTTCAGCAGCAGTGAGATGCTTGGCACCTCTTGCGCGCCAGAGTGCTCTGAGTCGTGAGTAAAGCCTGGCTCCGGAGAGGCGTTTTTTTGATCTTTTTTCTGAGACTGCCCCGAGCGTTTCACTAAATCTCTTACTCCCTCTCTTTTCGTATCGGAAGCAGCCGGAATCCGATTAAATCTCTCTGACACAAAAAACGAGCAAAATTGCGCAGCGCAGCTACAAATTTTATCTCATAAAATCAATCGCTTACATCAATTCCCGACGCATTAAGTAAACAATACATAGTTGACGCACCAACACCAGCATGGTAGCTCTAAAAACCGTCTGGAGGACGATTCTTCACATGAGGTGAGGAGGGATCTGAAGGGTCTGCGAGAGAGGGCGAGTCGTTCTCTTTTGCAGAAAAAGTTTTAAAAAGGATTAAGGGTTGAGCCATGAGACTGACTTCTAAAGGCCGATACGCCGTCCGAGCGATTCTGGATTTGACGTTTAACTCGAACGGGCGTCCCGTGCGCTTACAGGAAATTTCTGAGCGCCAAAACATTTCACTCCATTACTTGGAGCAGCTTTTCCGTCGCCTGCGTAAAGGCACGGTCGTCAAAAGCGTCCGCGGTCCTGGCGGCGGTTACGTACTTGCCCGCTCGATGGATGAAATCGCGATCAAAGATGTTTTGATGAGTGTGGGTGAAAACATCAACCCAGCCCGTGATCTCGTCGGTTCGGGAGATCTTAAGAGCGACACGGTCGAGTTTGTGCTGACAAAAAGCTATTTTGAGAACCTGGGGGTCCTCATGCAGGACTACCTTGAGACGACTTCGGTAGGTGATTTGATCCGTAAGGCGCGCGGAACTGCTGAGACTCAAAAGCGAGTCGACGCTCCTGCACCGAATCTCATTCGCGAGCCGTCCGCCGATGTCACAAAGATCCGCGATCTATCTTGATTCAAACGCGGCAGCGCCCCTGCGCCCAGAGGTGTCTCGGGCGCTTGCCGCGTATTCTTCTCTTTCTCTCGGAAACCCCTCAAGCATTCATGCGTCAGGCAGGCGAGCTAAGCGCATCATCTCCGATGCCAGGTACGCGATTGCGCGATCTTTAGGTAAACAAGTCGATCCCGAGGCGATTACGTTTTGCTCTTCAGGCTCTGAAGCAAATCAGTGGGTCATTCGCTCGGCCTTGGCTTCTCGCCCAGGGACTCGCCCTCACTGGATTACAAGTGCAGTAGAGCACGACTGTACGTTGCAACTTGCCCGTACTTCCGAAGAGCCTGAGATCAAAGCAGCAGGCGAGCGCAACTGGGATTGCACCATTCTTTCGGTCGATCAGGAAGGACGGCTAAACCCTGACGCGCTCCGAGAGGTGCTTCGAGCAGAGACGCGCCTTGTGAGTTTTGTTTGGGTAAATAACGAGACTGGAGTGATTCAAGATCCAAAGCCTCTCATCGAGGTCGTGCGATCGTTTGCTCCTGAAGCTCTCGTGCATGTTGATGCTGCTCAGGTTTGGGGTAAAATCCAATGTGATCTGAGTTCGCTTGGTGCTGACTATGTGACTTTTTCGAGTCATAAAATCGGAGCCCCTCCTGGGGTAGGTCTGATTTGGACTGCGATGGGTGCTCGTCTCTGTGGAACGTTGATCCCCGGGAAGCAGGAAAAAGGCAGGCGCGGAGGCACGGAAAACGTTCTAGGAATCCACTTAACAGGAGTTGCTGCTGCAGCCATCGATGTTTCGGAGTTCGATCAGCACACCCGAAGGCTCAGAGACTTGCTCGAAAAAGAGATCCTCAAGCGAATCTCCGGCGTCAGTGTGAATGGAGCGTTCGCTCCACGCGCTTCTAATACCTCGAATTTAAGTTTTTCTGGAATCGGTGGCGACGGGCTCGTGATGGCGCTTGATCTTCAGGGTTTTTGCGTGAGTGCGGGGTCAGCATGCTCCTCGGGTGTGCTTGAGCCCTCGCATGTGCTCTTGGCGCTTGGGTTAAATAAAGATCTGGCTTTAAGCTCACTTCGCATCTCGGTCTCATCGCAAAACACGGAGGAGGAGGTGTTAGCTTTTATTCAAGCTCTTGAAAAAACTGTGCTAAGACTGCGCTCAATCCAGTTTCAGGAGCAGAGCAAAGGTCCTGAGCGATTGCCTCTTTTATGACGAACGAAATCTTAAACCCAAGCCTCAAATCGGGTCTCAACTCAGATGCGCAACCGGCTGCTGATCGCGCGCCTGAGCTCGGTATTAAAGGGCGAGTTCTTGTAGCGATGAGCGGTGGCGTGGACTCTTCCGTAACCGCCGCTCTTTTAAAAGCCCAAGGACTTGATGTCGTTGGCGTTCACATGAATCTCTGGGATCACGGCCAAGCCAATGTCGAGCGTTTCGGTGGTCGATGCTGCTCGCTTGTGGACTCAAACGACGCGCGTTCGGTTTGTGATCGACTTGATATTCCCTACTACGTGATCAACGCGCAGGATGTGTTTCAGGACAAGGTGGTAGACTACTTTGTCCATGAGTATCTTCAAAACCGAACTCCGAACCCCTGTGTTCAGTGCAATACGCAGATCAAATTTAGCTACTTATTTCAAAAAGCCGACGAGCTTGAGTGTCAGTGGGTTGCGACGGGGCACTATGCCCAAGTCATTCAAGATTTTGGGGAGAAACGAGCGCGACTCCTTAAAGGCGCTGATCCGCAGAAAGATCAGAGTTATTTTCTGTTCGGGCTCACCCAGAAAGCACTCCAAAGAACGCTGATGCCGCTGGGCGGGATCCCGAAATCGATGGTGCGTAAACTTGCAATTGAGTACGGACTCTCGGTCGCCGAAAAAGCTGACAGCATGGAGATCTGCTTTATTGGTCAGGAGGGCTATCAGGGTTTTATCGAGCGACGGACTTCGATGGAGCTTCGGCCTCCGGGCCTCATTCAAACTGTCGAAGGCCTAACTGTTGGAGAGCACCAGGGGCTACACCGGTATACCATCGGTCAAAGACGTGGCCTCGGTGTGGCTCAAAAAGAGGGCGAAGAGCTGTTTTACGTCGTCGGCTTTAACACCGAGAAAAACGCCCTGCTCGTTGGTCCTGAGCGCGAGCTGTTTCGTCGTGACTTGATTGCCGGTAACATGAACTGGATTGCCCCAGTGGACCCGATGAAACCGATCCGCGCACAAGCAAAAATCCGCTCGCGCCACGAAGAGGCCCAGGCTTGGGTCACTCTCTACGAGAACGACAAGGTCCATGTTCAGTTTGACGAGCCTCAACGCGCAATCACTCCCGGTCAGGCGATCGTTCTGTACTCGGGGAGTGAGGTTTTGGGAGGTGGTTTTATTGAGGCTTTGGGGAGCGCTTAGCTCTTACAAATGAGAGCGTTGACAAGCGGATGACGCACAGAGTAAATCAATCGGTGTGCACATCGAAAGAGACTGGAAGCCACCCGAGGAGTGGGGCATTGGCCCCTTACAAGAAGCCCTAGGATACACCTTTGGGGATCTCAGCCTCTTAAGGTTAGCGCTCACGCACACTTCGTACGGCCATGAGCATGCAGCGGAGCGGGAGCAGTCGCGGCGCGATAACGAGCGACTTGAGTTTTTAGGGGATTCGGTTCTGTCTTTATTAATTTCGGATATCCTCCTCGAAGTTTTCCCGCACTCCAACGAAGGAGAGCTGACAAAGATTCGTGCAACTGCTGTCAACGAGAGGGCACTAGCACTCGTTGCGCGCTCCTTGCGCTTGGGGGAGTGTTTGCTCTTAGGTAAGGGCGAAGCGCAGAGCGGTGGAGCCGAAAAACCCTCGATCCTCTCCAGCGCATTTGAAGCACTCGTTGCCGCAATCTACTTGGATGGAGGTTTCAACGCGATCTATCCTGTCGTGCGCCACCTCTTTGCGCCAACTTTTCAAGAAGCCGCAACAGCACCACGCTGTTTTCGCGATCCAAAAACTCGCCTCCAAGAGCTGATCCAAGCTCACCACAAATCGACACCCACTTATCACCTTTGCTCGACCAGCGGTCCAGACCATGCGAGAAGGTTTGAAGTCGAAGTCCGAATTGGAGACCAGGTTTTAGGTAAGTCCTATGGTCCCTCAAAAAAAGAAGCCGAGCAAAACGCCGCGAGAGAAGCGCTCGCACAATGGGAGTCAGAATGAGTGCACATCGGTCAGGTTTTGTGGCGCTCGTTGGGCGTCCTAATGCAGGCAAGTCAACACTTCTGAACGCACTTTTAGGTACTCCTCTTTCGATCGTGACCCCGAAAGCTCAAACTACGCGTGAGGAGGTGCGTGGAGTACTTACAGAAAAAAAAGGGCAAATTGTTTTTTTAGACACCCCAGGGATCCATCGCGCGAAAATTGGCGGAGTGAACGCTGCGATGATGGAGAGCGTTCGAAGCGCCCTCGAAGGAGCGCAGGTGATCTGGTATCTTCTTGATCCAGGATCGAAGCCCGAAGTCGAGGACGCTGGGATCGAGCAGCTTAAAGCCCATCGTATTCCCGTGTTTTTACTTCTCAACAAAAGTGACTTAAAAAAGGGCGCGGATCTCCTAGCACGTGTTGCAGATCGGATGCGTGCGGCTCATGTAGATCTTCGCGGGACGTTTCAAGTCTCTGCATTAAAAAAACGAGGGCTCGCAGACCTCTTGGAACGAACTTGGGAGCTGCTCCCAGAGGGGCCTCGGTACTTTGAGGACGAAGATGCAATCTCGGATCGACCGATGCGCTATTTTGTAGGCGAGCTTGTGCGCAAGCAGCTCTACTTGCAGTTAGGTGAAGAGCTTCCCTACTGCTGCGCAGTTCGAGTGGACACTTTCAAAGAGGGAAAACTCCCACGAATCGAAGCGACGATCCTCGTAGAGCGCGAGAGCCAAAAAGGGATGGTCATTGGCAAAGGGGGGCTCAAGCTTAAAGAAATTGGTTCAGAGGCGCGAAAAGAAATCGAGAAGCTCTTAGGAACCAAAGTCTTTCTAGGTCTAAAAGTTGATGTGCTTCCTCATTGGAGTCGCGATAAAAAACATCTCGAAGCGCTCGGATATGTGCTGCCATGAGGGGAACTCCGCGAATCGTCATCGTTGGTCGGCCTAACGTCGGTAAAAGTAGCCTTTTTAACCGACTCTTAGGACAACGACGCGCAATCGTTCATGACCTTCCGGGGGTAACACGCGATCGACTCGAGGTGCCCACCACCTGGTATTGGAACAAAAGTGCTCACGAAGTGATTTTGATCGACACGGGTGGACTAGGTGAGGGGACATTCGCGCGCGAAATCGAATCACAAGTGCGCACAGCACTTGAGGTCGCGGATATCGTTTTGTTTGTTCTCGACGCTCAAGTCGGGATCACGCAAGAGGATCGCGAGGTGCTTCAGCAGCTTCGTCGCTCGGGGTTGACCAAAAAAGGGATCCCCATCCTTGCTCTTGCCAACAAAGTGGATCTCGCCCAGCACGAACAGAACATCGCAATTTTCTATGAGCTCGGATTAGAGCAGGTCTATGGCGTGTCAGCGGAGCACGGCCGTGGGACGCTGGATCTCCAGGAGGAGATCTTGCGTCTTCTGGATGAGCGCGAGCGCTCACAGCCTCACGAAGACTCAGAGCTAGATTTTGTGGGAGAAAGTCTTCCTAAACTTGCAATCCTCGGCAAACCCAATGTTGGAAAAAGCACTCTACTGAACGCACTTGCTGGAGAAGAGCGTGTCGTCACAAGCCCGATCGCAGGGACAACGGTGGATGCGATTGATATTGAGATTACGCTTGGGGGTGAACGCTATCTTTTGATCGATACTGCAGGGATCCGGCGTAAGAGCAAAACCGAAAAAGGAGTCGAAGTTCTCTCCGTCCTTCAGGCACGTAAAACCCTGGAGCGAGCTGACTTGGCCTTTTTAGTGATTGATGGCTCTCTGGGTCCGTCTGACCAGGATGAAAAAATTGGAGGTCTCATCGAAGAGGCCGGATGCTCAGTAATCTTAATCGTCAACAAGTGGGACACCCAAAAGCGAAACAAAGACTTTAAAAAAGATGATGCAGCTGAGCGCATTCGAGACGACATGGGTTTTCTGGGCTACGCACCCCTTGTGTTTGCGAGCGCGAAAGAGCGCACAGGACTGCGTGGGCTTGGGGATCTTGTGCGCGAGATTTTGGATGCGAAAAAAGTAAAAGTTCAAACGCGCGAGTTTACCGATTGGGTGAGACGCAGACCTGAGATCGAGAACCTTCAGGGCGTTAAGTTTTATCTCTGCCATCAGACGGGGAGACATCCGCCTTCGTTTGTTTGCCATGTGAGTGATCCAAGAAAGATTCACTTCAGCATTCAGCGTAACTTGATCAACGGGATTCGCGACAAGTGGGGCTACATGGGCTCGCCGGTCAGGCTCTCGTTTGTAAAGTCGCGAAACGCCTAAAATACCCGCGATCGACTACCACACAAACATAAAGGCGCCGGTTAGAGTATAAAAAGCACCGGTCAAATCCGGGATCGCAGCCGAAGTACTTAAAAATCTCGAGCTATACGTGTCCTGGTAATTTACAAAGTGCAAACGCCCTTCGAGCTGGAAATAGGTTTTTCGGTGCTGCACTAAAAACTCAAGCCCAGCCCCCGCATTAAACCCAAACGTAGCATCCTTGGTCGTCGTATTGTCGTCGCCTACACTCTCGGACTTTGAGTAACTACCAATCCCTACAACCGCATACGGATGAGCAAACGTCAGCGCAGCTGAGGCGTTGCGATTAGGTAGATAGGCGTAAAGCTCTAGGCCAAACTGAGTGATGTTGACGTTCGTGAGTACGTTATTGGCGTCAGGCGCCTCATAATAGTGCGACGCTGTAAAAAAACCCATACTGAGCGCAAAGTTGTAGTCAAACCAGTAGTGCACCTTGAGCGTAACGAGCGGGAATCCACCTTTCAACAAAAGTCCGCGATTACCGGTTGCGCCCTCCATCCCTCCACCCGCACTCACTCCAAAAAAACGCCCAAACTGAAAAAAATCAGCCGCAGCAGCTTCGTCCTCATCCTCGTTAAACTCGCCGTACTCAGTGAATGGAGACTCTGAAAAATCATCTTCCTCAGATGAGGCGGGGTTGGGGACTTCACGAATCTCGTCCGCTCGAGCGCTCAGTGCAAAGAGGAGCAAAAATGGAAGGAGAAGTGCTCTCATTGGGCTAGTTGGGTTGACCTTAAAAATAAAAATGAATCCCTGCCTGCAAAAAACTCACTCCCATCGAGCGAAAAGCAAAGCTGCCAGTCGCGCTCCCAAACGCGACTCCCGTCTCGGTCGCAAAACCGAGAGACTCAACACCTGGAATAAAAAACTCAGCGCCAAATCCTGTAAGAAACTCCGCTCCACTCTGAGAGGCTGCCGACACGTAGCCGGCGGCGAGCATGAAATAAAAATTTAAGTTCGTCTCATAGAAGATATTTCTGAAAAACTTAAGTGCGGCCACCGTGTTGGTCGGTGAGGCGGTGTTGGTGCCGAACACAAACGCAGTCTGCAGATCGCGCGTCAAACCGTACTTCAAGCTGACCGCGGGAACTCCGTTAGTTGCAGTGCTGTTTGAAAACTGTCCGTTGTATCCCAGCCCCAATCGGCCTTGGAGCTCCTTGGCCTCGACGCGTGGCGAAGTGATCGCCACAGTGGCTAGGAGAGTCATGAACAAGAGTTTTTTGCGCATAGGGTTAGAGTAACCGTGGGCTTTCTTTTTGACAACCCCTGCACGTGCCTCTAAGACAAAAAGAGTATGGCGCAAACCCTTGAACCCGTTTCAGAAAAGAGAAAAGCCCTCAAGCAAGATGACGCATTCGTTCAATTCGGAAAGTCCTTAGCAAGCGGATCTGAAAAACGCATGCAAGTCATTCTGATTGTTGTTGCGGCAGTTTTCGTGATCGCTCTGGGCGCTGTGTTCATGATCCAGATGCACTCCTCGCGTGCCGAAAAGGGAGCTGAAGCGCTCTTTAGCGCGCAAAAGTCCCTTACTGATGTCCTTAAGGCGCAAAAGCCAGACACAATCGTGGAGTTTGCTGCGCTGGCGCCCGCGTTAGAAAAGCTCACCGCAGTCGCTGAGACCTATGGATCGACGCTCGCTGGTTTTGAGGCCCGTATGAGTGTGGGTAACCTTAACTTCGAGTACTCAAAGTATCCCGAAGCGCTCGCCGCCTTCGAGAAAGCGCTCGCAAGCGCTCCTGCTTCGATGGAGAAAGCAATGGCCTGGCTTGCGATTGGCGGAGCACAAGAGGCGACGGGTAAGTGCGATAGTGCGCTTCGTTCTTACGAGCAAGCCCTCACTCTAGGCGCTCAAACCCAATCTATCCGTGGAGAAGCGCTTCTTTCCACTGCGCGCTGCCAGGAGACTTTAGGCAAAAAAGACGATGCGAGAAAGACGTACGAGAAAATCGCAAAAGATCTGCCCACGACCCCTGCCGCACGTCTGGCGGAGACTCTGAAGGCGCGCCTGTGAAATCGCGTTCATCATTGGCACTGATCGGAGTGTTGGCTCTTTCCGCATGCTCAGGTCGGAACATTCACTCCGAGCTCGGACCCGACACGACGGTACTTGTCCGTCAGTGGACTCGAGCGACTCCCAGTGATGGAACCAAAGGCGTAGAACTCTCCACACCGACGCAGTACGAAAACACTCTCTTGTTTGGGACACGAGGCTTCGGTGTGATCTCACTGTATCCAATTCAGAACTCAATCCGCTGGGTCCTTGCGATCGAGGGCGGAGTGATCAGCCCTCTTGGTGTCGACAAAGAGAGCGTCTATTTTGGCGGGGGAGATGGATTTCTGTACTCTCTCTCTGCTGAAACTGGGCGCGTACAGTGGCGACACAAAGTGCGCGTTGCATCGACTTCAAAGCCCGTTGTTTCAGGCGGACGACTTTTTGTGACTACGGTGGATGACACCGTTTTGGCCTTAGATGCTGGCTCAGGACAGTGGCTTTGGCAGTACCGGCGGCGATCCTCGCCTGCGGCGACGATTGAAGGAGCCTCAGCCCCTCTCGTTGATGGGCGTGAAGTCATCGTGGGCCTCAGTGATGGCTATCTTGTTGCGCTCAGTGTGGAGGAAGGGAAGTTGATCTGGGAGCGACAAGTGCAAGCTCCCGGAAAGTTTACTGACGTCGACGCTAGTTCGCTCCTTGTGGAGGATACACTCTATATTCCATCGTACGATGGAGCGCTCTATGCGCTTAGGCGTAAAGACGCAAGCGTGCTGTGGAAAGTCGATCTCGGCTCAGGACGCACTCCGCTCATTGAAGGACAGACGCTGTACCTTCCATCCTCAGATGGGTTTGTGTACGCGCTCCACCGCCAAACGACAAAAGTTCTGTGGAAGTTTGAGCTCGACGCAGGGATTCCGACCTCATTGGTTGCAACCGATCGCTTTCTCATCTTTGGGTCGAGCCACCAGTATCTGTACGTGCTCGACAAAGTATCCGGTAAAGCGCTGTACCGCTGGAACGCGGGGTATGAGTCGGGCTTTTTGTCGTCACCTCTGGTGGATCAAAAGTCTGATCGCATTTATGCGCTCTCGAATGCAGGAAATCTGTATGCCTTTTCGATCCGCTCTCCGCGCGGCGCGCGCTCAGACTTCAAGGCAGTGGGTGATCCCTATCGTTTTAGTCTTGTGAAGCAAGAAGGCACCAAACCCTACTGATCCACTGACCTGCATCCTCTAAGCTGCATCTTCTGTGGACACATTAGCGTACTTGCGCTCTCGGGTAGAAAAAAGCTCAACTCCATTCGGGATCACTGGCTCATAGACGCGCGTCCAGATGATCTCAAGATCTGGGCAATCGCGCACGGGCTGGTCTCGGGTGTGAGCCTCGCAGAGTTTTTCGCGCAGATCAGGAGATGCAAAGTGCATCGCAATAGGGGAGGCGATCAGGAGTGATGAGCCCGCTTGCAGGTGTGAGAGTAGCGCTTTGGTATGGGCTTGGAGGCGAGTGGCGCGGACGATGGTGTTGCCGAAAATATCGAACTCGCGGCGATACTCGCTGTCGCCGAACACTCGTAACTCAACTTCTCCGTACTCAAGTCCAGCTCCCAGGCGGATCGCGGAGATCCCCATTTCGGCAGCCAAAAGCTCGGTGTTAAATGCAACGAGATCCATCACTAAAACAACGCGCGCTATCGTCGCCTGTGCACGACGTGCGTCGGCCTGCCTAAGCTCAGTCTCAATACCCGGAATATCAGAGAGATCCACATCGTTTTCGTCCATCAGACCAAACGAGATGAGGTGTCCGTCTCCCATAGTTTTATGAATAAACCCACCGTACTGTCCTACGAGATCACTCACCATCGCTTGATAAGTATTAAGGAAGTATCCTGCTTTCTCAGCGTCGTTCGACTGAATCATTTGCGTATAGCCACGGATGTCGAGAGCCAGGATAAAGCCTTTTTTCGTTCTTCGCTCAAGCAAGTCCTCGCGGCCCTCGAAGATAGCGCGGGAGACCGTTTTGCCGAGGAACTTTTCGGTAGAGGACATTTGTTTCAGTTCGAGGAGAATAACCCGAACATAAGTGGAGTGGACAATTGCAGAGATAGTCAAACCAGCAAAAACTGCTAGCAATGAATCATTTCCAATCAGCTGCAAAACGACAGAATCGCTCGATTCCAATGCGATAAAAACTAAGGGCAGAATCATCAGTGTCGTCACCAGAGCAAAGTAATGCATCGCATATTTAGCGGGTGGAGCAATAATCGCAACAACACATGAAAACAAAAAAACATTTGCCCCGTTTACATAGGTCAGTATTTCGGGGTGTCCTGCGAGTGCGATAGGCCAGATATGAATCCACGCAGCTGCGTGGCAGATCAAAACAAAAAAGAAAAACCACCAGCTCAGTGCACGCCCAGCCCGTTCAGGCGCGAATGTTTTCCCAGACCATTTGCCGAGAACAAAAAGAGGGAGAGTATTAAAGAGTAATCTTGGAAAAAAATTTGCACTCCAGGTAACTGAGGGATCAAATTTTTGAATAAAACTAAGACTCCCAAAACCATACGCTGCAAAGACAAGTGCCAAAATATAGGCTACTTTTGAAGCTCGCATTAACGCCTGCGCTATGGCACGCGTGTGGACTTGATTTCGAATGACTGAATCATCTATCCAGTCATTTCGCCAACGATTAAGCGCTCTCCAGATCATGCTTGGCTACAGATAGAGTTCTTTCTTTAACATCTTCCAGATTTTTGTTCTCAGCTGAAACCTTTAATGCCAGCGCATCTCGCAATGCAGAGAGCTGAGACAGCTCAGAGCTAATAAAAGCATCTGCATCACGCTGGCTTACGATCACTGCACCAGGAGGAATGTTGGCCCCCGGGGATAGGCGCACCCCTGAGCGGATCAATACTTTGGTACCGATGTGTGAGTGCATACCAACATGGGAGTTCGCCTCAATGACGACTCCGTGACCAACGGTACTCATCGGGCCAACGCTGCTATTCTCACTCAGCTTACTGCGAACGCCGAGTCCTGCTCCAACACCCAGTTCGGCATGTGAACCAATATAAGTTCCTGGAGCAAGCATACAAAGATGCCCCACTAACCCCTTCTTCTTCACCACGACAGAGTCAACAAGCACAGTGCCATCCGTCAGGCACATATTCGTTCCGATCGTCGCGCGATTCGACAGGTAAGCGCCTTCCTCAATTTTGAGAACAGGCAGATCGCGAAGCCAAGTATCCGGGTACACCGTGAAGTTCGTCGAGTGCTTGTAACCGAAGAGCGTGAACACCCACGCCTTTAGCGCCGGGAACGTGAGGACCGCGAAGTAGATCGGCGTGCAATAGTACACCGACGTCCAGCACAGCGCATGCAAACGGCGAGGGCCATAGACCGGATGCTTGAGATCTCGCGGAAACTTGCCACGCACCATCGCTGGCAGCGTAAAGCGACTTAAAACGCCCGCGGTTGTGACATACGCAAAAGCAAACACAGGCAAGCAGAAAAACAGCCAAGTGAGTTGCGCCCATCGCTGTTCGATCCAAAAAAACGGACCAAACGCAGTGAGCAGCGGGATTCCTCCAATTAAGCAAATATAGACGGGGAGGAGAGCCTTCACCATGCGACTATCCCACCTTCCTTAAACTGCTACTACTGTGCGAAGCGCTGCTTCGGAGTTGAGAGACGAGTCGCTGCGCTTCTTCATGGCTTAAGCTGAGATCTTGCTCAATCTGAGAGGGGATATCAAAGCCGGCCTGATCTAAGTAATGCGTCACAACTCCCTCAAGTGTGAGCGGGGCAGCTAAGTGCGCACGCCACGTGTGGACTGCGCCATCCAAACTATGTGCCCTCTCTAAAGATTTTTGACCTATCGCGCGTCCTAAATGGTGAGCGAGGCGATTCTGTTGCCAGAGTTTTAGATGCACCATCGGGCAGCGCTCAAGTAGGTCGAGCGCCGCCACAAACAAAATGACCGCTTGCTCCTTGTGTTTGCCTTCTTGAAGTTGCGCGAGACGCACGTGAAGGATTTGCGCATGAGCACTCACATCTACGGCTAATCCATACTTGCGAAGAAAAGGGACGAGCGGTGCTGACTCATTCAATCCAGAAATCGTGAGATAAACAGCAGGGGAGGACTCTTGGAGAAGCGGGTCCGATCCCAAGCCGCGTAGATCATTTTCGATCTCTGAAGATACGGCGCGCTCCTTAACCAACCGAAGTTTTTTCATCACGATTCCTCGCTTCCCGTACCAACTGATCGGGTATGCAAGCGAGGAAGTTTAAACGCGTCACAAAAATCGAGTCACTACTCCTCGATCTCGTCAGCAGACTGACGGAGTACGCCGGTGGATGAGCTGCGGGCTACGTCTTCATAATTTGAAGAGGTAACCTCATTCAAATAAGGCTTGAGGAAGTTACTTCCCACCACCGGCTCAGGCCGTTTGTCGACTTCCCCTAGGGGGAGGCATCCAGTGAACCGATAGTCGTGTAGCAGGACTGAAAGTGTACAATGCGAAGTAGAAACCAAGTGACGGATGTTTGTTGTATCGTCCTTCGTGCGAAAGTATCCTGGGACAGCGTGGTAAAAGCCGCCGCGATAAGCGGAGAGTTGTGGGCTGTTCAGCTTCAGTGCTGCGGTATCAATTGTGCCATCTTGAAGAATTTTGATGAGGAAGCCCCTACTGGTCGGATCGGGGGGTGAGCCTGGACTTGGCCCGGGAACAGGCACGTTGGTGTCATCGCCTCCGAGAATGAGCGCACCGTTCATCGGTGCGAGCGCATGCACCCACTGAGAACCTGGAAGCGGAATCTGGAGTATCCCTTGACTGCCAAATGAGGTGTCCAAAGCGAGATCTTTCGACAATCGAGCCAACACAATATCTGATGCACCAGAGACGATGACGTTTACACCGAAGTAAATGGACTCGATGAATTCACCTTTATTCGCAAGCTCCATAGCGTCGCCCCAAGCCAATGGGCTAGGGTTTGTGCTCGAATCGAACTTAAACGGCGCAACTTGATCGAGAACAACTCCGCTGACGTCTGCGCTTTCTAGATTCATCTTCGCTACACACGGAAAGACTGCGGCACTAGAGAGCGAAGCCTTGCAGCTGCCAGCTAAGATCATGGTCGGAATTGACAACGCAGAGGCATCTTCAGTGCGGACGAATCCGAACTTCGCTTTTTTTACGGATACATATGAATACCCAGGCAGTGCGAATATCTTCGCTTTCCCAGAGTTGAAATCTGCACAAGGGATCAACTCAAGTGGAGCAGAAGTTTGAATCGAAAAGCACGCGACAAACGCGGAGTAGTTTCGAGAGGTCGTTGAGTTATCTACAAAGGGGCCCTGAGCAATGCGTCCCGCAACAAAGAGTTTGCTCCCTACATTTGCGAGTGTGACCGGTATTTCATGTAGATTTTGGCTTGAAGGCGATGAAGTCGCGTTCACGACTGTGCCATCAGGCTTAAAATTGAGAGTAGCCCGCTCGATGCTGGAGCCGTTTGTATTTGTCCTGACAAATAGCAGCTCATGATAATTAACTGAACCCGAAACCCGTTTGACGGCGCCGACGCCATAGATTGCCTGCGTCGTTGTCTCTCCGCTTGAGCTTGTAACCAAACTAACGCCCGTTAGGTAGGAGCCTACTTCAGTGGGTTGCCCAGTGACAGGAGTCTGTAGTGCAACTGTCACTCTACCACCGCTTCCGAACGTAGTATCAGCTGTTGCAGATGAGTTTAGTTTGCCAATCAGGCCGTAACACTTATTCAATTGGTCGCTTTGTACAGAGTCTGTTGACTCTGAGGAACAGTTTGGACCACCAGTGACAGCTGAGCCGACGCCAAGGATCGATCCGTCGTCAAAAGTTGCCACACTTCTAAACCATTGTCGGACTCCAGAAACTTTAGGAAATGAGATATCTGATCGCGAGTAGGTTTCTAGAGATGGCCGCAAAAGCGGCAGACGATCTGGAGAGCTCAATTCCGGAAGAATTGAAACACCAAATTCAGGAGTAAGGCGATGCTCAGGGACCAGCTTCACATGCAGGATTTTCTCAGATGTGCCCGCCGGAAGCTCGATCGAACTCAACTTTGGTGAGCTACAACTGGAGTTGTCAAAGAAGTCGATTTGACTGACCTTACCCCATTCACCGATGGCCTTTGTGCTCAAAGTAAGGATGGCGGGCCCCTTGAGCGGCGAAGTGGTTGCGGACGCAGCAGACTTTTTGAACTGCACCTTGATTCGTCTGCAGACTTCTACGTCTAAGCTTATGGAGCCGTCGTCAAACACCACTTCTGAGTGGGCCACGCCTAGCGAGTTCAGTCTGCGCTCAACCGGAGCATGCTCGATCATGTCGAGGGTCCCGGAGCCGCTGCATCCTGCGAGCATTCCCGCCAAGAGAACGACAATGTTCAGCGAAGGATGATAGAGAAGGCGCATTCCGTTCATTACGTTTTTCCCCAAGGCCTAAGGCCACCAAGATCAGACCCAATCCTCATTATGGGGCACAGAGTTAAGAAGCGCCAAATGTGTCAAGCTGGTCACGGATCTTAATTTTATCTGTTATTTTCAAGTATTTGCTGATTACTCAGCCCCCAAGATTTTGCAAAGAAACTTAAGACAGAGTCTGATAATACATATTATGTAACGCTATTGTGTGCTCGCAAGACGGCTCTTCCTAGGAGCTGAATCGAGCGAGCGCTTAAGGAGACAAAGCATCAATCGAATAGTTCAAAGTGTTGGACTGCAGCAGGCTCTGGTCGCGCGCTCGCATGCTTAGAGTTCGCTCTCCTTGCTCATAGAGTGTGGGTTTCGGAAACAAAAGCCAGCGCGCGCTCTGATTATCCTCGTTGCGACTTAACGCTTGTAAGTCAAAAAAAGAGCTAAGACTCCCTAAAACTTCAACGCGCGCGTCTGCGGATCCGCTAATCGTGAACTTGAGGGGGGTATAAGGTGAGAGCACCGCCACTCTTTTCGAGCAAGAAACGGGCGCAGTGTCAGTCGCTCCACACTCACCGCCTGCAATCAACACGCGTCCGTCAGAGAGCGCCACCAGAGACGGATTACGCCGTCTCAAACTATCTGGAGGATCTGTGTTGTTTGCAACGATGATTTGCTCGACTGAGATCAGAGAAGTGGTTTTCACTAAAGCACCCTGCACATCTCGACTCAGCCGAATGCGCACCAAACTTTCACTCGATGTTTGAGCAATCACGAGATCCCCCCGAAAAGGTCCTGCTTGAATGACTGCCGCCTTTCCTGGAGTTGATGAGCCATTGCTAGGATCAACGAGGTCAGAAAATGAGCCATCCCGAGTGAGAGACCAATGACTCGAGCTTGTCGATAGCGAGATTTGAAACACATCCATGCTGTACTTACACGTATCCGGCGCTCGGTTGGTCTCTAATGGAACACCAGAGTAACGAATTACTTTTCCTGCCGCGACCCCAACATTTGGAAAAATCCAAAGAGCCCCTCTCCCGCCACAATGTAATCGATCAAGATCGCCATGAACTACCACCGCGTCCCAGCTTGAGACGCCGTTATTTGAAACTCTTGCAAAAACTCTTGAAGGATCGCTATCTGCGCTACTTTGACCGGTCGGAGTCGCATCCGAAGGAAGGACCAGCAATGCTCCATCTGCGCCGCTTGGATCTTTCAGCTGAGCAAAACGAGGCTGGATCCTCCGCACTTGGAGACTCCCGGCACTCTGCCACGAACCAGTGCGAAGATCGGGTTGATCGAGCGAATAACGAAAGATCTCCGTACTTGAGTCTTGCACTACGCTCGCAAGTAAAGAGCTACCAAAATCATGGCGCGCACTTGGGGTCACGATTTGATGACTCTTGATACTGACTCCGGACCGAAGTGGAAACTCCCCAACCACCGAGAGGCTCTCTAGAGACAAATCGATGATCACGGATTTTGGAGAGTTTAAAAAAGTGTTCGCACTCATCAAAATCACTTTTCCTGCGTGAGTTCCTTGAGTGATTTCATGAGCGATGGCATCAGCCATTCGACCATAATCTGGAATCGCGATCGGCGCTCCGAGCACCTGATGAGTGTTTGGGTCGATCAAGTATGCATTTGACTCAAACTCCCCACGGTTTTTGCCGCCGAAAAGAAGCAGTTTTCCTGCGTGCGGCCCTACTGTGACCTCGTGCAAGGTGGCGCCGATCCTCTCCAAATGATCTTCCCGTGGCAAGTAGAGATATGCTTTCTCTCTAGCTCTGACTCTCAATTGATACTCAAAACCATGGGGAACCCATTCGCTCATTTGTAATGTGCTGTGCGCTTCGCCGTCATAGTCCATCCCTGCTCCAACAGGTGCACGTATCTTCGACGATGAAATCGTAAGCACGCCGCTTGAGCAGCTTGCTCCAATCAAACAAAAAAAGATCGCTCCTAAAAAGCGAAGTTTAAACTGCCACACCACTCTAGTTTAAAGACTATCACGTGTGACAAAACACTTGAATGAGGCTTTAATGACCCTAGGTCATGCGTGCCACAGCGAAGCTATTTTTGAGAAAGAAGAGCTTTTTTCAGTTCCTCGCTGGGTGGACTCACTCCAAGCCAAACTGAAAGCAGCGCGCGCGAAAAAGCTGCACCTTGAATAGATCCAAGCGATTGCCCGCGAGCAAATATTTCGGTTCTGTCTTGATAAAATGTAATTGAAAGTGCGTCGCCTTTTGAAAATGCTGGGATCCTTGAAGTAATCTCTTCAAGCTGACTGAGGACTTCGGTGCAGTTTTGAGTGCAATTAGATTTCATGCCTTTATTCCAAGTTTCGGAAATCTGTTTTTGCGAAACCGAGCGCATAAAGCGCATCTCAATTCTCTTAAGACCCGGCGAGCTAAGTACGGCGAGAGGATCACTAGACTTCGACTCAAGGTAAAGTCCAGCAACATATACGTCGATCCTAAAGAGGGTTGCTTGCCGAATTCCGATCCCATTCAACGAGAGCGTTTGCTCTCCTGCTTTGATCTGATCAGGTAGTTCGATCCCCGCAAGGGTCGCGCTTTTTGCAGCACTCGTGAGCAGCATAATCCAAGCAACAATCCATCCCATACTCACTTGCTCTCCTCTGAGTTTGCTCTCCCCCATCGATCTTGAGAGATTTTTTGTGCGTGTGACTCTAAGCGTAGCCCTGCAAGCGCCGTTCGAATCAAGCGCGTCCAAGAAGCCCCTGAAAAAAGAGCGCAAAGTAATCGGTCAAAGAGTTCTGTTTTGCGCCTACCGTAGGGATACCAGTGCGCTTCTATCTTTAGGGAGTCTCGATCCTCGAGCACCGACTTAGGCTGCGCAAATGCGAGGAGACCTAAATCTCCCTTGTATCGCCCAAGGCCGCTTGCTTTTCTGCCTCCAAAAGGGAGCGCGGCATTTGCTTCAGTGAGCATCACGTTGTTAATCGATACATTGCCAACCTCAAGCAAGTTCGCGACTCGTCGTGCGCGAGCGAGATCTTTTGACCACACACTTGCCGATAGTCCAAAGCGCGAATCGTTCACGCGTGAGATAACCTCTTGCTCCGCTCTAAACGGGATCACGGGCAGAACGGGTCCAAACGTCTCCTCAGTTAGTACCAGATCTTTTGCTGAGGGGTGCTCGAGGATCCAAAGCGAGTCCCGCCCCTGAGCTACTTCAGTCTTTATGCCAGATGAGGCTACAACTTGATCTAAGACTTTCTTGCGCTGAAAATCAGCGGTCATCTCACCAACCTCTGTATCACCAGCCACATCCACACCACGTCGCAACTGTGGCGCAACCTCTTTGAGACGTGCAACAAACTTAGAGTAAATCCGCTCATGCACGTATACGACTTCAACCGAAGTGCACGACTGCCCGCAGTGCGTGAACGCACCCCAAAGCGCCCCCTGTACTGCTCGCTCAAGAGTCACATCCTCAAAGACAATCATTGCGTCTTTGCCACCCAGCTCAAGATCTACGGGGATTAAAGCGGAGCCCGCTTGCGAAGCGATCTTGCGACCCGTAGGCTCGCTGCCAGTAAAAAAAATCTTATCTGGCTTTGCCTCAATTAACGCACTCCCCGCCTCTCCGCCCCCATACACAACTTGCACTGCGTGAGTCGGAAAACCTGCCCGCGCAGTCAGATCCTCCACCAGCCCTCTCAGAGGAGTATGCTCGCTGGGTTTAAGGACAGTGGCGTTTCCACACGCAAAGCTGAGCGCCACGGGGGCCAGGGTCTGATAGAGTGGATAGTTCCAAGGAGAAATCACCAAAACAACGCCGTAGGGCTCGTACTGAATCCATGATTTCTTGCCCATCAGTGTGATTGGCGTGTGGACTTTTTGAATTCTGAAATTTTTCTGCACCCTTGCTGAGGCATCTTCAAGAAACTCAAGAAGTGGAAAAAGCTCAGAACTCAGAGCGTCAAATCTTGATTTTCGCGTCTCAGCTTGTAGGCGCTCGAGGAGCTCTGCTCGGTTTTCGAAAACAAGATCTCGCAAACAATGAATCAATGCGAGACGATCTCTCAATTCGATTTCGCGCACAGAGCGCGCTGCGATCCGCGCTTGATCTAAAACCTTTGTGGAGTTGAACTGCACTGTTTGGGCATTCTATGTCGCGATTGCCTTGTTCTCCAAGAGTCAAGATTTTATCGCCTCAACCTCTTGCCTGCGGCCGCCGATACACAGGTATATGTGGGAATCTCAGGCATACTCTTTCGTTGACGAGCGTCGTAAAAAAATCCGAGAGCACAAGCAGCGGCGCGCTGAGTGGCTAAAATCGAGGCGCTTTCAGTTTAAACGAATTGGAGCAGAGATTCGTCCCCTGAGCGCCTGGGGATCAAAGTCGGAGACAAGTGCTGCACGCATCTTTAATATCGACCTGCAACCTGAACGCGCATATCTGTTTTGTACGACACGCATCGTTCCCGGACAGGAGGTCGAGTGCACCGTGCTTGCGGATGATGGAAAGTTTTATCTCCGCGGAGTCGTAGAATCTTGTCAGAGGCTGCATTTGTCGAGCGCGATTGAGACGAGCGATGACTTTCAGTTTCGAATCGGCGTTCGTTTCAAGTATCGATCAGAAGATGAGTTTCAGCAGATCCAAGAGCGGATCACGCATTTTATATCCAAGCACGTTAGGCCTGCGAGCGCTTGAAGTTTTTCCGTCTTCAACGTGAAGAAGCCGTTTTCATTTGCCCCACTCTACGAGGGCTCAATGTATTGGGCCACGCACAGCTCCAGGAGCTCGACCTTGGGAGTGCCTGTGGAGGACATGGGGTTTGCGGGAAAGATCGGATACAGATTGAACCTAGTGAGCATCACTTGTTTTCGCCGCCAACGGAGGCCGAAAAAAAGCACCTAACTGCCGAAGAGCTGAGAGCCGGAGTACGACTGGCGTGTCAGTGCTTTCCAAGAGCCGACGGCGAGAGCGGGCGAATCACGATTTTAAAAAAGCACGACTGATCTCTCTCGCACGCGCAAGCTCGATTGGCGCTCCTGCAATCCCCTTTGCACGTAACGCTGAGCCTACGATCGCGCCATGCGCAAACTGAGAGAGCGAAGCCCAGCTCTCCGCTGTACATCCACTCCCGATGTACACCGGCGCTTTGAAAGTCTTTGCCGCATGGGCCACTTTGCGCAAACGATCCAAATCCACCGCGCGTCCCGTGCTCGACCCTGTCACAATAACAGCTTGCGCTCCGCCTCGACCCACAGTCTCTTCGACAGCAAGGTGCGGCTCATCAGTTGAAAGCGCACATGCATGTTTGACCAACACATCTCCCCAAATCCGTACCGAGGAGCCCATCGCCTTACGCTCTCTCAAAAGAGTCGCACTACACCCTTCAATCAGTCCTTGATCCGTGGCGTATACACCGGACAAAACGTTCACACGAATAAAGTCCGCCCCTGTGGCATGCGCGATTGCAAGCGCCGCACTCCCTGCATTGCGAAGAACATTCACCCCAACGAGCACTCGAGTCACACTGACCACCTCAGAAACAACTTCAGTCATCCCGGCGACGGTGATGGGCGGAACGTCGGACTTAAAAAAAGGTGCGTCTCCAAAGTTCTCAATGATCAATGCATCAAAGCCCAACTTCTCAAGCACGTGGGCCTCAGCAACTGCGCGATCGACAATTTTCCTTAAGGTCAGCTCTGCCCTCGGAGAGCCTGGCAGCGCAGGTAAATGAATTACCCCTACAAGACGCGGGGATCTGCTACTTTTTTTTGCCAAAGAGTCCGCTCCAAAACTTACCTTTTTTAGCCTTCTGTTCTTCACTGGCCTGCTCCGCTTGCTTGCGGGTTGCATCCATTTTTTCCATCTGCTGCTCTGCTGCATCTTGGACTGTCTTTGCTCCGAGAAGGCTTTGAAACTCTGGTGGCAACGTGCGTTCAAGCTCCGCAGCCTCGCGTGAGATGTCTTTTCCCATCATCGCTTTGCTCATCAGAGCTTGAATCTTTTGAACTTGCCCGCGCGGTAGCTTCTTCATGGCGAGCGCAAAGTTTGCCATCCACTGAGGATCAAGCTGGCCTGGATCAAAAGCGGCTTTTTCTGATGGCTGCTCGGGCGCTTTCAGCGCAGGTTGCGGCTCGCTCTCTAGACCGTGGCAGCGCTTGTATTTTTTTCCGGAGCCGCAGGGACATGAGTCGTTTCGACCGACTTTTGGAATCTGCAATTGTGACATAGAACTTCTTTATAGACGCAAGGCGCGAGCTTGGACAAACTCGAACTGATGACTGAGCGCGCACAAAGCACTCTACCTGCGGTGATTTCCATTTTTCTGACGCTCGGGAGCCTTTTGATCTTCTCTGTAGGCCTTGGGACCCCCACCCAATTGAACTTCGATGAAGCGCACTACGTCCCCGCAGCCAAGACCCTGCTGGGTGGAGAGAAGGCAATCAACCGTGAACACCCTCCTTTGGGAAAATATCTTATTGCCGCTGGAATCGGGATGTTCGGCGATCAACCTCGCGGGTGGCGCGCGATGAGCACGCTCTTTGGCGCTCTTTTGATTCTGTCGTCTTTTTGGTTAGGGCATGCGCTTTGGAGGGGAGATCTGGTCTTGGCGCTCAGTGGCGCACTGCTTACGCTCTTTAATTTTTTAACCTACGTTCAAGCTCGAATCGGAATGCTCGATTCGTTTATGATCCCACTTTTTTTTGCAGGCTTCGCATTTTTTACGCGGGACTGGATCCAAGATCGCCTCGGAAATCGTGCGACGATTGCAGCGGGCGTGCTCTTTGGACTCGCACTGGCTTGCAAATGGGCCGCGCTCTACCCGATCGTACTTTGCCTGCTTCTTTGCATGCTTCAAAAAGGGATTAAAACTGCAGCTGTAAAACTCGCTCTACCCCTAATGGGAAGCTATCTTTCGTGCTTTTTGCCTTACGCTTTTTTGCGCGAAAACCCAGTCTACCCCTGGCAAATCATTGCAGAACATATCGAGATGGTGCAACTACAGTTGCGCGTTGGCACACAACATCCTTATTTGAGCTCTTGGACGAGCTGGCCTTTGATGATCCGCCCGATCTGGTATGCATTTGATCGCGAAGGAGGACTTGTTCGCGCAGTCTTGCTCGTTGGAAATCCAGTGATCCTCTGGGGAGGACTTTTGGCATTGCTCTACTGTGCGGATCAAGGTCTGCGCCGGCGCAATCCAGTCGCACTTTTGATCAGTCTTTTGTACGTGTCGTTGTATTTTTGCTGGGGTCTGTTTCCGCGGACTACGACTTTTTTTTACTACTATGTTCCTGCGGCAACTGTTTTAAGTTTTGCGATCCCTGAGGCGATCCGCTGCTTGTTGAGCGATCCAAGACTCCGCATTCGGACTTTGATCGTCGTATGTGCTGTTGCGCTAACTTTTTTTCTGTATTTTTTACCTGTTCTCTCAGGCCTCCCCATCCCTGCGGAGAGCTTTACGCGGTGGGCTTGGTTTCGATCCTGGATCTAGATGCCAAAATAGGGGCATACGCACGAAACGCGTAGTCCGAGCGCAGTCCGAGACGCCGCTTCACTTCTTCGGATGCGACACCTTGAGCAAGCCAGCTCACTGCAACCGAATGTCGAATCAGCCGAGGGGTGAGCGAGCGGGCTCCTAGCCTGGCCTGATAAGCACGCACCAAAAGCTCCACTCCACGATCTGAGATTCTCGTTGATACGGGGCCGACACGGTTAAAACCCAAAAAAACATACATCTGCCCTTCGCGCGCCACTCCGCGCACCTGCTCCAACTCATCCAAAAGCGCTGGACTGAGTTTAAGTGTGCGGGGGTTTTTTCCTCGTACGTTGAGCGATCCTTTTTCAAAATCTTCAAACCTCAGTTGCGCGACTTCGCTTACGAGCACTCCCGTTTCGACCAGTAACCAAAGGAGCAATCGATTGCGACGCTCGAGCAGAGACTCGGCAGGCAGCGCGCGAACTGCGGTGAGAAGCTCTACAGGATCAAGTGTGTTTGGAATTTTTTCGAGTTTGTAGGGAGTAGGAAGATGGTGCCCGATGTTCTCACTCATCTGCTTACGGACGTTGAGATAACGGAAAAATCTTCTCACGCTGAGTAGCTTTCGGCGCCTGGTATTGGCTTTGAAATTCTGAGTCTTTAGATCGCTCGCGTACGCTTCCAAATGCTTCAGAGTGAGCGCGCGAGGAGGGAGAGGCACTCCCCTTTGGGTTCGGGCGAGAAACTCTCCAAACGCGACAAGATCTCCCATATAGCCTGCAATCGTCTGGGAGGACTTTTCAGTCCCCTCCAGAAACCCACGATAACTCCTCAGCGCTTGGGCGAAGTCGAGTCGTTTTCGAGTCCTAGTGCGCGAGGCCATGCGTTAAAAGTACTTGGAGCGTAGGCCTCGGTCAATTACTCTAATGACATGCAACTGTTTATCGACTCTGCTGAGATTAAAGAAATTGAAGCCGCCGCAGCAACTGGACTGATCGATGGCGTGACGACCAACCCCTCCTTGGTGGCCAAGTCCCAAGTGTCGTTTCAGGAGTTAATGAAAAGGATATCC
>JBILEK010000074.1:0-11696 GCA_044352155.1 Bdellovibrionia bacterium
TCGAAGACGCCTACATTGAATTCAAATCGAACGATGTTCGGGCCGCTGGAGGGGCGGAGGGGAGTTGTCCATCGGCACGAGTCCCCCCATTTATTGATTTCAGAGATCAGGACGTCGGGACTTTGATGGATGCAGCGATCGCCAAGCTCTTTGAGTTTAAAGACGGTTTCTTTTAGAGGACCATGTATTCTCAGGAACTCGTCGACATGGCGATTCCGCCGGAACCATGCGGGGATACTCCACGCAATTAAGGCGAGATAGCAAGGCGCGAGAAGTAGAAGATAGTTCTCAAAAGTAAAAATGGATTTCATCCGCGGCCCCCGTGGATTGCTTGGTAGCAGTGTATACTTTTACCCGCGCTATCTGAATGTGTACGGACTGCCTCACGTCAGTTGGGACGCTGACTTTTCGCGAAAGGGCGGTGCCCCCATGGTCGATTAGTAGGAGGCATTTCTAAGTTTAGATTTGGCTTCGTCAGATGCTGCTTGCATGCATTTACCAGCGGCTTTGTTCGTCAACTCAATTTGCTCGTCTCGCCACTTTTCGAGATCGGACTTGTAGCGGTGGATTTCGCTAACGCAATAAGCATCCAATTTGTCTGAATCTTGTCGGATCGCACAGTATGGTGCTCGCGGTTCCGACCTGAGTGAGAAAATCTTGTGATCGTAGCAAGGACTATCAGCGGCGACTAATTTGGTCTTCAAAGTGCGATTAAGTTTATTCTTTCCTTTTTTGAACTTCGCGGCATCCGCGACTTCTTTGTAGGCCTTCTGCACACTGTCTTCGATCTTGTCAGACGTACACTTTGCCCACTGATCAAGAGCTATTCCGTAAGTGCGAAGATTCGAGTTGCAGCAACTAACATCGAAGGCATCTGCAAATCCAAAATAACAAAGGGGTTTTCCAGGGCTGTGAATCATCCCAAAGTGGCCTTCCGTGCACACGTACGCCTCATTGAGATCATGGCACGTTCTTGCCCCCTTGGTGACGCCGCCCGCGCAGCCAGCGAGTGTAAGGGCGACTGAAATTAACATCATGCGCATAGAGTTAGTTTATGCGAGTTGGAGGATATCAACAACGCCGCGACCGAATGGTGTGTGACACCTTGTGTAAGATGTAACCCGAATGTAACCCAACTCACGGCAAGCTGAGCCTACAGCAACCCACTCCAGCCTAAGAGACCCTAGGGGCATTCTAAGCAACGTACTGAGAATTTTGGATTTTGGTGCCGAGGACCGGAATCGAACCGGTACGCCGTTATTCACAGCCCAGGATTTTAAGTCCTGTGCGTCTACCAATTTCGCCACCCCGGCAGGCGCATAAAATGATCTGTATCGTACAAAAGCGAGCACAAGATGCGCAAGCTTAAAGACTTTGAAGCGAACCGTTATTGTTTGAGCAACGAAGCACGGGCTCTCCTCATGAGCTGAAACACGCGAGACGGTGAACGCTCTCGATAGAGCCCCGAAGAGGATCAAAAACTCTGTGCTGAAACATTTGACGTAAGAGAGAGCACTCTCAAGAGTCTTGATGATTTTTTCTAGAATTTAAAAAATAAATAAAAGTCTGACTCCGTAGGGTTGTGCTTTGCGTGAGCTAAACGATTGATCAAATGCGAGAGCTTTTCTTGCAGTTGCGCGGGTTTACTCCTGTGCACTCGAGTCTAAGCGGAGAGTACAAAAAGCGAAATAAATCTGCACTCTTGCAGCATGAGAGATCTTGCTTTCGCGATGGATGCAGCTCAGGTAGATCTCACGCCTAAGTATGCGAGCGATCCTTAAGATCCCCAGTCGTGCTGCCGAGAGAGCGCTTAAGGTTTCGTTGTTTTTTGCAGCCGAGCAAGCGCTAAGGGCTGCAGGGTTTAAGTTTGAAGAGCGACGCCGAGGCGCGCTTAGACTCGGCGTTTGGCGAAAGACTTTGCGACCCGCGCGGCGCTCAGCTGAGAAACTGAGACTCGTTTTGATCCCAGGGTTTGGAGACTCTGCGATTTCCTGGTGGGTGCCACTTGCGACGTTGTTACCGATGCTTCGAAAAGAGTGGGACGAAGTCTGTCTCCTTGAGTTTCCAGGTTTTGAAGGACGCTTACGCAGGGATCGGGCGTGTCACTCGATGGACCTTTTGTTTGATCTTGTGAGTGATGTTCTCGATGGTTTAAAGCCGACGGCGATCTTTGGCCACTCGCTCGGGGGCTGGCTTGCCGCGATGTACGGCTTAGATTGCGTGCAGCGTCCGCGCAAAAAGTATCCAGGCCCCAAGCGCCTTTACTTGGCTTGTCCCTCAGGAGTTTTAGGCAGTGAGGTTGAGAAACAAAAGTGGCGAAAAACGTTTGATCTCGCACGAAAAGGAGATTTTGAGTCATTTAAGAAAAACATTTTTCACAAAGAGCCAGTCTGGTTTCGATTCTTCTCCCACACGATTAGCGATTTTTTTGATCAAGAAGAAGTCATTCAGTTCATGGATTCGATCGAGGAGAAGCATTTTCTTGAGGAGCGCGCAGCTCTTTTGCGCGCTCAGGTGACTTTGATTTGGGGCGACCGTGATACTTTAAATCCAACCCGCTGGATGAGACTTTGGAGTGCGCACCTTGAGAGCGCCGCTCACGCTCAAGTCCACACCGTCACGCTTAAGCGCGCGGGGCATAACTTCCATCTTGAGAGCCCCATCCGCGCAGCACTCTTGATGCGAGATCTGTTTCTCGCGCCCAAGCGTTGAGCAGAGCTTTTAAGCGCGCTAGAACTTGAGCAAGTGATAGGTCTTTTTGCCTTTGCGTAAGACGATAAAGCGGCCGGCCATCAGGTGTTTCTCGGTCAAAGTGGCCGCAGGATCTTGTACGCGCTCATTGTTGACGTAGATTCCGCCAGCCTGAAGATCTTTGCGTGCCGCACCTTTGCCCCCGCACAGTCCAGTGTCTGCAAGTGCTTCGGCGAGTGCGTAGCCGGGACCCGAGAGAACAGAGCGTGCCTTTTCGGTCGAAGGCGCTTCTGCAAAAACGTCCGAAAGCATCGTGGCGTCAAGCGCACTGAGGTCGCCCCCAAAGAGGGCTTGTGTTGCAGCTTCCACTTTACGGAGCTCATCCGCTCCGTGGAGCATCTCGGTCAGCTCGCGGGCGAGCGCTTTTTGGGCTTCGCGCTTTTCTGGCGCGCGAGCGAACTCCGAGAGTAGCGCATCGATTTCCGTAAGTGGTCTGAGACTAAAATATTTTAAAAGCTTACCGACGTCAGCGTCAGCGGTTTGTAGAAAAAACTGATAAAACTGATAAGGGCTCGTTTTCTCGGCTGCAAGCCAGACGTTACCGCTTTCTGACTTTCCGTATTTTGATCCGTCCGCTTTGGTGACGAGCGGGAAGGTCAGGCCATAAACCTCAGGCGACGGCTTACCGCGCGCGGCACCCATGCGTCGGATGAGCTCGCAGCCGGCAGTGATATTGCCCCACTGGTCGGATCCTCCGATTTGCAAGCGGCAACCATGGCGCTGAAGCAAAAACTCAAAGTCATACGCTTGCAGCAGCATGTATGAAAACTCAGTGTACGAGATCCCCTGCTCGCGATCTTCGAGTCGCTGTTTGACGGAGTCTTTGGCAAGCATGATGTTAACGCTAAAATGCTTTCCAATATCGCGTAAGAAACCTAAGAACGAGAACTCCCGTATCCAGTCATAGTTGTTCTCAACGCGCGCGCCAGAGGGTGGCGAGAGATCGAGGATCTGATCGATCGCGCGTCGGATCCCGCGGAGGTTTTTTTCGAGTTGCTCTTGTGTGAGCAGCGCGCGCTCCTGCGCTTTAAACGACGGATCGCCGATCATCCCTGTGGCGCCTCCCACAACGGCGATAATGCGGTGTCCAGCGAGCTGAAATCGGCGGAGGATCAGGAGCGGAAGCAGGCTGCCCACATGAAGACTATCTGAAGTAGGGTCAAAACCGCAGTAAAGAGTGATGGGACCTTTTCGGAGCTCGTCTGCGAGTGAGGGGTCGGTGATTTGTTTGATGAGGCCGCGGGCTTCGAGGTCCTGGTAGAGGTCCATTGCGACTAAAGTATACACATCTCATCCAAGGATTGCCAAACGCTTGGGGAAAGTTATGCTCGAAAGAGAGTGATTCGAGTTCTAGGGTTTCGACAATCAAGTGGTGGGGTCGAGGGGTTCTTCTCCGAGGAGTGGTCAAGCGTTCCGAGCTCTGAGCAGTTTGCGCGCCTTCAATCGGATGCATGGAAGGCTGCTTGGATTGATCTCGACGCTCCCGGCAAAGAGGAGCTAGCCTGGGTTCAGCGTGTGTTTCGGTTTCATCCACTTGCCATCGAGGATTGCGCTCACTTTGATCAGCGGCCAAAGTTTGAAGAGTATCCGGGGCACTTGTTTATTGTTGTGCACGGATTGCGCTCTCTTGGGGAGAGAGAGATTGGGGTGTTTGAGCTGCACTCCTTTCTGACTCCTAAAGTAGTAGTGACCGTACATGATGGCTCTATTGACGTCCTCTCTGATTTTATTGAGCGAGTGCAGCGGGAGCCGTCTACTTTTCCTAATCAATCGGATTTAATGCTCCATAAGATCTTTGAAGTCACGATGCGCTCTAACCCCCGTGTGCTCGATCAGATTGAGTCTTTGGTGGATCAGCTCGAGGAGGGGATCTCGCAGAAACGCAAAAAAGATTGGCCCTTTGCGCGAGTGCATGAGTTGATGCGCAATCTGTCGACTGCGCGCCGCTACATGGCGCCTCAGATCCCGCTTTTTTCGACCCTCATCCACCGAAAGTCTGCGGAGATCTCCGACTCGGCTGCGCTTTATTTTAGAAACATCCATGATCATTTAATCCGGATGCTTGAGCATGTAGATTTTATGCGTGAGTCGCTGTGGTCAATTCATCAGGCGTTTAGCGCCCAGCAGGTGGAGCGCTCAAACGAAACTGTAAAGCGCCTCACTGCGTTTTCGGTGATCTTTCTGCCGCTAACATTTATCACTGGATTTTTTGGAATGAATTTCAACGATCTGCCTTTTGAGAGCTCATTTTGGTACGCGTTTACGACCGGCACAATTTTTACACTGCCGCTATGTATGATTTTGTGGTTTCGGTTTAAGCGTTGGATCTAAGCAGGCCAAAAAAAGCAAACCTTCGGCGCGCTCTGGTCGGGGAGGAGTTCAAAAAAAATGGAGCGGGAAAAGGGGCTCTGCTAAGCGCTCGGGTTCGCTTCACGCTCACCCTCCGCTTAGCCATCTCGCCAGCCTTTCGCGCGCGTCACGCGCGCTCAGCGTCCGCAGGACGCCGGCTGGCTCGTTTCTCGCCCCTTTTGAGAATCGTGTGAGCTGGTGAAAAAATGGAGCGGGAAAAGGGGCTCGAACCCTCGACCTCCACGTTGGCAACGTGGCGCTCTAGCCAACTGAGCTACTCCCGCATCCAAAAGAGTATGATCTGCTCTGGTTCAATAGCGGCGAAAGGGCTTGGGGTCAACAAGACTTAATACAGAACGAAGATAACGCAAAGCGCAACGCTCTCCATCATGTAAGATCAGGCGCTATGAAAATTTACACCAAAAGTGGGGACACCGGCGAGACGGGCCTTTTCGGAGGCAAACGGGTTCCGAAAGACGAGCTTCGGATTGAGGCCTACGGTCAGCTCGATGAGACCAATAGCGCAATCGGCGCAGCACTGGCACTTCATCGATTTTCGGCCGAACTACGCTCAAGCTTGGAGCGCGTACAAGCTGAGCTTTTCCAGCTCGGAGCGGAGCTTGCGACCCCTGTGGGCCGCGCGCTTTCGTTAACGCCGCTGACGGATGCCGAGATTGAACGCCTTGAGCGTGAGATCGATGCGATGGAAGCTCGTCTAGAGCCGTTAAAAAACTTCATTCTTCCAGGCGGCTCTCCTGGCGCGGCGCTCCTACATATTGCGCGCACGCGCATTCGCTCCGCTGAGCGGATCATCGTCACGCTCAACCGCGCGGAGCCTCTCCGCGCTCAGGTGCTTCGCTACGTGAATCGTTTAAGCGATCATCTGTTCGTGTGTGCACGCGAGACCAATCGCGACGCCGGAGTGCCGGACGCACCTTGGATCCCGACGCGCTAAGTTTCGCCGTGCTGAGCGAGCTTCCGAGCGCGTTTGCGTTCGCGGCGTCGTTCGGCAAGGCTTCTGAAAAAACCAAAGACATAATCCTTCGCTGACCAGAGGCTCAAAAACAGCGACAAATACAAGAGCAGCATCCCGACCTGATCGAGAGGCACTCCAAGTAAATCGCGATTAAGAATGAGCATGGGGATTGCGACCATTTGGGCGACCGTTTTCCACTTGCCGCCATCGCTTGCGGAGATGATGAGTCCTTCGGCGCTCGCTAAAGCGCGAAGTCCTGTGATCGCAATCTCACGACAGATGAGGAGGATCACAACAAACGGATGAATGCGCCCCAAATCTAGAAGCATGATCAGAGCTGAGGCGACTAAGAACTTGTCCGCCAGCGGATCCATGAGTTTGCCGTAGATGGTGACACTTTTTTGAACGCGAGCGAGGTAGCCGTCAAAGTAGTCGGTGATGCTTGCGATGACAAACACGATAACCGCTGCAACATCCCAGTAGGGCGTTTTCATGGCTAAAAAAGCCACCATAAACGGCACAAGGATCATGCGAAAGAGCGTGAGCCAGTTGGGAGCCGTGTTAAACTCAAACTCTAAATCATTGCTTCCGCCCATGGCGAGGTGCAGTGTCTCAAACGTGAGGAAAGCTTGTCCATCCTAAAGTGGCCGATATTGATCGTGTTTTTTGCGTGGAGCGCACCGGCGGCTCTTGAAGCACGCATTCCTAAAGAGCAAGCAAAGCTCGTGCTTGAACAACAAGAGATCTACACGCGTTGCGTGCTCGGTGAGCAGAAATCTGGGGAGCGTACGTACCAGTTTGCGGTTTCTCTTTTGGCGCCTGCTCGTCCTTCACTGACCCGCGAAACACTCACCGATTACACCGTCTATGGTCGAATTGTGCCATTTGTAAGTGAAGCAAACTACAATCCTCGGACACGTATATTGAATCTTCGGGGTGGGATCTGGGGATTTCATCTCAACTCTCATATTCTGTTTACTCCTAAGACCGAGAACTGGATCGAGTTTGATGTGGTCTACGGTCACTTTAAAGGGATGCGTGGGGAGCTCATTTTTGAGCCCCACGCCGAGAAGGGGACGTGGGTGTTTCTTGGCGGCTCGCACACTGCAGCCGAGTGGCCACCTCGGTTTGTTTTAGAAAAAGGTGGAGAAGTGGCGCTCAGTCTCACTGCGCGAAAACTGCGTTCGCTCTTGATTGAACGCAAATCTGCCCCCACACTCAAAGGCACGCATGACAAATCCATCCCACAACCTCGGTCTGGTTTCTCAGGATCAGGCCTCTGAGAAGCGTCGCGTCCCACGCATCAATCTCGCGCAAGAGCAGTTTAAACTCAGCGCAAACGGTAAAGTGTTTTCGGTCGCGGATCTTTCGCGAGATGGATTTGCGATTCGTGTTTTAGAGCTGAGCGATCTCATCTTGTTTTCTGTCGGTGCGCCGATCTCAGGGACGCTCAACGTTGACGGCCAGAAACTCTCAGTTTTTGGACGGGTGGCGCATGTGAGAGCGGATTTGGTGGGTGCGCAGTTTGGAGAGCTTGAAGCTAAAGTGCGCAATGCTCTTGAAGCTTTTTTGGATCCGGCTCATCTCGGAAAAGAGCTCAAACTGCGTCCTCACTCCAGTCGAGATGTGGTTTGGTACACAGGCCCCTCGGGGACGCACTTGTTTTTTGGAAAAGACGCACAGGGCGTTTCACGAAAAGTGAGTGCTTTGGTTTTGGGCTCTTACGTACAGTGGGAAGAGGGCTTAGGATTGACGACGGGCACCTACTCGTTTTCTGAGGATCGCGACGAAGTGTATGGGGCGCTCCGCCTTGAGACGGTACTGTTTAAGGCAGATCCTAGCGTAGACTCTGCCAAGACGGATCTTGCAAAGCGCCTAGTTTTGGGCTCTAACTTGAGTCAAGACCTCAAGGATTGGCTCTTGCGCCGCTTGGGGTGAACCCTCGCGCCGGAGGCCTAAATGAATCGTAACTTCGCTCTAGAGTTTGTTCGCGTCACGGAAGCTGCTGCTCTGGCTTCGGCTCGTCTTATGGGGCGCGGCGATGAGACGGCTGCAGATCACGTCGCAGTAGAGAGCATGCGTGCGTGCATGAACTCGATCGACTTCGATGGCACTGTCGTGATCGGCGAGGGCGAGCGCGATGAGGCTCCCATGCTCTACATTGGAGAGAAAGTTGGGCGAGGGATAGGACCAAAGCTTGATCTTGCCTTAGACCCTCTCGAAGGCACGACCATCTGCGCGCGTGGCGCAAATAACGCGATGAGCGTGATCGCAATCGCTGAGCAAGGTTGCTTCCTACACGCTCCTGACGTCTACATGGAGAAAATCGCAGTGGGCCCTGAGGCCAAAGGCGTGGTGAGTCTTGATCTCTCGATCACCGAGAACTTAAAGCGCGTCGCTCAAGCAAAGAGTTGTTACATTGAGGATCTGACCGTTGTGATCCTTGATCGCCCGAGGCACGAGGCAATCATCTCAGAAGTGCGTCGTGCTGGGGCGCGGATCTGGCTCATTGGAGATGGAGATGTGTCAGCAGCGATTGCGACTTGCGTTCCAGAAAGCGGGGTCGACATGCTGGTGGGCACAGGGGGAGCGCCTGAGGGAGTGATCGCTGCTGCTGCACTCCGCTGTGTTGGGGGTGACTTTCAGGGGAGGCTGATTTTTCGCAAAGAAGAGGAGCGCGAGCGCGCTCGAAAGATGGGGATCAAAGATCTTGAGCGCATTTACAAGATCGATGAGCTTGCACGCGGCAACGTGATGTTTTGTGCAACCGGCGTGACGCAAGGTACGTTGCTCAACGGCGTGCGCCGCACGCGCCACGGTGCGAAGACCCATTCTGTGGTGATGCGCTCAGAGAGTGGGACTGTGCGTTTTATTGAAGCAGACCATCACTTTGAGCGGAAACCAAAGTTCTAACTCGTAAGGAGAGATATCCAAGTGGCAGACGCAAACATTGAAGCAACCATGAACGTAGGAGCCGATAAGCTTTTTGCGGCCATCTGTCGTTATGAGGACTATCCAGAGTTTGTGACCGGAGTGGACTCCGTGCGTGTGGAGCGTAAAGCGCAAGGACATGCTCGAGTCACCTACAAGCTCAATATTGTCAAAGAGATCCAGTACACGCTTGATCTCACCGAAGAAAAAATCGAGTCCGCTGGCAAAACTCATTACCGAGTGCACTGGAAGTTGCATGACAGTGATTTTTTTAAGTCCAACAACGGCTCCTGGGAGTTTGAGGAGTCTCAGCCCGGCAAAACTCAAGTCAAATACGCGATCGCAGCAGAGTTTAAGATCCCAGTGCCTGGATTTATTTTAAAAAAAATCATCGCGGGCAATCTTCCTGGTGTGATTGAAAGTTTTGAAAAACGCGCGCGAGCACTGAAATGACCGCCCCACGAGACGAAAGCTCAGAGTCAGAGAGTAGCGGCTTTATAAAAAAGCTTTTGACTGCGGGGGTGGGAACGTTTTTTCTCACTGAAGAGGCGCTCCGTACACTGCTCTCAGAGTCAAAACTCCCGAAAGAGATTTTGTCTAAGATCTTAGAAAGCGCAAACAACACGCGCAAAGAGTTCACCGCATCTCTGACGCGCGAGCTTGTGGATCGAGCGATGGAGAGTCTCGATGCAGAGGCTCTGATTCAGGAGCTCGTGAGCAAGAATGAGTTTGAAATTGAAATGAAAATTCGAGTCAAACCTAGGGTTTAGGCGACTTTTTTCCTCTCGCTTGAAGGCGGGACTGTCTCGGCTTTGAGATCGTCGATCTTTCCGCCGTAGATGAGGATCATGTTTCGAAAAAGCTCTTCATCGAGCTTTTGGATCATTTTTTCACGCATGAGCTGCAAGGCTTCAAAAGGCGTACGTGATGCGGAGTAGCTACGGTTGGTGGTTAAGGCGTTAAAGATATCCGCAATGCACACGATCTTGGCAAAGGTGTGCACAGAGCTCCACTCCTTGCGGTGGGGGTATCCTTGGCCCGTGCGATCCTCATGATGCTCAAGCACGGCGAGCTTTGAGCGCTCGCTGACGTTGGGAGCGTTGTGGATGATTTCGTATCCCCAGAGGGAGTGCTGTTTCATCTCGACCCACTCATCGTCGTTTAAGGGGCCTGGTTTGTTGATGATGTCTTTGTTCACGCGAACTTTGCCGATGTCATGGAGCAGACCGCCCATGCCGACTTCTTCAAGCTCTTTCTCGTCTTTGATGCCCATTTTGCGAGCCAGGATAATCGAATTAACGGCGGCGCCCACAGAGTGCTGAAGAGTATAAGGGTCGTGAGACGAGAGACGAGCCAGATGCAGGTAGCTCTCAGGCTCTCGCATCATCACATAAACAAAAGAGCCTACGACTCGTGTGGAGCGCACGATGTTTGAGGCTGAGGGATTTTGAAAAAGATCATCGACGACAGTGATCGCGGTTTTACGCAATGACTCCATCCGCCTTTCGACGGGCTCTCCCCCTTTAGTTTGAGTCGTGGCGGAGAGAAGGCGCTCTTCGGAGTGCTTTTTTAGAATCTCAAGATCGGCCTCGCGAATCAAAACATTCTCAAACGCTGAGAGAGCGAGCGCGGAGTAAGGTTGATCCGAAGTGCGCAAGAGCTCTACGGACTCTGAGCCGGGCTTTTGAGCGTACAGAGCGATCTCGGGTAAAGAGGGGAGCTTTAAGTCGACTTTGCCAACAAAAATTTTGGTCGGGATCTCGATGAATCCGTTTCCAAGATTTCTAAACCCTGCGCGAAGCGCTTTCTCTAAGACCTGAAGTGTGGACTCTGCTTGAGGGCTCGCCATACTTTGATCGTATCGGCGTTAGGTCAATCCTTCATGACTGTGTCGCAGAAGTCCTGGGACAAGCGTGCAGGTGTACAAAGCTTAGACACCGAGAGTCTCAGGATTGTCCCGAGACTCTCAACTAAGGCTCCGTTTTGATTGAGATAAATTTGTAAATTGAAAAAATTTAAGTGCCCATTTTTTGGCGTAACGCATGGCATTAGCGTTGCTCTCTCATCAGAGGGTGAGGCGCCTGCAAAGTACTGTAGGCGAATTGAGCAGAAGAAGAAAAAGCAGACGCAGACGCAGAAAGAGGAACAATGTCAGCAACCCGAGATCAGAATCAGAAGTTCAAGTTCATCTACGCCAATCTCTATCAAATCTATCGAAACGAAAGACCCCAGCATTCCACCCCCCCCGTAGAAAGGTCCTCAGGCACGGTGTTCGGGCAGATTATCAAATCCGCAGACGCGCGCGCGTTTCAGTCCTACTCGCCGATGGAGATCTTAAAAAAACCTGAAACTCCACAAGTGAAAATCTCCGCAGACACCGCAGTGCAGGGCTTGCGCGAAAACTTAAACAAGCTCAATGATCTGCATGCGCGTTTACGATTTATGCTCAAAGAGATTGAAGAGCTCACGCGCTAAAACTGGCCGCGTTGAGTGAGTAAAAAATCGAAGATTCTTGGCTGAGAGGAGGGTGAGGCGCATGTGCGCCAAGCGTCATCCTGGGTTTTGTAAGTGTTTGAGGGCTTTTGGCGCTGAAGCGATCGCCTAAGGCTCTAGCTCGTGAACTAAGCCGTAAGGGTTTCGTTGTGGTAGCGGACGTAGATTTGGATGTGGTGTTTAAGGTTTTCAGCCT
>JBILEK010000029.1:0-30395 GCA_044352155.1 Bdellovibrionia bacterium
AGGAGCAAATGTTTCGCAGTATTCGCGAGCGCCTCCTTACACTCGATGGGGACACGCGCGTGTGCCCGGGACACGGAGCTGATACCTCGATCGGGATCGAAAAGCGCTCAAATCCGTTTTTGGCTTAGCCCTCTGAGTCGCGAACCAAAGAGTCGCATCACTGCAAGATGCAGCAAAGCTTGCGTATACTTGTAGATCGGCCACGGGAGTCTAGGATGAAAGTCGTGGACCGCGGTGAGGAGTGCTTTACCACCACAAGCGATCTGAAACTCGAGGCGACCTTTAGGGTGATTGCGAACGAGGAGTCCGCCTGTGATTCGGTACAGGACTCGAGTTGAGTTTGACTCCGCAGAGCGCGTGAGCACGAGCATGGGGATGCCTAAAAGCCGAAAAAGAAGCGTGCTCCCCTCGTGGCGGACTTGAATGAATCCACTGAGAAACTCCACGTACATTCGTGCTGCGTCCTCTGCAGTTGTACCTAAAGCAACAGAGAATCGCTGAATCGATCGCACGGCATGAACAGCGTCAGACGACAGGCGCGTGCGCTCAAACGCGCGAGGACGGTTAGGCTTAGGCGCCTGGAGCGCTTCGCGGAGTGCCGCTTCGAAAGGATGCGGGCGAATTCCGCTTAACTGTATCAGGCGGTTGTCACGCGCGAGCATCGTGTGTTTTAGGCTATCTACGAGAGGAGCTACAAGCGCACGCGGGGCGCCGGTAATGAGGCAGACCCAAAGTGTTGAGAGGCGCGGAGTAAAGAGCGGCACCGAGAAAAATCCGCGTCGCACCTTGAGATGCCGCGCCGTGAGCTCGAGCATTGTGCGGTAGGTGAGGATATCGTCACCTGCGATATCGAAGGTTTGGCCTAAGCACTCCTTGCGATCGATGCAGAAGGCGAGCAGTCGAACGACGTCGCGCTCGTCGATGGGTTGAGCGGGGGTCGAGGTCCAAGCCGGAGTGAGCATTGCGGGGAGCCTCTGGACGAGGCGAAGGAGCAGCTGAAACGACGAGCCCTCCGGTCCCACAATTAGACCTGCACGCAGGTTCGTGACCGGAATTCCGGTTGATCCAAGTGCGCTTTCTACCTCAAGCCGCGAAGCCAGGTGGCGAGAGAGGGGAGTGGTAGACTGAGGGAGGATTCCGCCGAGGTAGAGGATCTGGCGGATTCCAGCTACTTTTGCGGCCTGCGCGAAATTTTCAGCGACCAAGAGGTCAAGATCTTCGAAGCTCGCTTGCGTGAGCTGCGCGCTGGCGAGCATCGAGTGGACGAGGTAGAATGCGATTTCTCCCCCGCGAAGCGCGTGGGTCGCGTCTTGGATGGAGAACAGATCAGCAGTCCGCCACTCAAACTCCGTGCTGCGTGGATTCGGGTTGCGGGTGAGTCCGATAACGCTGTGACCCTGGCGCATGAGCTCGCGCGCGAGTTGTTGACCTACAAATCCGGATGCACCTGCGATGATGATTTTAGCCATAGTCGATCGGGATCCCCGCTAGGATGCGTGAGCGTAGCGAGCAACTCTAATAAAGTCACCTCCTCGCTAAAGGAAACGCGTGAAAGGCCTCTTCGCTGAGCGATGTCATCGTTAATCGACGCTAGAGTTCCGACGCAAATCGGGGTAACCCACCCAAGGTGACGCGCCCTCTTCGTTTCACTCTCCTCACTCCTCCCGATCAGCGTCCCCGCGCTGGCCGAGTTGAGCTACTCGGACCTGACGGCGAGACCTACGAGGTTGAGACTCCCATCTTTATGCCAGTAGGGACTGTGGGAAGCGTGAAAGCGATGGCGCCTTGGGAGGTTGAGGCGCTTGGCGCGCAGATCATCCTAGGCAACACCTACCATCTCTACTTGCGCCCCGGACACGAGCGCGTTGAGCGACTGGGGGGGCTTCACAAGATGATGGGCTGGCGCCGACCGATCTTAACGGACTCGGGTGGCTTCCAAGTTTTCTCCCTCTCGCACCTCAACAAAACCGACGACGAAGGCGTCACCTTTCAGTCCCACCTCGATGGCAGTGCTCACCGATTCACCCCCGAGCTCTCGATGCAGATCCAGGCCGCGTTAGGATCGAACATCGTAATGGCGTTTGATGAGTGTGCGCCTTTTGAGGCCGACAAAAAAGCTGTAGAGCGCGCGCTCCGCCGCACGCAAGTCTGGGCCGAGCGCGGACTAAAGACATCGCTGAAACCCCACCAGGCAAGATTCGGGATTGTGCAGGGGGGGCTCCACCGCGATCTTCGCGCGCAGAGTGCTCTGGGGCTTACGCAACTGCCGTTTGATGGCTTCGCGCTCGGCGGCCTTTCGATTGGTGAGCCCCCACCTCTGATGCACGAGATGGTCGAGTACGCGGCACCTCTGCTTCCAAAAGACAAGCCGCGTTACTTGATGGGGGTAGGTCGCCCGGAGGATCTCGTCGAAGGGGTGCGCCACGGAATCGATATGTTTGACTGCGTAATGCCAACGCGAAACGCCCGTAACGGTCAGCTTTTTACGAGTCGGGGGCGCATCAACATCAAAAACCAGAAATACCAGGATGACCCAAGGCCACTCGATCCTGAGTGTTCGTGTGCCGCGTGTACGCAATTCTCGCGTGCTTATCTCCGTCATCTGTTCGTTTGTGGTGAAATGCTCTCTGCCCGACTCAACACGCTCCATAATCTGACTTACTATCTTTCCATCATGCGTCAAATGCGTGGAGCGATTCTGGAGAATCGGTTTGACGATTGGGTCAAAAGTTTCTATGAAAAAAGTCATGAATAAATTCCTGGTTTCAACGACTTACTTCTTAATGACTGCGCCGCTTCTGGCGTGGGCTGATAATCCTCCGCTCCCCGCGGGCTCTGTCGCGGCTCCCGCCGCTGCAGGTGCTCCCGCTGCGACTGCAGCTCCAGCGGCCGCAGGGGGTGGGCTGATGGCGAATTTGGGTTTCCTCGTTTTGATGATGGGGCTGCTCTATTTTATGATGATCCGCCCTCAGCAAAAGCGCATGAAAGAGCACCAGTCGATGCTCGGCGCCATGAAAACCGGCGACGAAGTCGTGACCAACTCCGGTATTCTGGGGAAAATCGCGGGCATGAACGATAAGGTTGTCACGTTAGAGGTTGCTGAAAAAGTGCAGCTCAAAATGCTGAAAAGCCAAATCGCGCAAATCCGCAAAGGTGAGTTGAAGGACCTCAGCCCTTAGTCCGTAGCACAAACTGGAGAGCATCAACGATGGAACGTAAGTGGTGGTGGAAGTTCGGGTTACTCCTAGCGACGATAGTTTTGGGTGGGGCTTACGTCTATCCGACTTTTTTCGTTAAAGATCCTTCGACGTCGAAATTCCCAGTCAAACAAAAGATCAACTTAGGACTCGACCTTCAGGGTGGCCTCTACATGGTGCTCGGGGTTGATTTCAACAAAGTGATGAAGGACGTGGTTGATCGTCAGGGCGCAGCTCTTCAGGCGCGACTGAAAGAAAAACAAATCCAAACGACCAATCTCCGAGTTGTCACAACGACCGATGGCGCTCGCGTCGATGATCCGCAGTTTGTTTTTGATCTGGATCCAGCGCAAAAGGACGCCGCACGCGCGCTTGCGAAGGAGGAGTACTTCATTCTTCGGCTCGCAAGCGAGAAAGCGGGGACTCTTCAGTTTGGGCTCACGACCGAGTACCGCGCGGAGCTGCGCGAGAAAACGATCGATCAGAGTATCGAAGTCATTCGCAATCGGATCGATGAGTTTGGTGTCGCCGAGCCCACGATTGCGAGTCAAGGCTTAGATCGCATTGTCGTTGAGCTTCCAGGGTTGAGCGATGTTGAGCGAGCCAAAGCGCTCATCGGTCGGACAGCTAAACTGGAGTTTAAGATCGTCGATGAAGAGACGATGAACTCCAAGAGTGCGGCCCAACTTGTTGCCGAGATCGAAAAAGAGAAGGCGCTTAAAGCCCCTGGAATCCCCGGCAACGAGTCGGTCACGATGAAGTTCTCCGAGTATGTCGTTGCGATCAATGCAGCGGCAAAAGGAAAAATCCCTGCAACTTCGGAAATCGCTTTTCAACGCGTTGAGGGCCCCACAGGCGCTACGATCGCATATGAGCCCTACGTTCTAATCGCGCGCGCTGATGTCACAGGCGATGATCTCTCGGATGCTCGCGTCTCGTTTAACCAAGAGAGCGGTATGAATCAGCCGGTCGTCTCTTTTTCGTTAAATCCCAAGGGGGCTGCAACCTTTGGACGGCTCACGGGGGATAACCTTCGTAAACGTCTTGCGATCGTACTCGATAATGTCGTGTATTCTGCCCCCGTCATCCAAGCCCAGATCTCCGAGCACGGACAGATCACGCTTGGACGAGGGAACATGGACACAATGATGAAAGAGGCAAAAGATCTCTCCATCGTTTTGCGCGCGGGCGCTCTCCCAGCGCAGCTTGAGTTTCAAGAGCAACGTGTCGTAGGGCCTCAGTTGGGTCAGGACTCGATTCGTAAAGGGACCACGGCTGCGATCGCAGGCGCGATCTTCGTTTTTTTGTTCGTGATGTTTTACTACAGGTTTTCAGGCCTGATCGCCGTGTTTTCACTGGTGCTCAACATCTTGTTCGTGCTTGCGATTTTAGTTGGGCTTGAAGCTACGCTCACCTTGCCGGGCATTGCAGGGATTGCGCTTACGGTCGGGATCGCAGTTGACTCAAACGTCGTGATCTACGAGCGGATCCGCGAGGAGCTCGCAGCAGGGAAGTCGCTGAGGGCCGCAGTGGAGCTTGGATTTGATAAAGCGTTTAGAACCATTCTTGATGCGAACATCTCAAACGGCGCAGCTGCGATTGTTCTATTGAACTTTGGCACAGGCCCGATCAAAGGTTTTGCCGTCTCGTTGATGATCGGCATCGTGACCACGCTGTTTACGGCTGTGTTTGTTTGCCGTGTCCTGATCGACGCCTATGTCAAGAACCTCGAAAACCGCCAGCTCAAGACGCTGAGCATCTAGTCTGCGAAGGGAATAAAGCGCATGTTCTATCTCATTCCGCCCGGCACTAAGGTCGATTTCGTTGGGAAGCGCCATCTCTGGCTTGCTCTCTCCATTGTTGCGATTGTTGCCTCGGCTTTTGGGTTTTTCACGAAGGGACTTAACTACGGAGTCGACTTCACGGGCGGAGCCGAAGTGCAAGTCCGCTTAAGCTCCGAGGGCTGGGACACCGCAAAAGTGCGATCGATTGTCGAAAAAGGTGGATTTGAGGATGCGCGGATTCAGCAGATCAAGACTGAAGCTGGGCGTCCGGTGGAGTTCAATATTCGCGTCCAAGCCGAGGAGGCAAAGCTCAATCAAATCGGCGAGCAGATGCGCTCTGCGTTTTCAGCGTCTTTACCTGAGGGACCGCAAGGCTTTGAGCTTGGGAAAGTCGATGTCGTAGGTCCAGCTGCGGGGGGAGCGCTTCGAGAAAAAGGTTTTCTCTCGATGTTTTACGCGCTGATCGCGATTCTAGTTTACGTCGCAGTTCGATTTGATTCGCGATTCGCTCCGGGGGCCGTGATCGCACTTTTTCATGACACCGTGCTTACGATTGGCGTTTTTGTGGTTCTGGGGACTCAGTTTGATCTCACCATTCTTGCGGCTTTGATGATCTTGATCGGCTACTCAAACAACGACACGATTATCGTATACGACCGGATACGTGAAGTCATCCAACTCCAGCCCAACCTCAAGATCGAGGAGATCGTCAATCGCTCTCTCAATGAAACGTTAGGGCGAACCATAGTGACTTCGCTTGCTACATTGATCACGGCGCTTGCGCTCTATTTGTTTGGGGGCGAAGTGATCGAAGGATTTGCTCTGACGTTTATGATTGGGATCGTGATTGGTACATACTCTTCGATTTACGTCGCAAGCTCAGTGCTGATCTGGATGACCAACTACAACTTAAAGCGCGCTGGAAAAGCGCGCGTAAGCGGCATGAAGTCGAAGCTCTCGGAGATCAAGGCTTAAGGCCGTGGAGTCGCGGCGCGACTGGAAGCTTAAAGTACAGGATCAAGCCGAAGTCGATCGAAAGATCGAAGATCTTCGCGCTGTCACTGGCCTTACGCGCACAGTGCTTCGGGTCTGTGTCCAGCGCGGGTTAGAGAGTTTTGAGCAGATCCGCGAGTTTCTGTCTCCACGCTTGGAGAGTCTGAAATCGCCGCATCAGATCCGCGACATGGATCTTGCCACCGAGCGTCTGGCACGAGCTTGTGAGCGAGGCGAGAGAGTGCGGATTTTCGGCGATTACGACGTAGACGGCACGACAGGTGCTGCGCTGCTCACTTGGGTGTTTCGGGATCTCAGATTTTGCTTTGATGCAACACAGCCGGATCGGTTTCGAGACGGATATGGGCTAGGTGTTTCGGCCGTTGATCAGGCTGCAAGTGAGGGTGTGCGTGTCCTAGTGAGTGTGGATTGCGGGATTACGAGCTTTGCTGCGGCGGAGCGAGCGAAGGAGCTTGGGATTGATTTGATCATCGTGGATCATCACCAACTCGATCCTTTGAAAGGGCTTCCTCATGCAGTTGCCGTTGTGAACCCTCAGCGCCCCGATTGCGAGAGTGGGTTAAAGCAGCTTTGCGGATGTGGTCTTGCATTTTATCTCGCGATCGCTCTGCGCGCCTACGGACGCAAGCACGGTTGGTTTTCGGGAGTTGACCCAAGGACCGAGCCAAACCTCAAGCAGCATCTCGACTTGGTCGTGATCGCGACGGCGGCCGATATGGTGCCTCTCACGGGGGATAACCGGATTCTCGTGAAACAGGGCCTCGAAGTTCTTAAACAAACGCTCAAACCGGGCGTGCGCGCTCTGATGGAAGTTTCGTCACTCCGAAGAGAGTCGCTTTCGCCAGGGGATCTTGGATTTGCTCTCGGTCCTCGGATCAATGCCTCAGGTCGTCTCTCCTCGGCAAGTCATGCGCTTGAGCTTTTAAGCACACAACATGAGGCGCGAGCGCGTGAGCTCGCAGAGCTTTTGGAAAAGCTCAACCAGGAAAGAGCAGAGATCCAAAATCAGATCTGGGATCAAGTGCGCACTCGTGTGGAAGAGGGGATCGCTCAAGGTCGATACCAGCATGCCGTAGTTGTTGCAGATTCTCAGTGGCATGAGGGCGTTGTGGGGATCGTTGCTTCACGTGTGACGGAGTCGTTTCATCGTCCTGCGATCGTGATCTCGCTTCGGGAAGGTCTCGGAAAAGGGAGTGCTCGCTCCTTCGGGGGAAAAAACATCCTCGAAGCGATGAGGTCTGCGAGTGCTCATTTGAAAGGTTTTGGCGGACATGCGCACGCGGCAGGATTGCAGATTTTGCCTGAGAACGTTGAAGCGTTTGCGCAATCATTTGATGAGGCGGTGGGGAGGCTTCCTCGAGAGGGAGGAGCAAAGCCTCCACTCTCGATTGAGGCAGAAGTGGGTCTTGAAGAGTTAAGCTCCGCCACTCTTCTTGAGCTCGAGCGTCTAGCGCCATTTGGGCCTGGCAATCCAGAGCCAGTTTTTGTCGTCCGCGCAGCAGTCCGAAGTCAGACGGTTTTAAAAGGGCGCCACCTGAAGCTGCGCATTGGCGAGAGTATATCTCAGCCGATGGAGGCAATTTGGTTTCATGCGACGGAGCGGATGGAGGAGTTCGAGCGTGCGCGTGCTCAAAACGCACGATTTGCCTGGGCAGGAGTGCCTGAGATCAATCGTTTTCGAGGTCGAGAGACTCCGACCTTGCGTGTGAAAGATCTGTGCTCAGAGGACGCGTCAAAAAACTGGCTCTAGCTCTCAGTCTCGCGCAAAAAAGGATTTCCTGGCATCCTAAGAGAGATGAGATTTCTAATCGTTTTAATTCTTGGGGTATGGGTCGGGGGGTGTGCAACTTCCTCGCATCGTAGGGTCGAGCAAATGGAAGAGCGCAATAGCCGCGCTCTAGCGGCGCGCAGTGATCGTGCACCTGCTGCGCAAGCAAGTGCATTTGTCACGATGATTGACTGCGAGTCCAGATGTGTGGGCGCAGAGCTCCAGAGCGATCAGCTTCGATACGAGTTTGATCCTCGCGCCGAAGGACTTCAGGTCGGAAACGGCGGATTTTTAGGTCATCTCGGAGTGGCCCTTGAAAACGTGTCACGCCGTGCGTGCTTGGATCACGCGCGGACGCGCTGTCGGGGACTCACCCAAGTGGAGTCGGCGCGTGCTCTGAAAATGAGCTCAGGTCGCTGGAGCTTTGAGCTGAGAGCAGGACTCACCGAGCGCACGCAATACTCACCGTATGACGCCGCTTTTCAAGGATTTTTAGTGGGTGTGAGTCCGGCGCCCTGGCGATTACCGAGCTCAGAGCCCCGCTTGAGTCTCGAGTCGCGCAGTTGTGTGAAACGCGTTTCTATTGATCGAGTGTTTGGAGACTGCATGGTGGATGAGGGAGCCTCCAAGTGGCGCGAAACATTGATGAGCGCAGAGCCTTTGGGATCGGATCGATTCGAGGTTTGTGCCGACTCGATTCTAGCGCGAGTTCGCGGATTGCGTCCCGAAGTTGCGCGAGAGGTCTGCGTGCAGGAGATCTACGAGCAAGCACATGCCGAGGGCGGCTTTGTGCTCGCGTGCGCGGCTGCGCGATGGGACGCCTTAGGGGCATGCACACGGCTTTTAGAGCCGTAAGCAGTTAGAGCTCTAAAGAGAGTTTAAGGAGAGTGACGGTCGGAAGACTTTGACCCGCGATTTTTCGAAGGGGAGCTGAAGCGCCGTTAACGCTTAAGGTGTTTTCGTTTGTGGGCGCACTCTCAAGCGAAAACGATCCCCAAGATGCAAAAACCAACTGCACACCAAGTTCAAACCCCAAGCTCAAGCCTCCTCCAAGCCTCCACTCAGCACCTAGTGCAGGTTGAAAAGCGAGCGCATGCGTGCCCAAGGATGCTGAGCTCGCGAGGTTCTCGCCTTCGACTTTAAAAGTTTCCATCCCAGCTTTAACACCAAGATAGCGATATCCCAGCGCCCCTGAGGCATAGAGCCACGCTCCAAGATCTCTTCGCACTCCCATGCGCACGCCAGCAGAGCGAAACACGCGATCTGCGTTTGAGAACAGCGGAAATCGAAAGTACCCCCCAGAAAGAAAATAGCGCACCGAAGGAGTACAAAAAACTAGTGCTCCCTCGCAGCGGTATTCAAACCCGAGCTCAAGCGGTAGCGGTAGCCCCAAAGCTAACTGCGCTCGTTTGGTGTTTTGAAGTGGAGGGGGGCGATCGCTGAGTAAAGTTGAGGGGGGACCCTCAGCTGCGTGAGCTCCGACGTTTAGGCTGAGGAGGATCACTGCAAGTAAATAGGGTTTGCAATGATCCATGGGTAGCTCTTATCTTTCAGCTCAGAGAAATCACCTAAAAAACCTTCAAGATGATTAGGCTTGATCTGCACTTCGGCTCGGTATGCGCCTAAAGTGCTTGTCGAATATGTAAGAGTCGTCCCTCGAGAGGATGCCAGAACAGACTCAGAGCCATCAGTATTTAGACGCTTTAAGTAAAGCTCAATCTCGGGCTCGTCCCCATCGTGAGGAGAGTTTGAGTGGAGTCTTGGAGCTTGGATGGTGAAAGTTGCGCTCCCAGCTCCCAGGGTGAGCGTCTCTCCAACGCCTGCAGTACTGGACTGAGAGACTGCGTAAAAATCCATTCCAACGGGCGATCCAAGACCTTCAAAAACTCCAAAAACGCGACCCGATCGAATCGCTGCTTTCACTCCATCGATCGAGAGTGTGGAGACGAGCACATGATTAGACATCATGCGCGAGATTCGGCGATGACCGTCGAGCCGTTCGCCGTCGGAGGCTCTTTGTTTAAAAACATTTTCGTGTGAGTCTGTGCCGAAAACCCCGGTCACTGGATATCCCGACGTAACGAGCTGATTCCACTTTTTTGAGTAGATCGGATGAACTTCAAGAAAGCTCATAAAGCTGAAATCAGCGTTCAGCGAGTTCCATGGATCAATGAGATAGGCCAAAATCCAAGGAATTTTTTCGAACGCAGGGAGTCCAAGATCTTTGTGTCGAATTTTTGGATCTAAGTTTGCGTGAAAGTTGTAAATCTCAATTGCATCAGGATTGAGATCTTTGATCCAAGGGAGCTCTTTGCTCTCAGTGTGCGGGACTACGACGAGCGCGTCTGCCTCAGTTTTGAGTCGACTTGAAAGTGCATTTCCGCCTTGAGCGTTGTAAGTTGCGTGTCGAGCCTCAGGGGTCGACTCGATGTGCTGATTCATTCCAAGAGCAATCACGCTCCCCTCAAATCCTACCGTCAACACAGGTCGAGCACCGTTTGTACAACCACTCATCTGATTTCCGTACGGTCCGTTAGGTCCTGAAAGAGTAGCGTCTCCAGTTTGCAGTAAGAGCAGAGAGCTCATTTCGTAGTCGGCCATATGTGAAGGATGATCGGACAAAAACAAAAAATCGATACGATTACTGCACATCGCTTTTCGGAGATTAGCGAGGCACTCTGCGTTTGGAACGCCATTGATGAGGCCGGCTTTGTCGCACGCATCGTTTGAGTAAGGAGAGTGAAAGTGAGTGAGTACGCGAGCGATCCGTAAACCGCGAGGAGATCCAAGCTCTGCTGAGTCAGGTAACTCGGGTTGGTACTTGTTTGAGCACCCGAGAGCAAAAAGGCTAAAAACGAGGACAAGATTTTTCATCGGGCGACTCTCCGGAACGCCCAAACCGCCCAAGAGCCTAACACAAGGGTAGGAAGAGCCATCCACACAACTGAGAGAAGTGATCCTTCATTGGCGAGCGAGAGAGAAGTCGTGAGGAGTCCCCAAAAAACAAACAAAGTGACAAACGCAATCAGCATTGCACTTGAGCGCGGCGAGCGCGTATGGGAGATGCCCATTCCGATACCCAAGAGAGCAAAGATCAGTGGCGTTAAGCTCACAGTGTATCGTCGCAGGAGTTCAAGTATGGATTGTCTGAAGATCGAGCTTTCCGGCGCAAGCTCGCGTAAATTTTTCCAAAGCTGATCGTTATCATCAAAGCGCGCGCGACCTGCGGCGACCCCTTGGCCCTCGTTGAGCTTTAAGACGAGATTGTAATCATTAAATCCGATGCGCTGATACTCTTCAGATCCATCACGAGTGATATGGATCGAGCCTTCATTGAGCTTAAAGAGCATCTGCTGCCCTGTGATCCAGTCGGCTGAGAGTTTTTTAAGCGTTCCGCTTTTCGAGACGACCGTCATGGGGTTTTTGGGGTCACGCTCATCGAAAATAAAAACACTTTTGAGCTCCCCTTTGTTGTCTACTTGGTCAGTGAACAAAACGAGATTGAAAAAGTCAGCATTAAAAGTTCCTTTTTGAATCGCTCGGACGACTTTGCTATTTCCGATCTTGATGATGAGGCTTGTGGATTTTTTTTCTGCATCCGGCGACCACTGCGCACAAAGAAAAAAAGTAAGCACACTCAGGAGAAAAGCGAGAACGCCGATGGGTTTGAGCATTTGAGCCGTGCCCACGCCGCAAGCTTTCAGGGCAGCGATCTCACTATCGGCAGAGAGTCTTCCAAACGCACGAAGCACTGCAAGCAAAAACGCAATCGGTAGCACAAACGGCAGGAACATAAAAACCATGTAGAACGCGAGCTTAAAGAGCGTCAAAACGCCAACGCCATGAACGATGAACAGATCCGATAGGCGCAAAATCTGAAACATCAAAAAGATGAAAATAAAAAAAAGCGTAGCCCCAAGCAGCGGTCCGAAGACTTCGGAGAGGATGTAGCGATTGAGAATTCTGGGGCGAAGCCGCACGAGCATGCTTCTGTAGAGTGTAGAGTCAGTGCGTCGCGATAATCAATGAGCAGTTCTTTGGATTGACAGACTTTCTAGTTCTAATACGCTTATTTTTGATCAGAGGAAAAGTTTTTTAACCTATCCGGAGGATCACAGCATGAAGTTGACTGTCATGGTGCTTGTGGCTCTGATCAGTGCGTGGGCAGAGCCAGCAGTAGACTTTAAGCGTCTTCAAGAGGAGTTCGAAAAAGCCTTGCAAGGCGAGTATCAATCGCTTTTGCATCGAAACCGCATCGAGCGAGAGGAGCTTGAGCGCTCGCTCTCGGCCCGTACGAGGCTTTGGGAAGAACAAAAAGCACAAGAGCAGCGGAAGTACTTTGATGAACATCGCGACCCAATTCTGCGGCGACAGTTTCAAAATAGCATGGAGCAAGAGCGGGCCAAGCACCGCAATTCGCTCGCTTCTGAAAGACAAAAGAGGCTAGAGACTCATCAGTCTTTAGAGCGCTTGCTTCAGGAAGATCAGCGTCAAAGGACAGCGGAGCTTAAAGAGCACCTCCAGCGGAGGGTGCTCCCGCCTGCTCGTCTTTGGCCAAAACGTGGACTCTAGCGCGCTTTTTTTTCGATCTCGATGTAGTGGCCATAGGTGAGCAGTGTGTTTGGATCAAAGCGGCCAAACTTGACTCGACCCACCTGCGAGATCCTCAGCCCTGGGATCTCAGCGAGGACTTGTTCGATTGCTTTGGGTGGAACAGGGGCTAATCGGATTTTTCCGCCCACGCGCAAGATCCGCTCAAACTCGATGAGGACTTGGCGGATAAGCTCGGGTTGAGAGAGTGATTCGTAACTAAAAACGCTCCACGTCGAATAGATTAAATCCACACTCTCATTAGGGAGTCCGCTCTCGCGCATATCGCGCTTAAGAAAAACTCCTGCCGGCGCGGAAGACTCGTCAGCTGCGAAGTCAATGCCTCGAATACGGATCTCGCTCCCGGTCTGTTCTGAGTGTTTTCTTACTTCGCGAACCAGCTCTCCTGAGCCCGAGCCTGCATCGAGGATGTCGAGATTTTTCCATTTTGAGAGATCAAGGAAATGATCGGGGTAATAGTTCCGAGTAAATGAGACTCCACGACTTGAAACCACGTAAGGCTCCCAGGCGATGCGCGTTCCGGTGAATCGGAGAGTCGAGCAGATTTGATTTTTTGGGATCAAAATGAGCGGAATGCAGCGAACCGAGAGAAGCTCGCCGCGTTCAGGTAGTCGCCCGAGTTTTGAGCTCCAGTACTTCATACGAGTCCAGGGCAGAAGAGCAGTGTTCTCGATCGCGCGCTGCACGCACGTCCCCACGGAGAGCTCAAGTGCCTGAGTCTCAGGACTGATGCTGATGCTGAAAAGAAGGGCTAACGCCCATTTTGGGGTGCGCATTGTGGCTTCAAGCGTATCGGTGTTACGGCTTAGAAACTGGTTGCGCTCACATTGGGCTCAGCGCTTAGGCGAGCGGCTTTTGGCCGCCAAGACGCGTTTTTAATCTTTTGATTTCAATTGCTTACGTAGGAAATGCGAGAGACTTTACTCAATGGGCATAGCCAGTTTGTTAGGGTCTAAAAAAAACTGCGTAGACCACTAACGCGCCGAGCAAGCCAAGGCACCATTGCACATCACGTTGGGCGATAAACTCTCGCAAGCTTCTGACAAAGTTGACGTCCGTGGGCTCTGCAAGACGCTCGGTTTGAAGCCAGAGCTTTTCAAGACTTTCCGCAGCTTGCGCGGGTGCGCGCGGAAGCAAAGAGTCCACCTTAAAGTAAAGGTCTCGCGAGCGGTTCAGTGCTTGTCTGCAGCTCGTGCAAGCCATCAGGTGGTTTTGCAGAAAAATCCGCTGCTGCTGACCATACTCTTCATCCAAAAAAACTTGGGTCCAAGGGGCTTGCGGATCGTACTCAGGGCAGCTGGAGCGCGTCTGGGTTGCGCCAACAGGGTAGGGGATCTTCGATTTCTGGCTTAGAGAGGCCAAGTACACGCGCGCACGCCAAAGGCGCTCTTGGAGGGCTTCTACCGGCTCTCCTAAGATACGGGCTACGCGGGCGTAGGACCATCGGTTTTGGTGAAGTGCAATCAGCGCGAAGCGCTCTTTTGCTTCGAGTCGAAAAAAGGGATGACTCAGCGCAGAGGTGTTGGAGCGTCCTCCTTCGCGCTCTGCGCGCTCAAGTAGAGCTTGCGCCATGCGCTCAAGGGCGCGCTCAGAGGGCAGCTGAAGGACTGAGACCGCGGCAACCGCCTCGTTTGCGCTCATCGACTGAGCGTTTTGATCAGCCCAGAGGCCTTGCGTGAGGCTGTAGATTCTTGAGAAGTCTTCGCGATCAAGCCGCATAGCTTCTAGACTAGCACGCTTCGGCAAAATGCAAAGAGCGTTGGTTTTTTGGCGGCAAAAGTTACGTTGAAATGACTTTTGAAGGCGCTCAGAATGGGGAAGTTCACCATGAAAAGTTGCGCCATTGCCGTCTTCGTAAAAACCCCTGGCCTCTCTCCCATTAAAGCGCGTCTCGCCGAGAGCATCGGTAAGCCCAGTGCGGAGAAGTTCTACCAACTCTCCTGTCATGCGCTTGCGGGAGTGATTCGCAAAGTCGGAGCGGAGCTCGCTCCCCAGGTGACAGTCGAGCCGTTCTGGGCTGTGGCGGAACCCTCTGGGCTTAAGAACCCGACGTGGAAAGATTTTTCAAAAGTCGCTCAAGGCGAAGGCGCGCTCGGGGATCGGTTCTCTCGCGTCTATAACGAGCTCCAGAAGTCTCATCAGTGGGTCATCTTTGTCAGTCCAGAATCTCCGCACACCATGCCCGAAGTGCTCAAAGATGCGATTCAGTCGTTCTCGCAGGGAGACCGTTTCGTGTTTGGCGCATCCGAGGATGGCGGATTTTTTCTGTTTGGCGGAAATCGCGAACTTGAAAAAAACATTTGGACTTCGCTTCCGTACAGTGACTTTGAGATGGCGGATGTGTTTGCGAAGAAACTCGCCTCCATCTCTCAGGTAAAGAATTTTCCTGCTCTGTTTAATGTCGATACTTCTGACGATCTTGTGCGCCTGCGCAAGTTTCTGGGTTCAAAGAAGGATTTGCTGCCCGAGCAAAAAGCTCTTCAAGACTGGCTTAAAGCCAACCAGTTCTAAGTGAGCTTCCGAATGTACTGTGTGACGCCCTCTTCGAGCGGCACAAACGCCCTGGGGTATCCCTGCGCGCGAAGGCGATCCATTTTTGCTTCGGTAAAGTATTGGTAACGCGCGCGCAACTCTTCGGGCGTATCAATGAACGTGATGTGCTCTGGTTTTTTCAGTGCTCGAAACACTGCGCGAACCAAGTCAAGCCACGTGCGCGCATGCCCAGTGCCGAGATTGTAGATGCCGCGTGAGATCGGTTTTTCGAGCGCAAAAAAAAGCACATCCACCACATCATCCACCAGAACAAAGTCGCGCATCTGCTCGCCGTCGCGGTAGCGGGGGTGATGGCTTCTAAAAAGTTTCATTGAGCCAGAACGAGTGATTTGGTCAAACGCGTGCAGAACAACGCTTGCCATCTTGCCCTTGTGCCGCTCCCCAAAGCCATAGACGTTAAAAAACTTGAACCCCGCCCAAGAAGGAGGGTGATGACCTCGGTGCTCCTCATTGATCGCCCAAAGATCAAACTGCAACTTGGACTCTCCATAGGGATTGAGCGGTCGCAGTAAAGACATTTGCGTCTCATCATCGTCGTAGCCGCGCTCGCCCTCTCCGTAGGTTGCAGCGCTTGATGCATAGATGAGCGGCGTGCCATGCTTTGTGCACCAGTTCCAAAGCGATTGTGAGGCATGGAGATTGAGTTTTTCATGCACTTTTGGATCAAACTCGGTCGTATCAGTGCAAGCCCCCATGTGGATCACGCCACGGAGTTTGGGCTGATGCTTCTGAAGCCAAGTGATGCACTCATCGCGCGGGATGATCGTACCAAAATCAACATCAGAGAGTTCAGCGCGCGTCTTAAAAAGCTCAGGTAAGTCGCAAGACAGCACATCATAACCGCGCGCTCGAGCGACGCGTACGCAGTGGGCTCCAACAAATCCGGCGGCACCGGTAATCAATAAAAGCGGGCGCATGTCGTAGGGAAACTACCTAAGTGGGATCAGGCCTTCAAGAACGCTTTTTTACAATTCAGGGGGAGATTCGGCCTAAGGGGGCTTGGCCGAGTTGTTTAAGGGCCTCTGAGCGGAAACGCACCCAAATCTGATCGGCTGCGCGCTGGATCTTAAACGCCGCGTCTTCAGGGAGCTCCAGGTGCTTCAGCCAGCTTTGTGCAAACGCGTAGGCCTCCTCTACGAGTGCGAGATCGCTACGGGGCCCCTGTCCGCCGTAGAGGGGAGCCGTCAGCGCAGCGCCCGACTCCACAAACGCCCGGTAATACGGGTACGTCCAAACCCAGCTCTCAAGCTCCTCGCTCAGCGCAAGTTCGCGTACGCTGGATTCAATCCTCTCAAACGCAAGATCCCACGGGATACTACCCTCGCGCGCCTCTGCAGCGACTGATGCGATGGGAGGTTGATGAGTGGAGCTTCCCATCTCTAGAACATGCACTGCGCCTGAAGTCCCGTGATACTCAGCAAGCATTTTAAGGACTTGAGCGTGCGCCTTGAGGACGAGAGCTAAAAACTCATACAACCTCATGCAGGGGTCTCAATCCGGGTCCAGTGAGCTTTAACCCCTAACGACGGTAGCTCGGCGCTTGCACTCTTCGTCAGCATCCACCACCAACGCCCACTCCACTGACCTTGAGGTGCGCTCACTCCACTCGCATCAACCCACAGGCACACTCCGATCTCGTCTTGGTCGGTTTCAATTTGCGCGTGGAATCGACCGATCTCCGATAAACTTAAAGTAACTTCCATGCAGTGAGGGATCCATCCTGCTTGTTTGGCGAAAAAAAACAACCGTCGCTCCCAACGGCGATCCGGGCGCCCCAGTGCTGATTGAAGCACCAGAGGAGCGTGCAGGATTTCATCGGTCAGCGCCTCAGAGGGACCGGGTGGATGACTCATGATTTGATCAAAAGACAGTTCAGTGAGATCGCGAGACTGAGAGAGCTGATCGACCTGCTTCTCAAGCAAAGAGAGCGTCTGCTCTGTGGGCTCTGTAAGAGGCTGCACTTTGATGATGGAGCGTTCGGAGTGAAAGTGTCGACTGAGGGCGCGAAGAACTGCCACACGGACCACTTGGGTGTGCGAGCGTTCAAATGCACGCGATCTCTCCCAGCGCGCACGCAAGGGCTCAAGAGCGTGGAGGTTTAGGTCGTAAAATTGGGCTTGCGTCACGTGGGCGTCTCAGAAGTGAATCGGGTTTAAAGTCGGTTTCTTGGACTGAATCTGGGTTTGCTCGAGTAAACTCGTTGGAGGGTTTCAGCGCTTTTTTTTGGGCAACAGCAGGTCGACCCATGCGCGCCAGGGCGGCTAATGCGTGTAAAAGCTCAGGGTCCTCTACCCCGCGGACTTGGATTTGAGCTTGGGGCGGCTCGATCCACGGTTGAACGCTCGGGGTTTCCAAGGGAGGAGGGGGCTCTTCAGACAAAAGACTCTCGCGCACCAGGTGCTCAAGTGAGGATTCGATACTTTTTTCGTTCACTGGACGATCCACAGCGGAACTCCTTTAAAGTTTTGTGCAAAAAAGTCAGGCTTCGCTCCGCCAAAGTCCGCGCTAGAAATCCCGATCCGATCGAGTTTAAGAGCGAGAAGATTTTTTCGAAGTGAAGAGAGATTTGCTCCCGAGAGATCATCGCGCTGCCCTGGGGATGCGCTCACTCCTGCTCCGACTACAAAGAGATGAAAACCCCGCTGAACGCGCGTGAACGGAAAGTAAACGCTCTCACCTGCGACCCCCGAAAAAGTTCCCCGTCGGATAAAGTTGGAGAGCTCTCCTCCCAGTCTCCAATCCAAAAGTCCCAAAAGCCCTTGAAGCGGGCGCTCATTGATAAACGCAGTTGCAACGAGTCCTTGAAGCTTTCCCGATAAAAGCGCCTGCTCCGGGTGAAGATCTAGCGCCAACGTTTGTATCTCTCGCTCATTTGCGGCCATCGCTTGAGAGATTGTACGGCTGACGCGGGCTGGCGATCAAGCCAACAAGCTGATTGCGACAGTATTTTGTCGACCCGGAGTGTGGTGCGAAGATACACTGAACAGCGATGCAAAAGTGTTGTCGAATCGTGCTCACTGGCGGTCCCGGAGGCGGCAAAACGACCGCCGCTGATTTGTACCGGCGTGAAATCGGTGAGGACGTTGTGGTCGTTCCTGAGGCGGCAACACTCCTTTACTCGGGGGGATTTCCGCGTGCAGGTGAGACCGAAGTACGCAAAGCCACTCAACGTGCAATCTATCACGTACAACTGAACTTGGAGGAGGCGCAAGCAGCGCACTACCGCGGTCGGATCCTGCTTTGCGATCGAGGTACGATTGACGGAGCAGCGTATTGGCCTGGAGCGACGGATGATTTTTTTGCTCACTTAGGCACCACCCATGAGGCGGAGCTCAGTCGGTATGATGCCGTGATTTTTTTTGAGACCGCGGCAGTCGGAGGGATAGGGATTGAAGGTGGCAACCCTATGCGCACCGAATCGCTCGAGCAAGCAGTGCAGCTGGATCGAAAACTTAAGGAGCTCTGGTCAAAGCATGCGCAGTTTATTCTCGTGCCGCATGATCCGTCTTTTATCAAGAAAGTGAACACAGGACTCAAAGAACTTGCCCGCTACGTAGCACTCCATCACGAGATCCCTCGAAACGGAAAAATCGCAGAAAGCTAAGCGCGACTCTTTGCAATCGTATCTAAGATGCCGTTTAGAAAAGGTCCGGTCTCCGAAGTGCCGTAGACTTTTCCGATCTCGATCGCCTCATCGATGATGACCGACGCTGGGGTCTCGGGCATCTTGAGGAGCTCGTATACTGACATGCGCAGGAGATTGCGATCGACGAGCGCCATGCGTGAGAGTTTCCAGTGAGCAGCTGTTTTTTCGATCGTAGTGTCAATGGAGGCAAGTTCACTGAGAGTGCCGCGCACGAGACTCTCTGCAAACTCACGCGCCGCCTCGGGTACTTCAAAGTGTTTGAAGTGGGTTGGCAGAGATTGAAGTACATTTGTTGGATCAGTGCTCGAGACATCGCGCTGATAGAGGATCTGAAATGCAACTTCGCGTGCTTTTCGACGAGTGCTCATACGGTGGTTTCCGACTCGCCCAAGAATGGGAATACGAGTGACGCAGGATCTTCGGGATCGGAGGGCAAGACCTGAAGCTCGCTTACAAACTCTTCGACATCTTTAAACTCTCGATAAACCGAAGAGAATCGCACGTAAGCGACTTTGTCGAGTTTGTGGAGAGCGGCCATGACCATTTGACCTACGGTTTTGGCCGGCATCTCTTTGAGGCCATAGCTTTGGATACGGCGCTCGATCTGATCGATCGTGGCTTCGATTTTCTCAGTCGTGATGGGGCGCTTTTGTGTCGCTTTTCGGATGCCGCTCATCATTTTTTCGCGCGAGAAAGGCTCACGGCGTCCGTCTTTTTTTATGATGACGGGCATGACTTCTTCGACGCGTTCATAGGTGGTGAAGCGCCCTTCGCAAGTCGCACACTCCCGTCTACGGCGAGTGATTTCAGCCGTCTGGTTCAGACGGGAATCAACGACTCGTGTTTCCAAAGACGCGCAGTACGGACACTTCACGACTTCGGGTTGTAGCCTAGCTTTTATGCTCGATAAAGGGGGAACTTGGAGCAGAGTGCTCGGACATTCTTCTGAATGGATTCAAGACGTTGCGAGTCTCCTTTTGAGCGCAGCGCATCAACAATCCAGCCTGCAAGATGCTCCATCTCGTTTGTACCCAGTCCTCGAGTCGTGACTGCCGGGGTTCCGATCCGAATACCACTTGTGACAAACGGAGAGCGCTTCTCTCCGGGAACGGTGTTTTTGTTCACCGTGATTCCTGCATGATCCAGCCAGCCTTCGGCGTCCTTGCCGGTCACTGAGCCATCTCCAAAGCTCGTCAGATCGCAGAGCATAAGATGGTTGTCTGTGCCGCCGGTAACGAGGGGCAAACCACGATTCATCAAAGCTGCAGCTAGGGCTTGTGAGTTACGGATGATATTTTTTTGGTACTCCCGAAACGAACTCTCAAGCGCTTCTCCGAACGCGACGGCCTTTGCGGCAATCACGTGCATCAGAGGGCCTCCTTGGATCCCAGGAAAGATGAGGGAGTTTACTTTTTTGATTCGCTCGGCTGCGCCCAGGATGAGTCCTCCGCGCGGTCCGCGCAGAGTCTTATGTGTTGTGGTTGTCGTGTAAGTGGCATGCGGAATCGGAGAGGGGTGCAGTTGAGCGGCGACTAGGCCTGCGATATGAGCCATATCAACGACGAAAGGAACGTCAATTTCGCTCGCGATTGAGGCCATTTTTTCAAAGTCGATGATGCGTGGATAGGCGCTCGCTCCTGCGATCAAGAGCTTGGGGCGCTCTTTGCGCGCAAGATCTCGAATCTGATCATAGTCCAAAAGGTGGGTCTCGGAGTGAAGCCCATAGCTTACGACTTGAAAAAGTTTGCCGCTAAAGTTTACCGGCGAGCCATGAGTGAGATGCCCGCCATGCGCAAGCGACATTCCCATGATCTTATCTCCCGGGGCAAGCAGCGAGAGGTACACCGCCATGTTGGCCTGAGAGCCTGAGTGGGGCTGCACGTTTGCCGCTTCGGCCCCAAAAAGTCTGCACGCGCGCTCGATTGCAGCGGATTCGATGGGATCTACAAACTCGCATCCCCCGTAGTAGCGCTTGCCGGGGTAGCCTTCGGCGTACTTGTTGGTCAGGATCGAGCCCTGAGCATCGAGTACTGCTTGGCTTACGTCGTTCTCTGAGGCGATGAGCTCAAGCCCCTCTTCCTGCCGTTTTGACTCCTTCTCGATGAGGCCAGAGATCAGAGGGTCGACTTCGCTTAAAGGACGCAAGAACGATGTGGTCATGGCAGGCAGGGTACCCTGAAATCGGGTCTTGTGGAAAGTCGTGTTTCACCCCTAAAATCAAAGAGATGCCTGACTCCAAGGCCTCCTCGGCCCGCCGGGGTAAAAAGCCAGTAGGTTTTGACCCGGTGAGCTTCGATCAGTTTGCATCTCGCGTAATTGGTTTCAACTATAGCGCGATGAAGGCTCAAGTCATCGCCTGGGCGAAAGGGCAAAGACACCTCGTACGGACGCATCTTGTGACCGCACAGCAAAACGGGGGAGTGATCTATCTGGCTCTGCCCAAAGACGCAGACACCGAAAAGCTTTGGCGTGCGATCGAGAGTGAGCAGATCGAGCGTCTGATGATGCGGCTCACTTTGCCAACGGACTGGTATTTCATCGTCGTTGAGCCTCGTCGTGAGATGCGCGAGTCATTTCATTTCCGCGTGACTGATCGGCTCTTTAAAGTCCAGCGGCGTCGTACGTTCCGCCTGCCTGTACCCGAACAGTGGCAGATGCGGGCGAAGTGGGGAGAGTACGAGATGAAAGTCTTAGATCTCTCGATGGGAGGGCTTAGGCTCTGGTCTTTGAGTGAGGATCTTGTTGGATCTCTTCAAGTGGGTCAGATCCTCTCGGAGCTCAAGTTTAACTTAAGGGGGCACCAGATCAGTGCATCCGTTGAGGTCCGTCATGTGCAGGCCGTCCAGCACTCACGGCTTCGTAAAGGAGCGCGCGTGGGAGTGATGTTTTTGCACATGTCTGAGGATGACTCGGCGTTTCTTTCAGCAGCTCTCCTTGAGGAGAGCAGTAAGTACTACGGACGTTTGCCTTGAAGAGGGTTTTGCTTACTCGAAGTCAGATCCTTTTTTTTGTGCTCGTAAGCGCGTGCGCAAACCCAAAGATCCTTCCAGAAGATCGACTCAAAGCTGCAGTGACTCCAATCACACATCCTGACGGATTTTCGCCAGGAGAGATTTTAGAGCTGTTTACACAAGAGGGAGCTCCCGCGTTTTCGGAGTATGCGAGTTGCGCAGAAAAGCTCTTTCAGGCGGTCGCACCTCAGGGGTTTGCAACTGCGCAGGAGCGCCTGCGCGCGGGTCAACGGATCGTTAAAGAGCGTCGGGTGGACGCGCACTGGTGTTTTTACGTCCAACTTGCCGAGTGGATCGCAGCCGCAGAGCCCGGCGAGCAAGAGTTGCTCAAGCGTCGGAGCGCTTTGATGGATACGTTCTCGATGCTCTCTCCACTTGCGAAAGCTTTTTTTACAGAGTACCGGGATCCGAATTACATTCTCGCTGCAGGTCAACAGTTTCAAAGATTAAGCGCAACCGAGTATCGGATCCTTTTGGAGTATGCCCCTGAGTTTACTCAACTGATGACTCAGTATTGGCGCACCCAGTCTCCACTGAAGGATTTAAAGTGAGTCTGATCCTGATTTGGGTTCTCTGGGCATCTGCACACGCTCATGTCGCTCCAGTGATTGAGTCGACCGAAGGTGAGCGCGTGGTCACGATTCGATCCGCCGATGGCGTGATGCGCGTTGGGCGTATTGGGACCAGCATTGAGTTTGGCGATACGCTTAAGACCGGTCCGCGCACTTCAGTGAAAGTTCGCTATCCAGATGGCTCAAAGCTCCTGATCGCGCCATCTACTGAGATGTTGATCGCACAAAGCTCAGCGCGGAGCTACGAGTACGATCTTGCGCGCGGACGAGTTCGAGGGCTAATTCAAAAGCAGTCAGGGAGCAAAAAGCAGTTTTACTTTAAAACCAAAGCCGCTGTGATGGGCGTGCGCGGCACTGACTTTGTGATGGAGGCGACCCAAGTCACTGCTCGCGCTCCCACTGAAGTGCACACGTTGCAAGGAGTCGTCGAAGTAGCTGAGAACATGGAGCTTCTCAAAAGTGGACAAGGAGTGCCGCTTGGGGCCGGAGAGTCCATCGCAGCAGATACCCGTCGCTTAGGAGAGGTGCAGGCATTTGATCGTGAAGCGTACCTTAGTCAAATGAAGTCAAGGGACGCTACCTTTTTTGCGCTCTCCCAAAACGACAAAGACATCGATCAAGTCCACTCCCGCACTGAGTCTGAGTTTAAGCCGTGGATGCGTACTGTGAGTTTAGGGGGTTTTCAATTGTTTCTGACGCGAGCCGAGGTGCATTTACGCGGTGAAGGAAAGGATCGCGATTTTGGCTACTTGAGGCCAGGACTGAGCTGGAACCCTGAGCTCTCCTTCCAGCGCTGGTTGAAAGGACGCGTTCATTTTGGTGTGATCCCTCTTGAGTTTCGTCCTGGAACTGAGCGTGAGACGGTTGTGTTTGAACTGAATTTTCTAGCCTCGCTCACTCTGATGCGACACTTGATTCTAGAGGCGGGCGCAGGTTGGGCAGGTGCTTGGCATCAGCAGACTCATCCTGGGTTGATGGTACAAGCCAACGTTGGATGGCGTGGAAACTTTTTTGATACCTTTGATCGCGTTTATCTCGGAGTAGCCTCTGCGGATATGCGCTCAGCGCGCGACGGGAAAAGTGTTGAGTTTAATCAAATTCGCTTGGGTTTTGGTTTTTGATCCGACCTGAGGAACGCTAAAACTCCTGCAATCAAAAGTAAGCTCAGCAGTGAAATGCGATTGCCCCACTGCACCGACTTCGGTTCTTCAAAAGTGAGAGTCATTTTTCCGGATCCGTATCCAATGAGATGCGGGTAGCCTGACCAGAGGGGGAGTCTTTTTCCGTTTTCATCTCTTAGTGTCGCACCTGGGAGGGGGGCCAATTTGATTCGAAAAAGATCAGGCTCTCCTGGGAGCCAAAGCGAGTACTTTCCTTGGGCGATTTTTTTGATGAAACTTGGCTCTCCGGTGGAGTGTCCGCTTTTTGAAGCCATCAGCGGGAGCGCTCTGATCTGAGCGAGATCTTGGGCGCTCACCCAGGCCAGGGCTCCGGTTTGAGACTTTTCACAAGCCGCGTGGATCTGTCGGAGTGCTAGTTCGTCTCTCCGCAAACCAGAGCGAAAAGAGTCGATCTGATGAGTTTGAAGCCGCTCGATCCACTGCGAGCTTAACAGTGAGTGAGAGCGAGGCTCCACGCGCCATTGGGTGAGTTTTTTCCCACCAAACGCGAGTGACCCTACACGAGTGAGCGTGAACTGTGATGTCCCGGCTGCGCCCACCGTTTGACGGTAGCAGGCCGATTGTGACTGAGACAAGTAAGGAAGAGCAAAGTCCTCAGGCGCAATCCATGAAGTCACGCCTGCTTGCGCAAAAAAATGATCAAGCAAGCAGCGCTGAACATGGCAGGGGTAGTTGTAAAAGTAAAAAAAATCGAGCACGACCGGTGGAGAGAGAAGCGTTGCAAAGTAAGAGTTCAGCCAAGTGTTCGATGAGGCGGACTCCCAAAAAAGTCCTTTCACAAAGCGCATCTCAGGGCGTTCGATCCAAAGTCTTGAGTCGAGCGAAAAATCAATCGAGCGATGAGGTCCTAAAATCCAAGTGCGCCCTTGCGGATCGTTTGAGACTTCCGAAAAATCTGCGTTCGCTGACTGAGGGGTGAGCGTGGGTAGCGGGAACGAAAAGGTACTAAAAATCCCGTAGCACCACTGAGCCAAGAGAAGTGTGAGCGCAAGGCGAGTGATTGTTCGACGAGTTTTTGTCTTTTCGTAGATCAAAAACATCAGAATCGTTCCTAAGAAAAGACCAAAAATCGAAAAACGATAATAGTGAAAGTGAGGCAGGGAGAGGCCCTGAGCTTGGAGAGTGTTGACGGCGGTGTTCACCCCAAGAAGGAACGTGGTGAGGATGGCAAGATTTCTTAAAAAACCAAGCCCTAAGCACAAAGCAATGGTCGCCAGTCCCACAATCACAAAAAGCGGTGACTCGCGTCGAAGAATCATTGAAGGCACAAGCTCGCTTCGATGCCAGATAAACGGCAGCCAAAAAAACGCAGTCGCCAGCAGCGCGCACACAAGCGCAATCACGTAGGCTTTGGTCGAAAAGCGTCTGTGAGTTTTAGGTAAAAAAAGCAGACAAAACGTCAGCGCTCCTGCGACCACTCCAACGACTAGATGCGCGAGCACACTGAGAGAAACCCAAAGGGCGACTGAGGCAGGTCGTTGATGCGTTAAAAGCTCACGCAGCAGCAGCGCTAAAAAAACTCCACCCAGCATCTGTGAAGTGAGGCCTGTGATCATCAAGTCGATCCAGGAGAGGCCCTGAAAGTCGAGCAGCTCAAGCTTTCCGGCCCATAAGAGAGCACTCAGTACGAGCGCTGCCCCCGCACGTGAGGGCAAAGTTTTAAACACGCCGAGGAGCCAAGTCCATCCTGCCGTAGTCCCAATCGCAAGCAGGCTCAAGTGGAGTTGATAGGCGAGATCAGGGGATCTGCTGACCCAGAGCCAAAACGAGAGCAAGAAATCTTCCAGGGGCGGATAAAACAGACCATGAATCCCACCTAGAAAAAAAGCATCCTGATGCTTGTGATACAGACCCCGTAGAGTTGAGACACCGCTTGCGAGGTGTCCCATGTGATCCATTTGGTAGGGGTTAAGAGCGTTCCAAATCCAGTACAAAAGAACGAGAGACTGAGCCATGAAAAGCACAAGAGTCACGCGCAGCAGATGCTCTGTTGTTTTTTTGGCCTTGGACATGCGCGAATCAGGATAGCCCGAGCGCTTGCGTTCCGGTAGTCTAAGGTGATCCTGCATGAGCGAAGCTGATCTCTCGGTTGTGATTCCTGCCTATAACGAGCGTCGTCGTGTGCAGTCTTGTTTGGGTGAAGTGCGGGCGTGGCTTAAGGACGTGCCGCAGGTTCGAGAAGTGCTCATCGTCGTCGAGCAGAGCTCGGATGGAACTCTTGCGCTCGCGCAGCAGGCCTGCGCAGGAGAGTCTCGCATGCGCGTCATTGATAACCAGGTGCACAGAGGCAAGGGATACGCAGTGCGCTCAGGAATGCTCGAGTCACAGGGCCGGTACACGGTTTTTATGGATCTAGATTTGTCTGTGCCTCTGGAGTGGGTCTTAAGGTTTCGTGAAGTGCTGCAAACAGATGAGTCAATTGATGTTTTAATTGGCGATCGAAGACATCCTCAAAGCGCGATCGTACGCAGACAGTCACTGCTTCGACAAACGATGGGTCGCGTGTTTAATTTTTTTGTTCAGCTCATGGTCTACCGCGGGATCAAGGACACGCAGTGCGGATTTAAGATGTTTCGCGCGCCTTGGACGCAGGAGCTTTTCTCGCGCTTAGAGACTGAGGGGTTCTCATTCGATGTGGAGCTGCTCGTTTGGGCTGACTCTCTCGGGGCGAAGGTTCGCACGCATCCTGTGGAGTGGCATAACTCACCGGAGAGTAAAGTCAGAATCGTGCGCGATAGTGCGCGGATGCTTCTTGAGCTCTTTTGGATCCCTCTGCGCGTGCGATGGTTTCGGAAGGACTAGATCCGACCTAAGATCAGGGAAGCGTTTGTCCCCCCAAAGCCAAAGCTATTGGAGAGTGCGTACTGGATCTTCCGGTCTTGAGCGTGCTTTGCGGTGTAGTTAAAGCCAAGCTCCGCACACGCCGGATCAAGACTCTCGAGGTTGATGGTCGGTGGAATCTTGCCCTCACGAAGCGCATAAACGCTCAGGAGCGCCTCCGTAGCACCCGCCGCACCTAAGAGATGGCCCGTCATGGATTTCGTCGAAGAGATCTGAAGGTGTGAGGGACCGTTCGGGAAGAGGCGCTTCACGGCGCGAGACTCCTCGGGATCTCCGGCGGGAGTCGAAGTGCCGTGCGCGTTGACGTAACCCACTTGCTCGGGATTGAGGCCAGAATCTTTGAGTGCCATCGCCATTGCGCGATAGCCGCCTTCGCCCTCGGGCGCAGGAGTGGTCATGTGATAGGCGTCCCCTGAAAGGCCGTACCCCAGCATCTCACCGTAGATGCGAGCGCCACGCTTGCGAGCGTGTTCATACTCTTCGAGCATGAGCACTGCCGCACCCTCACCGATGACAAAGCCATCGCGGTCTTTGTCGAAGGGCCGGGACGCAGCTTCGGGGGCGTCGTTGCGAGTTGAAAGTGCGCGCATCGCCGCAAATCCGCCTACACCGAGCGGCGAAACCACGGCCTCCGCTCCGCCCGCCATCATGATATCCGCGGTACCGTCGCGAATCATCCTCATCGACTCGCCGATCGCGTGCGCGCTTGAGGAGCAAGCGGTGACGTTACAGAGGTTCGGTCCACGAAAATTAAGAAGGATGCTTAAGTGGCCCGAACAGAGGTTGGGGATCACGCTTGGGATAAAAAAGGGACTGATCCGTGAGAACCCCTTGTTCATGAGCACCGTATGGGTGTCTTCGATCTCGCCAAGTCCACCCATGCCGACACCGATGTTCACTCCCATTCGATCGGGATCGATCTGAGTGCGCACAAGGTCCAGTCCAGAGTCAGCGTAAGCCTGAAAGCCTGCCCCTAAGGAGAGCTGAATAAAACGGCCCATCTTGCGCGCTTCTTTTGCGTTTGCCGCAACGGTCAGTGGCTCTCCTCCCGGAAAGGGCTTGAGCGCTTGGGGAAGAGGCTTTGACACGTCAAAGCCCTTCACTTCGGCCGCAAACTTCACCGGGCATTGAGCCGCATCAAACAGAGTGATGCGACTAACGCCTGAGACGCCTTCAAGCGCGTTCTTCCAGGTCTCCTCTGCCGAGAGTCCGAGCGGAGTTACGGCTCCGACTCCAGTGATCACGACTCTGCGAGCGTGCTTCATGGATTGCGGGTTTAAGCGTTTGCAGCCTTGTTGGAGATGTACTTAATCACGTCGCCGACGGTCTTGATCTTCTCTGCGTCGTCATCGGGGATGTCGAGGTCAAACTCTTCTTCCATCGTCATCACAAGTTCAACGATGTCGAGCGAGTCGGCACCGAGGTCTTCAATGAAAGAGGCGGTCGGCGTGACCTTTTCGGGTTCTACGGCGAGTTGGTCACAGATGATCGATTTGACTCTTTCTTCGACAGTAACGGTCATTGAGTTAGCTCCTTAAGAAAAATTCACTACAAAAACTACATGTACATTCCGCCGTTCACCCCGATCACTTGACCGGTGATGTAGCGGCTGTCTTCCGATGCGAGAAAAGCGACCGAACCGGCAATATCTTCGGGTAATCCAATCGCTCCGAGCGGAATGTTGCGGACAATGGCTTGTTTTTGATCCTCCGTCAAGGACTCCGTCATCTCAGTTGCGATGAAACCCGGAGTGATCACGTTGACCCGAACCCCGCGGGATCCTAGCTCTTTTGCCACCGATTTCGAAAACCCAAGCAGCCCCGCTTTGGCCGCAGAATAAGCGGCTTGGCCCGCATTGCCCATCTCTCCAATGACTGAGGAAATTTGGATGATTGAGCCCTTGCGTGCGCGCATCATTTGTTTTGCAGCTTCGCGAGTGCAGTAGATTGCGCCTTTAAGGTCGACGTTCATGACCCGGTCTAAGTCTTCGTCTTTTAAGCGAATGATAAGAGAGTCGACGTTGATGCCGGCGTTGTTCACGAGGACCTGCACCTGGCCGTGAGTTTTAGCGATATCGGAGAACGCCGCCTCCACAGCTTGAGAGTCGGAGACGTCAAACGCCCGGATCGACGCCGATCCACCGAGTGCATGAATCTGTTCGGAAAGAGCGCGCGCTTTGGACTCGTTAGAGGAGTAGTTCACGATGACATGGAAGCCCTCTTTAGCAAGGCGGAGACAAATGCCTGCGCCGATGCCGCGTGATCCACCGGTGACAAGGGCTAGGGGCTTTGTGGCGCTCATAGGGTCCATCCTTTTAGGCTCGTTGAGTCCTCAATCCCCGTGATCGTAGGGGTGGCATTGAGAGGTTTTGCGATGCGTTTTACAAGACCTTGCAGGACTTTGCCGGGTCCACACTCTGTGAAATGGGTTGCGCCTTTTTGGATGAGTGCCTCGATCGTCTGTTTCCAGAGCACGGGGTGGTCGACCTGCTCGACCAAGAGCTCAAAAACGACACCAGGCTCAGAAGTGAGGCGTGCAGTTCGATTGGGCGCATACGGGATCTGAAGCGCGTGGGGCTTTACACCCGAGCGAGAAAAGAGCTCAGCCATCCGATCGCGAGCGGGACGCATCAGCGAGCAGTGAAAAGGCGCGCTCACGGGGAGGGGGATCGCTTTTCCACCTTGGAAAGCTCCTGACTTCAGGAGCGCTAGGGCTTCCTCCACCGCATCGACCGATCCTGCAATCACAATCTGGCCTGGTGCATTAAAGTTTGCCGGCTCAACGATTGCGGGAACGCGGAGATCCGCATGTGGCGAGGACTCGCGCTTTGAGGCCGCGTTTTGGGTCGCTTGGCTGCACAGAGCGGTAATCTGCGCATCTTCTAAGCCCATGACTGCGGCCATCGTTCCTTCGCCTTGAGGTACGGCTTTTTGCATCGCACGCCCTCGCTCTTGCACCCATGAGATCGCCGTTGCAAAGGGGAGCGAGCCTGCCGCAACAAGCGCACTATACTCGCCCAGGGAGTGACCGGCGACCCCGTGGGGTCTTAGGTCGCGCTCTTTCTGCGCTACACGAAAGGCTGCAACCGAGCATAGCAGCAGTGTGGGCTGCGTGTTTTCGGTCAGCTTTAAGTCGGCCTCGGGCCCATCAAAGCAGATTTTTTTGAAATCCTTTTTCGCAGCATCCGAGGCTTCTTCAAAAAGTTCTCGCACAAGGGAGAAGTTGTCGAAGAGATCCTTTCCCATGCCGACGTGTTGGGAGCCTTGTCCGGGAAAAAGAGCGATATGCATAAGTTGATCTACCATTTCACGAGGATCGAGCCGTAGGTCAGGCCCGCGCCAAAAACGTCAAAGAGAAGAGTTTGGCCTGGTTTAACGCGTTGATCGCGAACGGCTTCGTCAAGTGCTGTAGGGACGGTCGCAGCCGAAGTGTTGCCACGGCGATCCACGTTCACCAGCACGCGCTCCATGGGGAAATCTAAGCGCCGCGCGACTGCTTCGATGATCCGGAGGTTTGCCTGGTGAGGGATGATCCAATCCACCTGAGAGGGTTTAATTCCGTTTGCGTCAATCGCGCGCACTGCAAAGTCTGCAAGCGTTTTGGTTGCGACTTTGAAGATCTCTTTTCCTTTCATCTGCATGGTGGCGAGTTTTTGGGCGACCACATCGGGCGATGGGGGGCAAGCGCTACCGCCTCCGGGCATGTAAAACAGCTCCCAGAGATCCCCGTCGGATTGCATATGGGAGGAGAGAATGCGGTGAGGATGACCTTCTTGCGTGGCTTCAACGACAACCGCACCCGCACCATCTCCGAACAAGATACAGGACGTGCGATCATCCCAGTTCAAAAAACTCGAAATGACTTCAGCCCCAACGACCAGTGCGCGTTTGATCTGGCCTGAGCGGATGTGCTGGTCTGCAGCGGAAAGAGCATAGACAAACCCCGAGCAAGCGGCGTTGATGTCGTAAGCGAACGCACGCTTGGCGCCGAGCTTTTTTTGCAACCAGCACGCGGTGGAGGGGATCAGAGTGTCGGGTGTGCAGGTGGCGTAAAAAATCCCATCAATGTCATTGGGGGTGAGTCGAGCCATATCAAGAGCGCTCAGACTGGCGCGGCATCCAAGCGAGCTATTGGTTTCCTGGGGGTTACCTGGCTCTGAGATGTGACGTTGGACGATTCCTGTACGCTCCAGGATCCATTCGTGACTGGTTTCGATC
>JBILEK010000075.1:0-11532 GCA_044352155.1 Bdellovibrionia bacterium
TTTTTCCCAGCTCGTCACCCAGAGATGAGATCCAAAGCGCTCAATTGCAATCTCCTCATAGCCCTCAGGAGCCTCAGCTGCGCCGTGAAAGATTCGTAGCGCCTCCCAAGCTCCAAAGCCCAAGCTCTCCCGCCTGCTCCAGGCCCTTTGAAGTGCGTTTGTAAAAGAATCTGCCATGCGCGTCATCTTTGCCATTGCTTGGGCGCAATTGCAATGCAATGACCCTAAAGAGCATGTCCAGAAGACCCCGTAATTACACCGTAATTACCTCAGACAATCTTCACGCCCGCACGCGCGCACAGGTAGAGGCGCAAAAAGTTTGGTCAGCTCTCTTTACGACACCTGTGCACTTAGATGCTGCGCTTTCTCGGCTCGATCCTGAGATCAAGTCGGAGGTCGCTTCGCGCTTACCTGCTCTTTTGCGTCGGCCGCTCACGCTTCAGCTCGAAGCACAGGTGGAGCTTCACTCTCCTTGGAGTGACCCACTTCATTGCAACGCTTTGGAGCGTCTGTGGGATCACTTGCCTGGGTCTGCACGAGAGGGTGGTGTCAAAGACTTTCCAAGCGCAATGGTAGAGCAGTGGCCCCAAGCGCTGAGCCACGATCTTGCGCGGAGTTTAAGCAGTGATCCATGCGTTGCAGTGCGTGTTTCAACCAAACTTACCCGCGAAGCGTGGCTTCAGAAGCTCGCGCACGAGCTTCCCAAAGAAGGGGCATCCATCCTTGCGAAAGCGAGGCTTCATCCGGATCTCCCAAGCGCTGTGGTGTTTCCGGAGTACTTGCGCCTGTTAGGATCGGACTCGTTTCGGCGTGGGGATTTTGAGATCCAAGACGCGGGCTCACAGCTGATGGCGCTTTTCACCCTCTGGCCTGAGATCTTTTCGGGGCTCCTTACGCGCGAGCCCGGCGGGCGAAAGCGCCGTCCATCAACCGTGGCGCCGGCCTTTCGTGGAGTGCAGCCACGAGTGATCGATGCGTGCTCAGGCGCCGGGGGCAAGGCGCTCGCGATTGCGGATTACTTGGGAGGCAAGGGGCGTGTGTTTGCGTATGACGTCTCCGAAAAAAAGCTGCAATCTCTCCGCAAACGCGCTGAGCGCGCAGGGGTGCGCAATATTCAAACCGCAGTCGTCCCAGAGGAGGGCGTTCCTCAGGAGTGGTTAAAACCTAAGTATGCGGCAGATCGCGTCCTAGTGGATGCTCCGTGCAGTGGTTGGGGTGTTCTGAAGCGCAATCCAGATATCAAGTGGCGTCAAACCGCTCACGAGCTTGAGCGCTTAAGTGCGCTCCAAGCGCAGCTTTTGGAACGCTACAGTGAGCTGGTTTTACCCGGGGGAGTATTGATCTACGGAGTATGTACGTTCCGAAACGAAGAGACGCTCAAGCAAGTCGCGCGCTTTGAGTCGGAGCGCTCTCAGTTTGAAGCGATTGCAGGTGGATTTTACGGCCCCTTTGAGGACTCTGACGGATTTTACATGCACGCGTGGAGGAGAAAGTCATGAAGATCGAACGCAAAGCTTTAATCACCGTAGGCGTGGCAGCGCTCGGATACTTCGTCGACATCTTTGATCTGTTGCTTTTTAGCATCGTGAGACAAGCGAGTCTTAAGGACTTAGGCGTACCGGAGAACGAGCTTTTGGATCAGGGAGTCCTCTTGATCAACACTCAAATGGCCGGATTGCTTGTGGGTGGCGTGCTGTGGGGGGTTTTAGGAGATAAGCGCGGCAGGCTATCGGTTCTTTTTGGTTCGATTTTTCTCTACTCCATCGCAAACATTGCTAATGCGTTTGTCTGGGATGTTCCTAGTTATGCGGTCTTACGATTTATTGCAGGTGTTGGTCTAGCAGGTGAGCTTGGTGCTGCAATCACACTTGTGAGCGAAATGCTTCCTCGCGAAACGCGAGCATGGGGTACGACGACGGTTGCTGCGGTGGGGATCTTAGGAGCAGTGTTTGCCGGAGTCGTAGGGGATCTCGTGCATTGGCGAACGGCTTACCTGATCGGTGGCGGGATGGGTCTCGCTCTTCTGGTTTTACGCTTCCAAATGCTCGAAAGCGGAATGTTTGAGCGCGTTTCAAAAAGCTCAAAAGTCGTGCGGGGTGATTTTTTGATGCTCTTTCGAAGCGCTGCGCGGTTTCGAAAGTTTTTAAACTGCGTGCTGATCGGTGTGCCGATTTGGTTTGTGATTGGGATTCTGATCACCTTCTCGCCTGAGCTCGCAACTGCGCTCGGTGTCGCAGAGCCTGTTGCAGCGGGCAAGGCAGTGATGTGGTCTTACTTGGGGCTCTCTGTTGGAGATCTTCTTTCAGGCGCGATTTCTCAAAAAATGCGCTCCCGAAAAAAAGTAGTGTTTGGTTTTCTGATTCTGACGTGGGGTTTAGTGACTCTCTACTGCTATGGTCCGACTCTGAGTGTGCAAGGATTTTATGCACTTTGTGTGGGACTGGGGTTAGGGGTTGGGTACTGGGCTGTGTTTGTGACGATCGGAGCGGAGCAGTTTGGAACGAACTTGCGCGCAACGGTTGCGACCTCAGTGCCTAACTTTGTGCGCGGATCAGTGGTACTGCTGACGACGGGATTTCAGTTTGCGCAGGCGCACTGGGGTAAGATCCATGGAGCCTATGCAGTGGGATGCGTAAGTCTTTTGATCGCATTTTTTGCTCTCTGGGGGTTAGAGGAGACGCATGCAAAGGACTTAGACTTTCTTGAGGAGAGTTAGTTGCGAGTGACGGCTCGCTCCCACGCCCGGGCAAACGCCTCGGGCCATCGTGAGGGGTCTTGCTCGGGGACTCGGGTGTTGATCGCTTTTAAGAACGCTCCGGTCTGCGCGTAGTTCCAAAAGCCTTGATCTACGAAAGCTTTTTCGTCAGAGCAAAAGGGGCGTAACGCAGGAATTGGAGCGTTAAAATCTGTGCCGATCTGAATGGCCTCCCACGCTAAAGTACGCGCAAAAAGACCCTGATGGGCGATGTAGGACTCAAAGCCGCCTTCATGGGCCGGATCTTTCGAGCACAGAGAACTCGAAGCCGAAGGAAGATTTTTTGAGGCAAGCATCTGAGGACTAGGAAGAATCCCTAAGACTCCTCCGGTCTGGTGTACTTTTTCGACTTGCCACTGGGGCACCCCTCGCTCTGAGCCGTGGTAGGTGCGGTGAGAGGTGTGGGTGATCAGCCAGGGCTGATGGTAGCGTGCGAGGGTGGGCTCTAAATCCCGCAAACTCTGATCTGAAGCATGAGCAAGATCGAGCCAAAAACCTTTTTCAATCAAACGAGCGGCCCACTGAATCCCTCGCGGAGAGAGACCGATCGGGTTGGTTCGGATATCCTCATCCCTACGCCCAAACGGCCAAAAGGAAAGTAACGCTCCCAGAGGCGTGTTGATGCCCTGCTTGACGATCGAGACTCCGCCGAGACGGTCGCCGGTGAGGTGCAAGTAGGTGACGATCCTTAAGCCTCGGTCATCGTACCATTCGCGAAGATCGGCCTCTGTCTCAAGCACATGCGATGCTCCCTCAAGCGAGAGTACGATTGCGCGCTGTCCTAACGCCAGAGTCTCGCGAAGCTCGGTGGGAGAGCGCACGATCCGCCAGTGTGGATGAGCACGTGTGTACGCAACAATTGACTCATGCTGGCGCCGAAGTGCTTGTCGAAGATCGCTACTCGCCCAAGGATGCGCAAAAAGGGCTGCGACAACAACTTTAAGTCCCGAGCGATCCATGGACTCGAAGTTTGCGCGCGTTCGAAAACGCTCTTCCCACGTCTGCGCACGCAAACTGCCTCGGGCATCGCCTTGAATGAGCCAGGACATGCCCTCTTTCATGGTGAGGTGGACGTGGAGATCCACTTCAGCGTGAGCCTTCGTCAAAAGAGCGATCAGCAGCAGAGCTATGGGCGCAAGGAACATACGTTTACAGATCCTGAAGTCCCGCGCGCGCTAGGATCTGATGAAGTAGTCGCTCAGGCTGAGGGATGGAGCGCGCATAAAACAAGACGCGTAGTCGCTCTTGCTCTTCTTTGGGTAAGTCACCGTGAAACCCCTGCCGACTCAGGCGATCCTGCCTTGCGTGAAACAGAGCGATCGCTGCGGCTACCGAGATATTGAAACTTTGTGTGAATCCCACCATCGGGATGATGACATGGGCGTCGGCCTCACTCAAGAGCTCGGGGCTTGCGCCTTGTTTTTCATTTCCGAATACGATTGCCGTAGGTTGGGTAAAGTTAAACTCTGTAATCGGGCGTGAGTGTGCAGAGAGAGCAGTGGCAAGGATCTGGTAGCCCTGCGCGCGCAGATGGAGAATTGCTGCTTTAGTTTCGAAGTGCCGATGGACGCTCAACCACTTATCCGCGCCAGAGGATATGCGATTGGATTTCTTAAAGCGCTCTTGGGTCTCAATGATGTGCACATCTTGAAAGCCTAAGCTCTCCGCGGAGCGGAGCACGGCGCTCACATTACCTTGGTCATAAATGCCTTCACAAACTGGAACGACCGTTTTGGTTCGCTCGCTCAGCACAGCATCGATGCGTGCGCGACGCGCTTGTGAGACCCAAGGAGCGAGAACTTCAGCGTATGCGCTGGAGAGTTTCATGGGCTTCGATCACCGCAAGTGTAGCTTCGCGGCCTTTGTTGTGAGCGTCACTCCGTGAGCGCAAGATCGCCTGCTCGTCGGTGTAGGTGGTGAGGATTCCAAAGGCGATCGGCTTTTGTGAGTTCAAAGTGGCTTGCTGAATCCCAACTGCGGCTCCGAGCGAAATAAACTCAAAGTGCGCAGTGTCTCCTTTAATCACACAGCCTAAGCAAACAACCCCATCGTAGCGAGCAGTTTGAGCGAGTGTTTGAGCGATGAGCGGGATCTCAAACGCGCCTGGCGCCCAGTAGAGATCTTCAGCCTCTTGAAACTCAATCCCTCGTTCACCCAGAGTTGCGCGTGCACCCTCAAGTAGCCCTCCCGTCACTTCAGGGTTAAAGCGACTAACGACGATTGCGAGCTTCATGCGCTCCCTTTCGGTGTTGGAGCGCGATCAAACTGGTGGATGACGTGACCGAGCTTGTCGCGTTTAGTGGTGAGGTAGTTAAGATTGTGTCGGTTGGCCTCGATTTCAAGACTTACACGCTCTGTGATTTCGATCCCGTAGCCTTCAAGTCCCACAATTTTGCGCGGATTGTTGGTGAGAAGTTTCATGCTCTTCACACCCAGTGCGCGCAGAATCTGGGCGCCGATTCCGTAGTGACGGAGGTCTGGACCAAAGCCTAAGCGCTGATTGGCTTCGACCGTATCCATACCCTGATCCTGAAGCGCGTATGCGCGCACTTTGTTTGCAAGTCCGATCCCGCGTCCTTCGTGGCTGCGCATATAGATGAGCACTCCCGATCCTGCGTCCTGGATCTGGCGCATTGCTGCGTGCAGCTGCTCTCCGCAATCACAGCGTGCTGAGCCAAGCGCATCACCAGTTAAGCACTCTGAGTGCACACGAACGAGAGCAGATCCTGCGCTAGGATCGCCTTTCACTAGCGCGAGATGCTCGGAGTGATCTACAAGGTTCTCAAAAGCCACCATCTCAAACTCGCCGTACGCGGTCGGCAAGTTTGATCGCGCACGCTCACGGATGAGAGTCTCTTGCTCCATGCGATAGGAGATCAGATCTTTAATGCTCACGAGCGGGATGTTGCTATGCTCGCGGGAGAACTTCTCTAGATCCGTCAGTCGCGCCATCGTACCATCGTCGTTCATGATTTCGCAGATGACTGCACAAGGCCTTAGCCCCGCAAGCCGCATTAGATCGATCGATCCTTCAGTATGTCCAGCGCGAACAAGCACTCCTCCATCCACTGCGCGCAGTGGAAACACATGGCCCGGAGAGATTAAGTCCTCAGCTCGAGTGCTCGGATCTACGGCGACACGGATTGTGTGCGCGCGATCTGCAGCGGAGATCCCTGTTGAGACTCCCTCGCGTGCTTCAATGGAGACGGTAAACGCAGTCTGCCGCGGGGACTGGTTGCGAGGCGCCATCATCGCAAGTTGGAGTGCGTCGACGCGCTCACGCTCCAGAGTGAGACAGATGAGTCCGCGCGCATGTTTTGCTAAAAAATTAATTGCCTGCGGAGTCACACTCTCAGCTGCAAGGACGATGTCGCCTTCGTTTTCGCGATCTTCATCATCCACAAGGATGATCATGCGACCTTGGCGGAGAGCTTCAAGTGCTTCTGGAATTTTATGGAGATTTGGCATTGAGCCCCCCGAAAGTGCTGAGTCGCTCGACATACTTTGCAATCAGATCGACTTCTAGATTCACCCGCTGTCCAACGCGCGCTTGCGAAAACTGAGTCGCTTTCCAGGTGTGAGGGATGAGATTAAAGTGCAGCTGCTGACCTTCGATTCGATTGATCGTAAGACTCACTCCATCTAAAGTGATCGAGCCTTTCTCGATGCAGTAGCGGAGGATCGTTTGAGGCACCTCAACTGCAAGCTCTACTGACTCGCGCGTTGGAGTGAGTGATCGGATCTGACCTGTTGCATCGACATGACCTTGTACCAGATGCCCCGAGAGACGCGTGCTGAGCGTGAGTGCGCGCTCGAGGTTCACTTGAGCGCCGACTTGAAGCTCGCCTAAAGCCGTACGATGGAGCGTTTCATGCGAGACAAAAAAGTGAGCCCTTGCACCCTCAAGCTCCGTCACGGTGAGGCAAACCCCTTGAACGGCGACACTCTCTCCAAGCGTCAGGTCAGAAAAGCGGCTCTCAATCACCAGACGTAAGTTACCGCCCTGGCTCTGGCAGGCGCGAAGGGTACCTAAGGTTTCAACGATCCCGGTGAACACGATTAAACTCTTGCTCCACTCGATCCGGCTCGCCTGGTGTCGTGGTGAACGTCCACTTCTCGCTCCAGAGCTTCTCTTGCAAGAAAACTTCTGTCAGGGTCGGTCCGGTCTCGATCAGCACTTCTAGCACACCTTGCGAGCCGAGAAAACGCAGTGCTTCCGAAGGTGTTGCGCTTAAGCGATGAACCAAAAAACCTCGCGCGCGTGCTTGCGTGAGGACCTCAGCCGGAACGCGAAGTCGCCGATCTAAGATCACGAGATGTCTACGTTTTTCTGGGTGATCGGGGAGGCGCCGCACGGTGAACTCGGGGTGATCCGCTAGGATCGTCCCGCTCCCACAGAGGATTGCATCGGCGTTTCGTCGTAGCCCGTGGGCCAGGGTGAGGGATTCTGGAGAGGTAAAGGTTTTTTGCCCCAGAGGGGGGATCATCGAGCCCAAGGAGGTGCGTGCGATTTTAAGTGTGACCCAAGGGGTGCCGTGCTTGATCAGATGTGCCCAGGGCGCGAGGAGGTCTGCGGCCTCTGTGCTTTCGGCGCACTCAACCTCGAGCCCTGCTGCGCGTAGGCGCTCCGCACCGCCACCGGCGACCGACGGGTTGGGATCGGCGACTCCGTATACGACACGACGGATTTGCGGCAAGGCGAGAATGGCTTCCACGCACGGGGGTGTGCGCCCAGTATGATTGCAGGGCTCTAAAGTCACAACGAGCGTGTGAGCGCGATCCAGCGCTCCACAATCCCGCGCGCGTGAGATCGCGACCACCTCGGCATGCGGAGAGCCTGCGCGTGCATGAGCTCCGATCGAGAGGAGCTGAGAGTGTTGATCTAAAAGTGCTGCTCCGACAGGAGGATTAGGTGCAGTGGCTCCACGAAAACGCAGTGCTTCGTTTACGCAATCTAAGAGCACTTGAGATTCTGACGCGTTCATTGGCAAAGCCTACTAGCCTGAGTCAGGTGCCAAAGACTACTCCAAAAAGTTGTGGTCTTTGGCACCTAGGACAACTTAGCGCATGAGCTCAGGATGCATCATGAACAGGAATCGATTGAGCATCTGGATATTTGAGAACCCTACGCCCCGCTGCGAGCGGATCACTCCGCTTGGAATCAGCTCCGCTGCCAAAGCCAGCGGGTGATCTTGAGCGTTTTGCTCATCGGCTTGGACGACGTCTGAGATTGCCGATTGGATCCCTTCGAGCACTGCGGCTGATGCGACTTGCTCTTTTGCAAAGTTCTCAAACTGAGTGCGCAGAGCCTCGATCCCATTTGCGTCGTTAGGGTTTGCTTGAATCGAGAGCTGCAGCATTTGTTGAGCGATGCGTTTGATCTGAGCCATTTGCTTAAGACCTGCTTCCTGTGGGAGATCCGCGAGGAGTGCGTCGATCTCTTTTTCGGTTTTCTCGAGCAGTGCTTTGCGCTCTGCTTCGACCGTTGGGTTTGCAGGTTGAGTGCGCTTGGGCTCGATTCCTAAGATCGCAAGCGTCCACGTTTTCATGAGTGCATTGAGCTTCTCTTGCTTAAGCATTGCTTGTGAGAGCATTGCGTTGTGCTTGATCAGCGACTGCGCGACATCAGCGCGCTCAAGCGCCCAAAAGCGCAGCTCATTGGGGCTCAAGACGTCCACTCCAGGCTCCATCACGATTTGCGTGCCTGAGGGAACGTTTTGCGTCTTGCCACTCATGATGCGGAAATGCGCTGCCAGATTTGAGCTTGCTTCAGTGCCGCTCACATCGAGCGCCATGATCGAGCTTAAGAGCGCATAAAAACGCATGCTATCGGTTGTCGTGACTTTAAACATCCCGTCATCCAGTGGCACTTGTCCCGCAATACCTTCAAACTCGACGTGCTTGGCTGGAGTAACTTGATCGATCAAAAGATCTCTCAGCAAGCGCATGGTCGGAAGATCGAGTGCATTTTTGTTTTCAAAACGAAGCTTCTCGTACTCTGGGAACGAGGTGCGCAGCGAGATTTGCTCGTAGCGCGAGAATCCCCAGCTTCGCTCTGTCAACATGATCATTGCGATGATCTTATCGAGCTCGATGCCGCGGACGCGCATGCGATTTCTTCCGGCAAACGTCGAGCTTTGAAGAGCTTTTCTTTCAACCGGGACCGTGAGTTTGAGAGTTTTTGGAGCTTGACCTTCGGGTGTGCGAGGGTCTGGGATCTCAAGCTCAAAGTTCTGCCAGCGCGAGTCGCGATCTGAGGCGAGGCTTGGGGCTTCTGGCGTCTGGATGATTTCATGAAAGAAGCGCATCCCGCGATCGACCGCAGAGACGTAGGGTCTGTAGTCTCCGCCGCTCACGAGTTGATAGAAGAGCTCTTCAAGCATCTGACGCACGCTGATGAACTCACCAAACAAGCGTCCGGCGTAGCTGCCTTCGCTCCACCAGTTGAACTGCAGTTTGTCGCCAGGTAGGTTGCGGAGTGCATAGCGTGACTTGTAGTCAAGGATGCGGTTCTCGACGAGTTCAAGCGGAGTAGTGCCGCGATCCCAGACGTTACAGGTCGGCATCTGGCCTGACTCCTCGTCTGAGCAAAATGCGTACGGTTTCAGAGGCAAGTTGCGCAGTGCTTCGGCCCCGAAATTAAGCCAACTTTCGACACCGTAGACTTTCTTCAAGTCGTTTAAATGGACGAACTTGCCATTTTGAATCTGAGCTTCGGCACCTGTGCGGGTTTTTATGACTTTGACTCCGCCTGGGCGTGATTCGATCGAAGCACCTACGACTGCAGGATTTGCAATTACGGTAGGATGAACTTCAAGAAGGCCTGTGTAAGCTGCCCGAATCGCTTGCACATCGTACGGACCGATTCCGTCGTAGTGCTCATGCTCGTCATCCATGTAATCCATGACGGAGCTATAGCGACGCTTGGTTGTTTCTTGTGCAGAGTGCTTCCAGTTGGCTTTATCGTAGGAGCCGATAAAGTTATGGCGCAAGCTTAAGTTGTGTCCCATCTCGTGAGCGAGAAGAGGCTTGTACTGCGCGACAATTAAGTCGAGCTCGTCGGACTTCAGGACTTGTTCATCCGTAAAGTGAAAGTGCTCTCCATCGCGATGAAACAAGCATGAGCCAGAGTTATGAGCGAACTGACGCAACTTCTCGATCGTCTCCGTGCGAGCGATCACAGCGTAGAATCGGCGATACTCGTCATTTGAAACGCGATCTTTAACCAGAGTGAGCAAGTTTTTTGAGAATTCCTTGTCGATGCGCTGTGAGAGCCCGGCTTTCATGCTCGACTTTGAGTTCAAGTAAGCTTGATAAAACGCGTGTTGAATCGCTCCTTGGAGATCCGCGCGAGTGGCGGGACTGAGCTGCTCAAGTAAGCGCTTATTTGCAGGAGCATTTTTTTCAAGCTCACTTGCAAGTTGCGAGACTTGTTTTGCAAGGCGCGCATTCTTTGTCAGGAGCTCTTTGGGGAGCGTGAACTGACTCAGCCCAAACTTACGCACTCGGGACCCAGCATCACTTGGGGCGGGTGGTGGATTTACGCCTCCTGCAGGAGCTGGATCGGCTACAGGCGACACAGGGGGAGTGGATTCAGCGAGTTCGCCTTTGACTTTGGAGCGCTCGAGATACTCTTTTCGCGCTTTAGCCATGCGGATTGTCCACTCGGTTTGCGAGATCAGATTGCCTCCATAGATCGAGAGCGATCCGTTCTCAACTGTGCCGGAGCGAGGGTTTGGTGAGGAGCCACCAATCCCTAGGATCCCGTAGGGGACCGCTTTTCCAACCCATTGGATGACGTTGCGATCGAGATCTCCCATGCGGACGCGCTTGAGTGAGCGATTTGCACGGAGTTCGGCTTCGGTGGGAGCGATAGAGAGGGTGAGGTAGTCTCCCGCGCGCTGAAGTGAGGTGCCTGAAAGGGAGCGACGGAACGCTGTGTTCCAGTCGGCAATCACTTCCTGAGTTGCGCGGATGATGCGCTCACGGATTTGGCGCTCACGCTCGCTTGAGCCTTCCGGAAGACCCGCAAGTACGTAGTCGATGGTCTTGCCATTTTTGATGTCCCAGACGGAGGGGAGGTAGACCTTCGTCGCTTCGGAGTTGGTGTTGCCCAGGCGATCTGGAGAGTCCTTGGAGTACGTGAACAGACCAAAGCCCATGAGGCGCTGTGACTCGTAGGGGACGTTGAGTTCTGGCTCTTCCGAAGCGCGTTTCACGTGCTTCTTGAGCGAAATACGCTCTTTGAATTGGAAAATCGTGTTCGTCACCGACCAGTAGTCGGCTCCCATGAGGCCCGCACACTCGATACCGATACCGGTGTTAGCGGCGTAAATCGTACTGAGGCTCAGGTTCAGGATTCCATCTGAGCGTAGACGGTTATCGACATCGGAGGCTTGTTGATCTTCTTTACCTTGGAAGCACTGCTCAATGCCCATGTAGTCGAGCGTTGAGGAGACGTTCGGTACCATGTTCCGTGTCCAGTCGATCACTGCTTGTGCTTGCGGGTCTTCGAAGCTCGTCCGAACAAAGCGGGCGGTCAAAGAGGGGTTCCCGGCCTCATCACGGAACACGGCTTTCCGATACTCAGCTGGAAACAGAAGCAGAGTGGCTTGATCAAGAGAGTTTGATCCTAGGGCGGCTTTTTTGTCAGCTCTAACGACTCGGACGCGATCTTTTTCGAAGAGAATTTTTACGATCTCAAGATTCGCAATTTGACCTGGAAACGCGTACTCAAAGTCGTTCGGACTATCTTCTAAAGTACGACGGAGAAGATA
>JBILEK010000076.1:0-11419 GCA_044352155.1 Bdellovibrionia bacterium
CTACGTGCGCGTCCGTGGAGCTTAAGCACTGCTGGAGAAGAGGCGAAATTTGTTCTTCTCCATGACTCTGAGGAAGTCTTGGGCCTTCTCTCCGCGTACTTAGAAAGCCCTCCTGTCTCTGAGTGGCTTGAAGTCTACTGCGAGCGTCGCAAAAGCGGGCTTGCGCTGAGTGAGTCAACACTTCGCGTGCTCCCTGTTCCCGATTGGATCGGTACTCCCGAGCGCATGGGCGCACTCAGTGCGCTTCCTCATCCTGCGCGCCAGACTTTGGATCAAATTGCAATCAGACCTGAGAATGTCTGGGGCTGGCTTGATCAGGTCCCCGCAGACGAGGACTTGCGCGAGCTCTACCGAACACATCTGATCCGCGCTTGTGCGCGTGAGATCGTCCGCTCACGACAAAACCTTGAGCACTACAAGCGCATGATCGCCTCTGATGGAAGTATCGCCTGGCGTGAGCTCATCGAAGTGCTTCCCGAAACAGAGACGCACGCTTTTTCTGTCCATCGCAGTCTTCAGATTCAGGGCTCTCTCCCTCTGCACTCACCGATTGAGAAAAAAGACTTCCTCCGCACTTCGCACGTCATCGTACTTACAACAGATCGTGGACATCAAGCGCGACTCCTCTCGGAGAATCGACAACTTCTTGAAGCGCTCTGGCAGCAGATCGAGCCTCTCTCGCACCCCACTTGGAACGAGATGACCGCCTTAGTTAGACTCCCCCGAGATTTTGAATCTGCGCAGTCAAGCGCCAACGATATCCTCGAAAGCTATGGCCACCAACTGAGGCTCCAGGAACGCTGGGATCAAATCCTCCGTGGCGCGTGGAGCAGCTAACAAAAAGCCCCCCCATCCATCCATCCATCCATCCACCGACCTTTGCATCTCTAGTCGCTTGTCAAAACTTTTGTCACTAAAAACACGAAGCCCTCAGTCGGTGAAGCACTGAAGCAGTCGAAAACACTTAAAATCTCAAATGATTTTACCCCTACCGGCTCCACCCCCACTCTGGCATCCAAGCTGCAGTACTTCAAAGTGTCCCTACTCCCCCTAAGACCCCCCCCCAGGGCTCCGTTCTACCCCCCCAACCCCCCGAACGGAGCCCTGGACCCCCTACCTAAAGCTCCCTATAATCAGAGCGAAACCCATGCACCTGACCCGCGAACAGCCCTGGCACCTACGCCGCGTGACTTTAAGTCATGAACGCACGCTTTATCGGATCTTGGATCTCCACTCGCTGACACGGCAATGGATCGACGACCTAAAGCTTGAGGCCGAGTCCGGTGCCCGCAGTTTTGGGATCAAGCGCGTGATTGGTCCGGTGTTTTGGCGTGAGCTTGAGTTCTTAGAGCAATTCGATGAGCAATTCAGTGGCCGAGCGTTCTCCGAAACTCTGCTTGGACAAAAACCAGAAGAAGTTCTAGGGCGCATGGAAGCATCGGTTGAGGCGATCCAAGGCTTTTTGCTCGGTCGACTCCTCGAAGAAACTGCCGAGACGGAGACCAAAGCTCTTCGCACAACACTTGAGCAAAGCTCCTGGAGTGCGGGTCGCGCTTGCGCGAAGCGACGTTGGAGAGATTTTCCATCGCCCGCTGCCGCCGATCTGCGCGGAGTTTTTAGTGCACTTTTGGATAGTCCGTTCTCTCAGCTCCCTGCTCGCCCAAGCTTTCTTGTTCAACGCGCGACGAGCACCGAGCTCTCGGTGTCTTGGCTAACCTGCCCGCACCAGTCTGCTCATCTGGAAGCCACTCGGGTTGCTCAAGATCTCTGCTCCATGCACACGCAAATGATGCGCGGCTTTTGCTATGCGATCGAGTCGACCGCACAAATCTATCGCACCTGCTCCACAGGCGGGCGGCCGTGCGAGTTACAGTTTTTGTTTCATCAAAGCCCGTAACAACTTGAGGCGCTCACTAAGGCTCGGGCTTGCGCTCAAGTTTTCGATAAATCGTTCGTGAGTTCACGCCTAAGAGCTTGGCAGCCATCTCCTTATCGCCCTCAGTCGCTTCGAGCGTGCGCCGAATCAACAGATCCTCAACCTCACGCAAAGGAGTCCCTAAAAGCACTGGGATCGATCGAGCGCGAGCGGCTTGACTTGCGCTTCCCTCAACTAAAACGGGCGGGAGATCTCGAAGCTCAATAATCGCTCCCTCACAAAACACCGCTGCTCGCTCAATCGCATTTGAGAGCTCGCGCACGTTGCCAGGCCAACGATAACGTAAAAAGAGCTGACGCACTTCCTCAGAGAGTGAGAGCGCTCCTTTTTGCATCCGTAAAGACGCCTCGCGCATCAACTCATCGGCCAAAATCAAAACATCCTCCCCTCGCTCACGCAGAGGAGGAACCTCAAGTCCAATGACATCCAGGCGAAAAAGCAAGTCCTCACGAAACAGTCCTTCAAGAACACGGGCTTGAAGTTTTCGATGGGTCGCTGAGATCAGTCGCACATCAATTTTCCGTGAAAGCGTTGCGCCCAATCGTCGGACTTCTCCCTCTTGAAGAACGCGCAAGAGCTTTGCTTGCAAACTAAGTGGGAGATCCCCAATCTCATCAAGAAAAAGCGTACCTCCGTTTGCAGCTTCAAAAAGACCAGGTTTAGACTGAACGGCGCCTGTGAACGCCCCCTTCTCATGCCCAAACAGCTCAGACTCCATCAAATGCTCAGGAATTGCGGCACAGTTCACCGCGATGAAGGCTTGCGTCCCCCGTGCGCTCTCCGCATGCAGAGCGCGTGCGACCAGCTCTTTGCCAGTTCCAGACTCGCCTTGAATCAAGACCGGCGCAGAGGAGCGCGCCACTTGGCGTACAACCTCCCGCAGTCGCCTCATGCGCTCAGAGCTCCCCGAAAGCAGAGACACTCCGTCGCCTTGAGGCCCAGGAGCACTCCTGAATCGACGCCCCATGCGCGCGCGCTCAAGAGCCCCATCAACCGCTTGTAAAAGAGTCTGGCGCTTAAAGGGTTTACTCAAAAAATCGATTGCACCAAGCTTCATCGCCCAAACTGCATCCTCCACTTGGCCGTAGGCAGTCATCAAAATCACTGGCACGGGCTCACTGAGAAGCTGCATCGCTTGAAAAAGCTCAAGCCCCGTCATTCCTGGCATCCGCACATCAGTGATCACAAGATCAAAACGCACTACGTTTGCATCGGTGCGTGGGCGCAAAAGATCCAGAGCCTGATCGCCTGAGGAAGCCGTCATGAGCTCAAAGCCTGATCGCTCTAAAATCCGCCGAGTCGACTCCAGCGCCTGCGCATCATCATCGACGAGAAGGATTCTAGATTTCGGCATCACTCTGCACCCCCTGCGCAAGAACTTCGATCAACTCTGGCAAGACGATTTGCACACATGCCCCCTGAGCACGATCGCGCTCAAACTCCACGCGACCTCCGTGATCCTCAATCACACGCTTTACAAACGATAGTCCAAGCCCAGTTCCTTGCGCTTTGGTTGTAAAAAATGGCGTAAACAACTGTGCCTCGATCTCGCGAGACACCCCAGGTCCCGTATCGCTTAGCGCAATACACAGACCGCCACTTTCGAGAGCGGAGAGGCGGATTTCTATTTTTTTCTCACTCAAAGCTGGTATCGACTCGATCGCCTGGATGGAATTGCGGAGCAGATTACCCAGCGCCTGCTCCAACAAAGCACGATCGCCTTCACAAGCATAGGTGCGATCGCAATCCCGTTTCCAATCCACGCGGATTCCTGCGGACTCAAAAGCAGGAGCATACAGCGCTAGCGCATTTTGAATCAACGCATCCAGAGATACCCGCTCCCGACGACCACTCGAAAGACGTGAAAGACGCAAGTAGTTCTCGGTGATCGAGTCCAAACGCGCGACAGCCTCAAGAATCGAACTTAACGACTGCTTTAAAGCAGGATCTTTTGAAACATGAGCGCTCTCTAAAGCCATCTCCGCCTCAAGACCGATCGCATGCAAAGGATTGCGTACTTCGTGGGCCACTTGAGCGGACATGCGTCCTACGGCTGCTAGGTTTTCGGCCGCACGCAACTTACTCTGAAGCTCAAGCTGCTGAGAGAGAGTGGACTTTAAAAGCTGATTTTGCTCAAGCAAGCGTGCTTTCTGCTCGCCGACTGTTTTTTCGCGCTCCAGCAGAGCTGTAGCCATGCGATGAAACTCTTGAGCAAGCTGCCCCACTTCATCGTTTCGCCCCAGCGCGAGAAGCGCCTTATCTTCCTTTCGCAATCCGCGCGTCGTCACTTCACGTACCCAAGCCGTGAGCATCGCAAGGGGCCTTAACGCGCGCTCACCCAGCCAGAACATCAAAAACGATAGAATCAAAACTACGATCAAAACCAACTGTAATCCCGCGCGCAGCTGCGAGATGCGATCTTCGGCGCTCTCAAAAGTGCGTCGGATGGAGCGCTCAGACTCCCCCACACCCCACTGTAACTCGCGGATCCAGCCTTCAAGCGCAGTTGTGAGCTGCGAGGATACTTCGTGTGCTGACTCTTCTTGTTTTGACTCAAGCGCGCGATGAAGTTGGGAGGACAGACTTTCGGTCTCCTTAAGCCCGATCTTCAGCTTCTGGAGCCACTCTTGCCAGCGCTGCTCGCTTACGGGATCCAAGATTCCTCGCCCACGTGCCAGGAGCTCTTCCATCTTTAAGATTTCACCCTCAAGCACCTCCCCGATCCAACCGGGCATGGGCTGTGGACGCCAATGCGGATCGCTCCAGTGCTGCGATCCAAGACGCCGATCGATTTCACGCTTCAAAAGCTCTGAGTCTGAACGCATTTGGGCCAATAAGCGCCCGAGCGGAACTGACACGCGATTGATTGCATCGAGGTTGCGGGAGACTTCAACCACGCGGTGAAGACTCAGAGTTGAGGCAAACAACGACAGCAGCACCAAGGCGCCCACCGAGATTAAGATCCGATTCCGCAGAGAGAACTTGGCGGGCTTTATGGACGGTGTCAGGGCACTCCCCTCCCGGGAAGATCCTACCACAACTAGAAACTAAAGCCGCCCTGCGGCGACTTTAAGACTTTGACCGGCAAAAATTTGACTTCTTCTCAGGCCATTGACGCGCTTGAGGTGACCAACGGACATGCCGAATCTTTGGGCGATGTTAAACAGATTGTCTCCCGATTTCACTCGATAAGCTTTATAGGAGCCTGAGTGGAGTGGAGTTTTCCCGAGTGAGGAGGGCCGTCTACGCGAGCTTCGCTCTTCGCGCTCGTACACCGCCATTGCGCGAATCACTTCTCGATGAGGCACACGGTACTGTGCGTACTGATCCTCGCGGATGCGCTTCACACTTGAGACGAGCGCTTGAGGTACCCAGAGTGAATATCCTTTTTTGCCTGAAGGAGTGATCCCTCGCTTGAGTTGTGGGTTCACTTCGCGGAGCACGGTTTCGTCGATCTCGGAGAGTCGCGAGAGATCCTTGAGTCTTAAAAGATTCGGAACCTCAACGAGCTCGAGCTTAGGATAAAGATCATCTTTGGAGCGCTTAAATCCGAATCGCGATGGGTTTTTTCCGATCATCACCGCAGCCAAGAACTTTGGCACATACTGCATGGTCTCCTGAGGGAGTACGCGTGGACGTCGATTTGCGAGAGTCCAAAAGTTGCGGCTTTTTCCTCGTCGGATCGCTCCATCAATGCGCCCGACTCCCGCATTGTACGCCGCAAGCGCAAGGTACCAGGATCCATAGCGCTCGTGCAGATCGCGCAAGTGACGTGCGGCCGCTCGAGTAGAGCGCATCGGATCCAAACGGTCATCCACCATGGAGTCCACCTGAAGACCGTAAAGCTTTCCTGTTGCGCGCATGAACTGCCAGGTCCCCACAGCGCGCGCCCGCGACTTCGCGTGAGTTTGGTAGCCACTTTCAATCAACGCGAGATAAAAAAGATCCGCGGGAATTGCGTACTCCTTTAACACCGCCTTGACCATGGGCTCAAAGCGATCTCCTCTCTCTAAGAACCTCTGAAATCGCTCACGATCACGAATTGAAAAATAATCTATCCACTTGAGGACCGCTTGATTCACTTCCATTGGGATTCGAGGCCGTGCTCCACTCTCGCTCTGATCCGGGCTCTCGCGCAGAAGAACATCTTCCGCAAGAATCTCGCGGAGTACGCGAGAGGCCTCCTCGGAGAGACCGTCAAAGTGGCCTTGCGCACGCGCGACTTCGATTTGTTTTTGCATCTCAGCCTGAGCTAATGCTGACTCCTCTGCTGCAGGATCAAGTGCCTCAACAAGGGGGCTGCTCTCAGCGACCGTCGTGCGCGAATGAATCGAGCCGCAGCCTGCGGCAAATGCTACGATCGGGAACGCAAAAAGAGCGAAAAACTTTGATGAAACCATGAGCCGAAATCGCCCCCTCTCCTGCCCTTAAGTCTGAAGGGCTCTGCGCTTGGGGGCAAGGGGGGGAGCAGGTTCTTGATTTCGCTACACTTTTAAAACTGGCTGCCTCGATTTGAGTCAAGAACTCTCAGAGAGGTGGCCGGTTTAAGCGATGCATTATGCTATTGATTTTAATGCGCTTCCCAAGGTAACACCCTTTTCGAACCTCAGCCTATACGGGCTTCAGGGGTGAAAGGAAAAACAATGGCAAACACTCGCAGTTCCGCAAAGCGCGCTCGTCAAGCAACGCGTCGCCAAGCAACCAATAACATCGTCCGCTCCGCAACCAAGACTGCGGTCAAAGGCGTGATGGACACGCTGAAGACCAAAGACATCGAGAAAGTCAAAGAAGCTTACATGGGTGCCGTCAAGGCACTCTCAAAGGCTGCTTCCAAAGGCGGGATTCCCGCAAACCGTGCCGCGCGCAAAATCAAGCGCATGACTGCCCTCCTGAAGAAGCAACTCCCAGACTCGCTCACGGCCGTGGCAAAGAAGACCTCGGCGAAAAAGCCTGCCTCCAAGAGCAAGTAAAGCTCGTCTTTTACTGACTTCTACTGGTTCCTGATTCAGAAAGTCGTAAGACCAAGAAGAGAGATCTTCTTGGTCTTACTCTACGCTTGCACTAGGTTGTGCCAGTTTGCGGATCTCTCCTAAGCTCGTGATCGCCCGCAACCACAGCCCCCGGGCCTCTAAGAACTCACGCCCCCCCTCCTCGCGATCCAAAGCGGTGAGCACTCCGAGGACGTGATAGCCTTCGGCTCTCAAGCGCTCGATTGCAAACATGGATGAGCCGCCCGTCGTAACCACATCCTCAAGGACGACGACATGCGCGCCGGGCTTGAGATTCTCGGTGCCTTCAATGTACTTCGAAGTGCCGTGTTTTTTAGGCTCCTTGCGCACGATAAATGCGGGCCAATGAAGCCCCCTCCTCCACGCCGCAAGCGACACAGAGGTCGCGATCGGATCAGCCCCCAGCGTGAGTCCTCCGACTGCATCGACTCGATTGTGGGCGAGCAGATCGCACGCACACTCCCCAATCAGACGCGCTCCCTCAGGATGAAGCGTTGTAGCTTTTAGATCGATATAAAAAGAGCTCTTTCTTCCGGATGCGAGCGTGAAATCTCCCTCACGATAGGAGCGTTGAAAAATCAGCCTCTTGAGCTGTGCTCTTGAATCCATGTGCTTAACTCCTGAAACGGGCGCTCCTTCGGGAATGCGCCGCCCTCGTTAAACGCCTCATGCTTGTAGCCCTCAAGTGGGACGATTTTCTTTCGAGGATGCTCAAGCCTCTCTGCAAACTCCGACTCAGCCTTCATCGAAACAATCACATCAGACTGCGGAAACAAAAAGAGCGTAGGTGTCGCGATGCCTTTCGTACGCGAAAGCGTGTCAGCCATCGCATCTTCAAGCGAGACAAAAAATTGCGGAGTCGCTTTGGAGTGCACGAGCCGATCAGCGCGATAACACTCGACCAGATCTGGATCGTGCGAGAGCCCACGCGGGTCGAGCTCAGAGCTCAGCTGGAGAGAGCCGTAGATGCGAGAAAGTCCGTATGCTAAGCCCTTTTTCCAAATCGGCACGGGGATCGCGACTCCAAGCAGAGGTGCGCAGACGGTAGCAGAGGCGAACTTGAGTTCGGGCTTCAAAACTAAAAGCCTAAGCGCGATGAGCCCTCCCATGCTGTGCCCAAAGAGATGGATCTCTGGATCTTTGCCCGACTTATAAATACGCTCTTGGAGCTGCTCGATTGCGCGCGCAGCGTCGTCAACGTAGCGATCAAACGCTTCAGTAAAACCACGGATGCCCTGTGAGCGTCCATGACCACGCTGATCAAACGCATACACGTGATCGATGACAGGATCTAAGTAAGAGGGGAAATGTCCATAGCGCGCACAGTGCTCGCCATAGCCATGAAGCACCAGTAGCCCGCGACTTCCGCCGTCCTTACGCTCCATTGCAAGACCAAAAAGCTCGTACTTGCGATCCGCAGATCGAAACACATCGGACTGCACTTGCCAATGCAAAGGGAGCTTCGGAAAACTTTTGGGGATCGACTGAGCAAAAAGGATCTCGGAATGCGAATCACTCATAGCTACACTCGAGAGTAGCACACCGCTCTAGATCCTCTCTGCAATCTTTTCAAGCGCTCTTCGTGCGGCGTCATCGAGCTGATCGAAGCGAAAACTAAAACCGCGCCCGTCCTCCAAAATGCGCACAATCACTCCACGCGCAACAAAAGCTGAGAGCTTTGAGGGCTCGGTTGGACTGACATTGAGACGGATTTTTGATCCGACCTTTCCTGGGATACGATCGGTGAGCACTTGCATTCCACCGATTGAAACATCTCGACACACGCCTAAAGCAATAGAGTCATCATCGGAGACCAGCACTTTTGCAACCAGCGGTTGACGTACAGTGCGGCGTTTTTCAGAGGATTTTTTTGCACCAAGCGTCGGAGCCATCCCTTTAAACTCCGGGATCTGCCCCACGGGGGACCAATCTTTCATCCCATCTTTCCATGCCAGTGCGCTGCCCGAAACGCGCCCTAAGTGCAAAAGACGCTCAATCTCTTCGCGATGCACAGGCCCGTACTGTGTATCGTTCATGTGGAGGAACCACTCTTTAGGCTCTGGCGCGCGAGGTGCAGCTTTTCGCACAGACGGTTTCAGATCATTGAGCATGTTCGGCGGCGGAGGCAGCGGCACTGCAGCCTGAAATGCTTCGATGTCGCAGATTCGCTTCCACGCAGCCAGTCCCGCACGCCACGCGTAGTGTGCCCAAGTGAGCTCCCCTTGCTCAATCCGGCGCATGATATCCACTGCACTGAGGGGGCCCTCACTTTTTGAGCCCAACGCGATGAACCACTGTGGAGTGTCTTGATCGAAGAAGAGTTTTCCAGTGTTTTCCATTTTTCCTTAGCTTCCGATGGGTCTAAACTTAAACGGGAACGTCACGCTCACTACCCCGCCACCTGCAGGCACAGGGAACTCGATGCGCTTGAGCACATCGACGACACATCGCTCAACAGGAGCGTAACGCATGGTGGTCGACTGCACGCCTGCTTTGTTCACGCGACCGGATGGCCCAATCGTGAACGCAGTGACGATGTTGCCTTGTAGGTTCTTTCTCTCGGCATTGATTTCGCGCTCATAGCAGAGGCGAAACTCATCTTTATGCGCAAGGATAGCCGCTAAAATCGCGTCTTTATCGATCGAGCCCATGACGACCGTCTCTTCTTCTCCTCCCGTGCGCAGAGTGACGAGCTGCTTTCCGCCGATGATGCCTTGACCTGAACCCGCAGCCCCCATACCAGTGCCGACGCGTCCGCCTCCCATGCCTTTGTTGCTTAAACCGCCGAGTGTCGTATCAGCAGTCCCGCCGCCTCCAGCACCCGAGCCCGAGAGCGCAAGCCCTCCTTCGCCCTGAGTTGTGAAGCCTCCAAACCCTTTGAGCTTTGATCCGCTTGAGCCGAGTTTTTGAGCGCTTGCGCCCAAGATGTCTTGAATTTTCTCGCCCGCACCTTTTAACAGCGCAACGTTGCCAGTCCCCTCGACTTGACTTAAGCCGCCACCTTGACCTGCGCCTGGAGATGTCGAAGGACGCTCAGCACGGTTTTGGGGTGTCGCAGATTTTTTAGCCGCTTGAGCCCCTCGCGAGCCCTCAGGACCTTTGGCCCGAGCTCCCTGTCCCTCTTTTGCCTGGCTTTGAGCTTGTTTTTGACCGGCTTTCTGAGTTTTTTGATCTGGGCGTGCTGTGGTGTTTGATGAGTTCTTGGCACTGCTCATGACTTCGGGGATTTTCTGAGACGGAGGAGTTTTGGAGGGATCAATGTTCAGCGTTGTTGTGGGAGCCGGAGAGGGCTGTGGTTTCTGGCGTTCGGCGAGTGCCTCTGCTTTCTCATCTGCGATTTGCTTTTGAATCCGTTGATAGAGAAGAGAGTGCTTCTCGGGCTGATACAGTACGGTTGCAAGTCGATCCGGAAGCTGCTCTGCTTCGATTTGATCTGGGATTTTTGCTTGTGAGAGCGCAAAGAGAACGACAAGCGTCAAAAGCAAGGAGCCAGTGAGTGTTTTTGCAAAAATCGGATCCCGTCGCGAATGACGTTGCGACTTTAGTCGAGGCGGAGAGGCCGTAAAACTCAAATAAAAATCCATCTCCCCTAAGCTCACTTTGGCAAAGTCGTTCGGTCCCAGCTCAACTTGACGAGCGCCGGCTGATCCATCGAATTGCTCAAGCCGGCCCTGACGCTGCACGACTCCTGTCATTTTGGAGTCAAGCGTCAGCCAAGCGCTCTCGCCTTGCTTTTTTAAAAAAGAAAACTTTGGAGAAAGATGAGGAATAAAACTGAAGTCCTCACTTCCCGAGTCCCCAAGTGTGACTACTTTTTTGTCCTCACTGTAGTGCCGAATATCGAGAATCGATCCGCACCAGGACAGCACCACTTCTACCGACTTCTTGATCGAAGGACGATAGTCAAAGATCTCCTGGATATCGATCGCATCTTCCAGAAGTAAAGGGGCAAGATCCTCTTCAGGGTCTAAAAAAAGCTTCCGCTCACCGACGTCACGCGTGCGCGCAGGTACTGCGTGCTGCTGACTCATTTCTTCGAGCTTAAAGCGAAACTCAAACGACCCCAAGCGTACTGAATCCCCTTGATTTAAGGCCTGAGTGACAGTCTTTTGCCCGTTAACGTAAACGCCCGTATCGCTTGCGAGATCATAAATCGTCGCAACATCGTGTAACGCCTGTGATGCGGCCTTTGGATTCATCTCAATGACTGCGTGAATAGGCGAGACCCCTTCGCCCGTGAGCTTAACGTCAGCAGAAACCACTGAACCAAGAACGATGCGCTCTTTGTGGATCCGGATGGCGCCCTGAGTTTTTCCGACGGGGCCCTGGCGCACAAGCACCATCACGCGATCGATTGAACTGTTCGCGGGCTGGACTTCGGGCGAAGTTGAGGGCTTTTTCTCCATAATCTTTACTCCCTAGCGCGTACTGACGACATCACGAAGCATTTCACGATGAAAGTTTTTCCGTCTCT
>JBILEK010000089.1:0-7863 GCA_044352155.1 Bdellovibrionia bacterium
AGGAGAAATCTAATGGCGATTAAAAGAATCGAAAAAGATGGAGTTGCCACTTCACAAGTCTATCTCAACCTTCGTTCAAAAACGGATCCTAGCATTCGCGAACAAAGGCGAGTGCTGGATTTGAAAACTGAGAAAGCAGCTGTATCTGAAGAAAAGCGTTTATACCGAGAACTCATCGAGAAGATCAAAGAGCGCGAGGGCGCAGGCTCTACGTGGAAATCTGTTCTTGAGCGGTGGGAACTCGCAGTACGATCTGATCCTTCAAAACCCTACACGGACGCCTCTCGCCTTTGTAAAAAATCCCGCTTACGGAGATTTTCGATAGGCCTCTCTTAAGATCAGTGAAAATGGAATCCACCAGATCAGATCGTTTGTCACTATGGTCCAGCCCATGGACCACGGAAAAACTTGATCGACTAAGGCCTTCACAAACCCTATGGGACCTAAAACTTTTCCCAAAAGGCCCACTAAAACAATGGGCCAATGAAGTAGCGGGCGACTCGCGGCAATCCAATAACCCACGCCGTATACTCCAACGATCATCCCTACGCATTGCCAAAGCTCGGGATAATTGGGACGAGTCGCACCAATCCAATCAAAAAGAGCATTGGGAAACAGGATCACCCAAACACCCCAGACAACATTGTAAACAGCTGCTGCGCGGAGGACCCAAAACATCCATACAGAGGACGAGCTCATGAGATCTTTTCTACCGACTTAAATGTTTTCTCAAGACAATCTACCACCTCGTTCTGGTCCTAGTCCGGCAGGCCAACCGGACTTTCGTCGAGCTGGAGAAAGAAGTTCTCTCTCCCGTTCACCTCACTTGCCCGGATTTGATCGATGACCGGATGCTCGCTCCGGCGACTCCCTCTCTGTTTCGAGCTCATCCCACACTCAAATTACGGATCAGCGGAACGCAGGAACTAGCAGATTTGGGCCGACTTGAGGCCGACATCGCCATTCGAATCGGACAGCCTCCCAGAGGGGATGTGGTGAGTCTCAAGATCTTCGAATCGCCTCTCAAAATTTACGGTCTTCCCAAGTATCTCCCCCGTTCGGGGAGGGCGAAGCTGAGGGATTTGCCTGTGATTCACCGGACTGAAGTCGACTCTCCCGATTCGAAACTTTTAAACCGTATCGCGCCAGGAGCGGTTTCACTTACGGCGAACCGGATGACTACCTGTCTGATCGCGGCAGAAAATGGGGCAGGCGTGGTGATCTTGCCAAAACAGTTTGGAGACTTACTACCCGGATTGGTTCAAATTCCCGTTGAGGATTGGCCGAGTCCACCGCTGGCGCTCTATCTCGGTGCGCCTTGCGCGGTCCGTAAGCGTCGTTCGGTTCAAATTGTCTGGGATTGGGTACGCGATCTGTTCGGTCGATAATGGGGCTGGCAAGCATAACCTCTGCTTTTGACGGTAGATGAAGTTTCCATCTCGGTTTTATCTTTCGGTATCCTTGTCTGTGTTTTGGAGGGATGTCATTTTTGACACATTTTCAAATCAATGTACGCGCGCTACTCTTTGACTCAATGCATCATTGCCGTCGGGTGTTACGGCGACGCGTAAGCGTTGGGTGCTTAGAGCAGATTTATTTTTTAAAAGGGGGGAACTTCATGATCAGTCGCCGATGGCTTTCGCTTGGGCTTGTGGGTTTAGTCTCGCTTTCAGGTTGCTTCGCTAATCTGTCCGATCAACAGGCTTCGACGCTCAACTCAGATCAGATCGTCGCAGGAGAGTCGAGCTCGCAGCGCGCTGATGCTCCTGGGACTGGTGCGGGGAACACCATTGATCCTCCTCAGGGTCTCCTAGCCAACTGCAAAAGCTCTTCAATGCAAAACGTCCTCATCTATTGGGGCCAGACAACTCCTCTTGCACTTTCTTTAGGTGACTTCACTGGCGATGGACTCATTGACTCCGCAGACTTAGGTGCAGCTCTTAGTTGCGGTAGCGTTGATCCATGCGACGTTAACCGAAACGGAGAAAGGCACTTTGGGTCAGACCTTTCGGCTCTTCTTGCGTACTGGGGTACCGACGCTGAGACTGCAGATCTCAATGATGATGGCACGGTCGACGGAGCGGATTTAGGAATCTTCTTGTCCGCTTGCGTACAGTAAAATCGATCAATGAACTGATGTAGGATCAGGCCCACTTCACTGTCTTGCTAAGAACTCGCAAGCTAAAAGAAGTGGGCCTGATCTAAAAAAACTCAGAATCTGTGCCCTGGGCGCCACATTCGATTCCAAATATCCAATTCCTAAGCCTAAATCAGAGATTCGCAAAAAAATCTCTACCCTAAGGGCCTGTTTCAATCAGACACGCAGTACAAAGCCGCCAACTGATTGCAAGGCTTATCGGGAAAGGTTTGGTTCCAGATCCACTTGGAATTAGTTTGAAAAGAACTTCCCAAAGAGCCAAAAAGCACAGCACTACTAGTAGCCCACCCAAAAGGTGGGACTCCGCACGATGTATTAAAATTCGTACCCATCGGAGTACTCCCGGTCCAGACATCTGTGTGGCGCACTCTACCCCACTCATCGCACTCGATTGGATGCTTAAGAACCGCGGAAATCCCCTCCTCCCAGAGCTCGGCCCAAGAGTCTGCGACACGAATTAATCGCCCATCACAAACCACATAGACTGCGCCTGTCGTATAAACATCTCGGGGGAGTTGCTCAACTCCGGCAATAAGCGCACGGTACGTGCGCTGTAGCCATACATCCCCGATGATGGCGGGAGCACATCCTTGAATGAGGATTATAAAGACAGCACCTCTGGCAAGTAAAAACCTCCGCCTTTGAGTTTGACCAAAACTCTAACAAAACACAATTTTTTACTCTGCCTTCGTAAGACTGAGTATTTAATGTACCGAAAATGGAAGACTATCCGGGAGTCTCGCCCCATAAGCACTCCCTCCAAGCAAAAAAGCCTCATCAAAGATGCCTAAAAACTAGGAGCAACTCTTGCATTTCACCTCGTTAACAGACGAGCTCCAAGAGCTCGGCAAACAAAAAAACGGAGTGAACTTCAAAAATGAAAAAATCAAAACTAAAAGCAAAACCCAGCACCAAAACCTCACCGAAAAAATCAGCTCGCCGCAAGTCGACAACTAAAAGCGCACGCACCAAGACTCGGAGCACTCCTCCTGCGTTGGAGTTTGCTCCTTCGCTCCAGCTGATTTAAAACTATCTTTGTAACAGCACATGAAAAGCGCGTGTTTTTTTTGGTGGGAAATCCGCGCATCCTTCAGTATGTGCTGAGTACATGAAAACGACCCAAGTTCTACTCAGTACGACTGCAGGCGACATTCAGCTCACTTTGTTTCCAGATCGCGCACCGATAACGGTTGAAAACTTTCTGGGTCTTGCAACCGGCACGAAGTCATGGACTCACCCAGAGACTCGGGAGTCGATCGTTGGAAAGTCCTTGTACGAGGGTACGATTTTTCACCGTGTGATCCCTGGGTTTATGATCCAAGGTGGCGACCCTACTGGCACAGGGCGAGGCGGGCCTGGGTATCGCTTTGCTGATGAGACCAAGTCGACGGATAACTTCTCAAAGCCAGGGATTCTTGCCATGGCAAACGCTGGCCCGAACACGAACGGGAGCCAGTTTTTTATCACGCTCGTCCCCACCCCCCACCTCAACGGAAATCACACGATTTTCGGAGAAGTCACCCAAGGCATGGACGTCGTGACTAAGATTGTTTCGGCTCCTACAGGGGCTTCAAATCGTCCTGTGAAGCCGGATCAAATTTTAAAGATCACGGTTCTCTCTAGCGTCTAAGCTGTTTAAAAAATTAGCGTTTTTTAGATCCGAGAGGATTGAGGAGTCCCTCTTCCCAACTCTTACTCCCCAGGCTATAACGCAACGCATGCTGACTGGACTATTCATTGTACTGGGCTTAAGTGCTCATGCGGACACGCTTTTTGGGCGCGACAATGACCCAAAAATCCCGACCGAAGCCCCCTTCACCCTCACGTTGCACACTCTAGAGCGCCTCAACCCCGAAGAAATCCTCTATCGCGCCACTCGGGATGGGTTCTACGCGATCGAAGGGAGAGCTACGCTTGAGAGCCTAGAGTCGGGTGAGACGCGCGCACTGATTGATGAGCAAGTTCTCGCAGGGAAAGGAGCGTGTGAAGTCTCAACGCGCGCTCGTACTTACTTGGCGTTTGATTCAAGTGGCGCTTTAGCGGGCCCTAAGCTCATCCTCACCTCGGAGGCTAACCCTTGCGAGCCTGAGGCATCGGAGCGAGTCGTCCTGTTTAAAAGGCGGGAGGCTTTAGCAAAAGACTCCATTTGGCTCTCCTCTCTCTCATTGAGCCATCTAGCCTCCGAATCCCCAGAAGTACCTGAGCTCAGCGCGCTACCAGGACTGCTATCTCTTCAGCTGTTTTGGGAGCCTGCTTTACGCTCTCCGTTTAAAACTAAAGTCGAGCGCATCGGAGAGCTCTGCGCACAAACCCTCTCGATCACAGTCGGACAGCTGACGCTACGAATCTGGGATGAGATCAACGCAACGCAAGGACTTACGCGCGTTTGGCCCCTGATCCTTGAGCAAAGTCTTCAGAGCTCGCCCTCTCTGCCGAGCGGAGAGTGCACCCCATGGAGTCTTACACAGTGGCAAGAGCACGTAGGCGATCGCGCGCGACTCAAAGTCGCACCTCAGTCCAGGAGCATCGCTCTTGCGGTTGGATCTTTTTTGCTTGAGCTCGACTTTGATCCGGTGGATCGCTCGCTCGAGCTTAGCACCCAAATTGAGGATGGCGAACTCATAGGGCTTACTCCTGATCTCAGCCAGTATCTGCTGAGCACTCCCTTACAAGCGTCACTGAAAAAGACGGAACTTGCCTGGTCACGGCTCTTGCGTTTGGCCTGGCTGCCCGTGGTAGACTAGCGCTACAGATGACTCTCTTTCAGGCCGTTGTTTTCACAATTATTCACCAGATCTCTACTTTTTTTCCGTTAAGCCCAGAGGCGCATCAAACGATCGTAAGTGAGATTTTTGGCTGGAGTCGACCTGAGGGAGGATTTTTGGCTGTGATGAGCGCAAGTGCGCTCCTCGCACTGCTGCTGTATTTCCGCCATGAGCTTTTGAGTGCGATCGCCTCGACGCTTCAGGTTGTGCTCTTCATCCGTAAGCCTCAATCCCCGGATGATCGCCTCTTAGTCTATCTTGCACTCGCGTCTTTGGGTTGGGGTGCACTCCAAATCGCTCAGATCCAGTGGCCGCTTGATCCACTGAGCTCAGTGCCCGTTGCCCTGATTGGAGGATCGCTCTTTTACGTGTTTGCGGAGCGACGCTCCAAGCAGCAAAAGCATATGCTTTCGTGGACCTGGAGAGACGCTCTGTTTACAGGGGTTTTATCTAGCGCGCTTTTTGTGCCGGGATTTGGCGCGCTCATCGTGTTTATGATCGCCGGGCATCTTCGAAATTTCCGCCGCGAAACAGTAGCCAAATTTGCGCTCCTGGCGCTCCTCCCTCAACTTCTCTCCCAGACCATTCATTATGGACGCGAAATCCATTTCTCTGATCCGATGCCCGAGAGCGGAGTATCTTGGCTCACGTATGGAGTGTGCGGGGCGATCGGCGTTGTTTTAGGGCTAATCGCTCTTGATGGGTTTACAAAGCAGGCACAAAAAATCGGCGGCCTTAGAAACGCACTTCTCTACCGAGTGGTTTTAGGTCTTGGGTTTTTAGTGTTCTTGATGATCCGCTAGACTTTTAGCGATGTCCCCTTTGAGTGTGCATCAAGGCTGATTACTGAGAGCTTGCTGCCTGATCGACCATCTCTTTGAGCTCTTTACCGACTTTGAAAAAAGGGACTCGCTTAGGCGGAACTTGAACGACCTGTCCGGTCTTGGGGTTACGGCCCTGATAGCTGCCGTAGGATCGGTTCACAAAAGATCCAAACCCTCTGATCTCGATCCGATCGTCTTTTTTTAGGGCATCGCACATCATGTCAAAAACCATGTTCACTACGATCTCGGCCTGTTTGTGCTGAAGGTGGGCTTTTTCCGCGATTACATTGACTAAATCGGCTTTTGTCATCCTTAAACGGTAAGGAGCCTGAAAACCTTTGGCAAGCTGTTTTTTAAGTTAAGCGTCTGAAACTCTTAGGTTTACTGGGAAACATGCTCCAAAAGCCTTGACGCGCCGCATTAAAAAAACTAGAATGCGCTCGTTTACTGGTAGGCCCCTAAAAAAGTTAACCCCGAAAGGACCCGTCGCCATGAATACCCCCTCTCTCGCTCTTTTGCTCGCACTGGGCTTAAGCTCCCAAGCTCTTGCAGGAGGGATCCCCTCCGAAAAACATCGCGGAGTCACCAAACAGGGTGAAGACTGCTACGTCCAAGTTGACTCTGAGAACAAAGAAATCTCCTTTGGATGGCGCGAAAAACAAGGTCCCTGGGAAGCCGCACGCTTCTCTTACAAAGCGCCTACACGAAAGTCGGCAAAAGGGATTCAGTTTGACGGAAGCGATGGAATGAGTGCCTACCGAGTTCGTATCAAGCTCGACAAAAAAGGCAGCATGAAGAGCGCAGACCTCGCGATCGATGCGATGATGGTGCTGGGCTATGACGCGACTTGCTTGAAGTTAAAGGCAGAATAGGTCTAAGTTCCTGGCTCCCTTGAGTGTGCAAAGAACGCTCGAGCATCAATGATGGTTCTCGACCTTATGCGCACCCTCTTGGGGGCCAGTTTTTAGAACAACCAAACCCCTTCCTCACGCCGCTCGCTTAGGCAGAACAAGCGAAAGGGCTTATCGCAGCTATCTATTGAAAAAGACCACCAGCTTACACTGATGTTGGCCCCTACGAACCCTACAGATCCGACATCTAAGCTCGAGGAGCTGCTCCAGTTCTGGCATGTGTCGCCCCCTCCTCCTCCCGTCCAAGAAACTCCGGTAACCGCATCGCCAGCCTCGGTCAGATTAAGTCCTCGCATCGGAGTGATCGGAAAAGACTCATCGATCAATACCGCCCCATCAGTCCGTGAGTACATGTAGACTGAGGCTGTCCCCGAAAAGCGATCCCTGTAGCTCGTCATGCTCGAGTCACGCGCCACTGCGCGATACGCTCGTACAAGCCCTGCAGACTGCGCCACAGTATTGCAGACTGAGTCCATACCGCTGAGGCCTCCGAAGTTTGCGTGATAGGTGCTTGAAGTGACAAATAGACGATGTGATGCGAGTGGCACTCCATCCAACAGATACTCACTAATCTCTCCACTGATCTGCGCGCAGGCAGAACCAAGCGCTTGAAAGATCAGACAGACCGAAACCAGCCTCAAGTCTCCAACGAGCAATCTCTCTAAAATCCTTGCTGCTCTATTGCTGAGAGACTTCGAGTACACCTGGCGTATTCCAGAGGTGGAGAACGAACTTTTTATGATCACTGATATGGCCTCGGTAAGAGATCTTGAGAATCGTCAAATCCTCTCTTTGGGACATATCAAAATCCTCTAAAAACAAATCACTCCCCTCAATGGTGTCATTGAGCACTTGCCTTACGCTCCCTGTAGGATCACGCATCGTGATCTGGCATTCGAAGGTATGGAATTTTCTGAGCGTGCGCTCCTCAATATAGGTAACACCTACCAAAAGACTCATCACCAAGAGTGCAGAGATGACGCCTAAGACCTCGTATCCCAAACCCACACAAACACCAATGGCCGCAACAACCCAGATGTTTGCGGCAGTGGTCATTCCAGAGATGGTACCTCGTGACTGAATGATTGCTCCACCGCCTAGAAAACCGATCCCTGAAACCACCTGCGCTGCGAGCCTTCCGGGATCTGAGTAAGTCGCCCCCCCTTGACCCGCATGCACTTCAGAGATGATGACGGACATCGAAG
>JBILEK010000057.1:0-17851 GCA_044352155.1 Bdellovibrionia bacterium
CGCGGCCTGAGTCTTTCCCCTTTGGTCAAGGTGGGTTGATGGATATCCGATTTCACCCACAGCAGAGCAAGAATGGATGGATTTACTGGAGCTCGACTGTGGGGGACAGTAAAGCACAAACGACCCGCATCTCGCGTGCAAAACTCATCGACACAAGACTTACAGAGATTGAGACCGTGTTTGAGGCTCGGCCTCTTGTTCACTCGGGTTATCACTTTGGCTCACGGATCACCTGGGACTCAGAGCGAGCTCTTTACATCACCCTTGGAGAGCGCAACGAGCGCCATCGAGCTCAAAAGAAAGACGAGCACTGGGGCAAGGTGGTTCGAATCGATGACACTGGAGCCGTTACGATCTACACTTATGGACATCGCAACCCCCAAGGGATCGCTTACGACTCGATGAGCGGAGAGTTGTTCGTAAGTGAGCATGGTCCCAAAGGAGGCGATGAGCTCAATCGCTTGGTCTTAGGCGCAAACTATGGCTGGCCAACGCTCACTGCTGGACGCGAATATTGGGGAGCAAAAATTGCTGCCACGAACTCTGCGCCAGGATTTGAATCACCTCTGTTAACTTGGGTACCTTCGATTGCACCAGGTAGCCTGCATTTTTTCTCAGACCGAGCACACTCAAGTCTACGTGGCAAGCTCGGCGCAGGAGCTCTGAAAGAGCAGCATCTAAATGTCGTTGCAATCAGCCGCGACTCACGAACTCGACGGATCGTTGGGCTTCGTGAAGAGCAACGTTTGTGGGCAACCCTCAAACAGAGGATCCGTGCACTCGCCGAAGCACCAAACGGGGACGTGTACTTTGGAACCGACTCCGGCGAGCTGTACCGGTTTTCGACGGACTTCGAATTAAATCCTCCTGCCTCGCCCAAGACTACCCGCTAGAATCAAGTCATCAAGGAACAGACGTTGCGCTTTTCTTACGCGTTTACGACTAAGCTCGATACCGATCGAGCGAAGACCCATCGACTCTGCAACAGCCAGTACGGTCCCATGCCCACAAAAAGGAGCAACGATTGTACGCGTCTTTGTTTCCCGCAGAACGAACTGACACGCGATACGGCAGGCCTCAACTCCCATCCCGCGCGCCCAGGCTTTTATCCCACCATCGGGAACCACATCCGCAGTCGAGCGCGACCGATCCGCTCGAGCATGACGAGAAAAACATACCAAACTCCCAAACGCCGGACGTCCAAAACTGACTTCCCCTGGGCGCACTCTGCAAATCACTTTCTTCCACAACAAAGAGTGTCCCGTGAGCAGAGCCGCTTGCTGTAGAAGAAAGGTTTTATCAACCCAGACTCCTTCGTGCTTTAAGTCTGTCTGATAAAATATTGCCACTCCCTGATCAGGCGTCGAGAGCAACACAGTCTGTGCCGCACTTTGAAACCACTCGATCCACTGATTAAGATTGAGGAGCGGAAACTCAGACACATCCGGCAGTGACGTCACAAGGGAGCACTCCTCGAGCACTCCTTTTTGCTTAAGCCACAAAAGGGCGTCACCCTCGTATACAGTCCGCACGCAAAGACTCTCGCATGTTATACTCCCGACGTCGATGTCCTGGTTAAAGTGCTTATTCACTTCTCATCGTGCCGATCCGCCCTTCCCATGGGAGGAGCTCTGTGCTCCGCACTTTCCTCCCTTAAAGAGCTTAAGTGACGCCCGAAAAAAGCGCTTACGAACGCTGGTGCCAAAATTCGAACAAAAGCTCCGCTGGAGTGCTGCGGGCGGACTTCAACTCACTGATCAGATGCGTGCAGTGGTTTCAGCGAACGCTTGCCTTTTAATTCTCGGTCTTGATCTCTCCGTTTACTCGCGAGCAAGTGAGATCATCCTCTATCCTAGCTCTTACGTCTGGCCTGGAGAGGAGGAGGAAGAGCGCTTAGGCGAGACTCATGAGTGGGGTACGATCGTTCTGTCTTGGGACGACGTACGCGACTCTTGGCTTAATCCGGAGCAGGCAGTCAATCCAGTGATTCACGAGTTTGCACACATCATTGATCTTGCCGATGGTGAGTACGACGGCACCCCACCACTACCTCAAGCGGATCTTAAGCGCTGGAGCAAAGTGATGACACGTCACTTTCAGGCACTGAGAAAGGGCAAGGGCAGGGCGTCACTCTTGCTTGACGAGTACGGGGGCGAGAACGAGACCGAGTTTTTTGCCGTGATTAGTGAGGCTTTTTTCTTAAATGCTCCTCTCATCCAAAAGGAGCTCCCGGATCTTTACGCTGAGCTTAAGCGCTTTTATCGCCAGGACCCTGCGCAAGAGTACTCCCAGGATGTCACTGCATGATCGGACGGATTCTTTCTCTTTTTTTTCCTTCTTGGAAGCTTTTCAATCAAATCGACGAACCTCTTTTGCTCGAAGTGCGTTTACGCTCTGATCCCCAGTGGCGCGAACTACTGCCGCCTCTGCGTCGCTCTTGGTATGCTCTCGTATTTGACCCAGAGGGAAACTTTAAACGCCTCTCCCTGTCGTGCGTGGATCGGCTTGTTCAAGAACTCAGAAACTCTCCAGCACATCCACTTTCTCAATCTGCTGAGTATCAGACGATCTGGGCACTCGCCCAAAGCCTTTCAGGCAATCAAGCCCTCCAGTTTCGGATCAGACAAGCGACAACTGAGATTCTACGCTCCGAGGAGCGAGAATGAACGCACTTTCACTTTGCCAAAAGCTCACGCTCGTTGCACTACTCCTTGAATGCGCTGAGATGCTTTACTTGCGCAAAAGGATCGCCCAGGTTTTTCTTGAGCGTAAAAAGCTTGTTCTCACTCCACTGCTCCTCACTCTTGCTGCGTTTTCGATAGTTACTCTCTGGGATCCACGAGCGTTTGCCGTCGTCCTTTTGATAAAACTTTTCTTGATTGTAAAACTGCGCGGGCCTTATGCAGGCGCAAGTGATGCCATGCTTTTACAGATTCTTCTCACACTCACAGGTGTTGCGCTGTTTCCGGAGTATGAGAGATGGTTTTTTGTCTATCTTGGGATTCAAGTCACGCTTTCGCTTTTTCTGAGCGGCATCCATAAAACGTTTCATTCTCAGTGGTGGAGCGGAAAAGCACTGGGTCGTGCACTTCGACTCGAAACACTTGATATTCCAAAACGCCTTCAAGCGCTCTCTCGATCTCGCCGTCTCACACAAGCACTCAGCGCCATACTACTGACGTTTGAGCTCTCTTTCCCGATTGTGGTGTTTGCCCCAGATTTAAGAGCTCCTTATGTGGCTCTTGCACTCTGCTTTCATGTGCTAAATGCTTATGCTTTCGGACTCAACCGTTTCTTTTGGGTCTGGCTTGCAGCTTATCCAGCCCTATTTGCTCTGCCTCACCGATGATCAAAACCTACTCCACCCTCATCCTGATCAGTATTCTCGCTCTCCAAAGCCTTGCCATTGAGCAATCTCGCGCCGGAACTCACTCCGACCCCATCCCAAAAGCTAAACCTGGAGCTCCAGTTTTTTTGGGCTCAGGATGTCCTAAGGACTCCGCCTTAACAACTTATGATCAAGGTCAACTTCACGCGCGCCTAAAAAAGTTCACCACTCAACCCAGAGCAGGATCATCAATCACTCGACTCACTTGTAGTCTCAGTGTGCCTCTGCAAGTCGAAAAAAATCACCAAGTCGCGCTCCGCGCTCTCACTCTGCTCGGCCACGCTCGCCTAAGCTCTCAGTCTCAAGGGCAGGCGAGCATAGAGCTTTTTTTTGCAGGTGCACGCGGACCTCAGGTCAACTCTGCGCTCAGCAGTGCAAGAGAGTTAACCCTCAAGCTCGAGCCTCTCGAGGATGATCTGCTTTGGAGCAAGTGCAACTCACAGCCTATTGCTCGCGTGAACGTTGCGATCACGCTCAAATCTCGGTCTCAAGCCGATGAGATCTCGATCGAATCGCTTGCTCTTAAACTCCTCACTCGCCAGTGCCCTTAAACAACCGGCACGACTTCGAGATCCTTTGATCTGATTTTTCTGACCTCTTCAGGGATTGATCTCAGAATCGACTCTCCAAGTCGCTCGATGAGCTCCCCTTTGTAGTGCTCGCGCCGATGGACAAGACCTATTTGCCGTGCCGGAATCGGACGCTCAAACTCAACGATTGTCGTGTTCGAAGCGATTCGATCAGTCGCAAGTCTCGGAAGCAAGGTTACTCCACCCGTCGTGCTCACTAAACTCTTAAGCGTCTCAAGACTGCCACTCTCAAAGCTAAACTTGCTGCGATCCGATGCTCCGCGTTTCCTTGCGCAAATATCAAGCACCTGATTCCGTAAGCAATGCCCCTCTTCGAGCAACCACAGATCCGATGGATCAAGAGCTTCATGCGCTAGCTTGCGCTTACGAGCAAGGGGGTGGGTTTTCTGACAAAGCACTGCAAAGGGCTCATAAAAAAGTGGAAACTCAAACATCCGCGCTACACCCACGGGAGTTGCAAGCAAGCCCACATCAATCTCATCTTGATCAAGGGCTTCGAGAATTCGATGCGTCTGAAGCTCTCGAATCGTAAGCTCAAGCTCAGGCCAGTGCGCCAAAAGCACCGGAAGCAATCGTGGCAGAACATACGGCGCAACCGTAGGGATCACACCAAGAACAAGAGAGCCTCGCTCGAGACCCGCTCCACTTGCAAGCTCTTGAATTTTCTTCGCCTCAAAAAGCACCGTCTGGATTTGATCGATTGCCTTTTTCCCTGCCTCGGTGAGAAGGATTGGCTTTTTTGAACGGTCAAAAAGCACAACACCCAAATCTGCCTCAAGCTTTTGAATCTGCATCGAGAGCGTGGGCTGAGTCACACGACACGCTTCGGCCGCGCGCGCAAAGTGACCATGTCGATGCACCGCGAGAACATACTCAAGTTGTGTGAGCGAAAAATTCACCAATAACTCCAGCAATTTAACTCAATAGGCAAAATCTATTATGCATAAAATATTTTAGATTTCAATTATTGAACTAAAAAGACGAAACTGCACCTCAAGGAGAACGTTTTACATGAACACACTCATCAATACCAAAGTGCCGGATTTTAAACTCCAGGCGTATCACAAGGACTCATTTAAAACCGTGACGCAGAACGATCTGCGCGGGAAGTGGTCGATTTTTTTCTTCTATCCTGCGGACTTCACTTTCGTGTGCCCGACGGAGCTCGGAGACATGGCTGACAAGTATGCCGAGTTTCAAAAGCTCGGAGTCGAAGTGTATAGCGTAAGCACCGATACGCAGTTCACACACAAAGCGTGGCACGACGCCTCTGAGACGATCAAAAAAATTCAGTATCCGATGCTCGCAGATCCCACCGGATACCTCACGCGCGCGTTTGGCGTACACATTGAAGAGGAAGGCTTAGCTTATCGCGGCACTTTCCTTGTCGATCCAGAAGGTCGCATCAAGATCGCTGAAGTCCAAGACAACGGAATCGGCCGAAACGCCGACGAGTTGCTGCGCAAAACAGTCGCAGCACAATACGTTGCCTCTCACCCGGGCGAAGTTTGCCCCGCAAAGTGGAAGCCGGGTGCACAGACTCTAAAGCCGGGCCTGAACTTGGTCGGAAAAATCTAAGCGTTTTTAAGTGAGATAAGCGAGAGGGCGGGCGATCCCTTTTACGAGGGGAGGCCTGCCCTTTTAACTGGAGAGAGAGTCAAATGATTGATCAAGAACTGAAAGATCAGCTTAAACAAGTGCTTTCATCACTCGAAAGCGAGATCGTACTACGCTATAACGAGTCCACGCACGCCGATCAAAAGCAGCTCCTTGACTTACTTCAAAGCGTCGCAGAGACCTCTCCTCGAGTCGTCGTAAAATCCAGCACGTCTCACTCTCCAATCCCCGCTTTCCATCTTGAAGTGAGCGGAAAAGCGTCTGGAATCTGCTTTCAAGGAATTCCTGGCGGGCATGAGTTTAGCTCGCTCGTTCTTGCGATCTTAAACTCAGACAAAAAAGGTAAACTCCCTGACGAAGCAATTCAGCAGCGCATTCGCCGCATCCAAGGTCCGGTGCGGATCAAAACTTACATCTCCCTCACCTGCGAGAACTGCCCGGATGTGGTGCAAGCCTTAAATCTCATGGCCACTATTCATCCTGACTTCGAGCACACGATGGTGGATGGTCAGTACACTGAAAATGAGATCGCTTCTTTAAACATTCAAGGTGTGCCGAGTGTTGTCATTGATGGAAAGCTGATTCACTCAGGTCGCATCGCTTTGATCGATCTGATCGCAAAGCTTGAAAGCGCGCTTGGCTCAAAGCCTACCGAGTACAAAGAAGTCGAGCTCGGTCACTTTGATGTTGCAGTCGTCGGAGGCGGCCCTGCCGGAGCATCTGCTGCAATCTACACTGCTCGCAAAGGACTTAAGACTGCCCTGATTGCAGAAAAGTTTGGCGGCCAAGTCCAAGAGACCAAAGGCATCGAAAATCTAATCTCAGTCCCTTACACAGAAGGTCCGGAGCTCTCAGCAAAACTCGCTGAACACGTCGCAGCTTATCCGGTGACCAAGCTTGAACACCGGCGCGTTAAGCGCGTGATCCCGGGAGCGCCTCATCGTCTCGAGCTTGAGAGCGGCGAGAAACTCAGCGCCGAAACTCTCATCATCACGACCGGTGCCAAATGGCGAGAACTTGGAGTACCCGGTGAGAAAGAGTACCTCGGACGAGGCGTAGCTTTTTGTCCGCACTGTGACGGCCCCTACTACAAAGGCAAGAAAGTCGCTGTCGTCGGCGGCGGGAACTCAGGAGTCGAAGCTGCAATCGATCTCGCAGGCATTGTGCGCGACGTAGTCCTTTTTGAATACAACGATGCACTGAAGGCTGATCAGATCCTGATCGACAAAGCACGCTCATTGCCGAACGTCTCCATCGTGACATCCGCCAAGACGACGCAAGTCTTGGGCGACGGAGAGCGTGTGACTGGTCTTCAGTACCAAGATCGCAAGACCGAAAAACTGGAGCACTTGGAACTCGACGGAGTTTTTGTTCAGATCGGTCTTCTGCCCAATAGCTCTTTCTTAAAGGGCGTGGTGGAACTGACGCCGTTTGGGGAGGTCGTCGTTGACCCTAAAGGTCGCACCAGTGTTGCAGGGATCTACGCCGCAGGTGACGTCACGACCACCCCCTACAAGCAAATCATCATCTCGATGGGGGAAGGTGCAAAAGCTGCACTTGCCGCCTTTGAGGACCGGATGAAAAAAGGCGCATAAACTTTGCGCCAAAATACGACCTCTGCCCAATAAGGTCAGACTTTACGCGCCGCGGCCTCTATTTTTCAAATGGCAGGAGAGTGTGCGGTTTTGTTAGGCTTTGATCATGGAAAAACTGAAAAACCTCTTTAAGGCGAAGGCCGAAGCTCTGTCCGTAGAAATCAAAGACATTCTCAAAGAGCATGGCGCAAGAAAGATTGGAGAGGTTCAACTCGCACAAGCCTATCAAGGTATGCGTGGGATCACAGGGATGGTGTACGAGACTTCGCTTCTGGACTCTCAGGAAGGAATTCGGTTTCGAGGATTTTCGATTCCTGAGCTTCAAGCAAAACTTCCAAAGGCTAAAGGTGGCACTGAGCCTCTTCCAGAGGGGATTTTCTATCTCATGCTCACCGGCGAGCTCCCGAGCGAGGCTGACGTCCAAGCACTGACCAAAGACTGGAGTTTACGCTCGAAGGTTCCGGCCCACGCATGGAAAGCGATCGACGCTCTCCCCATTGACGCCCATCCAATGACCCAGTTTGGGATTGGTGTCATGGCACTTCAGACTGAGTCGATTTTCGCTGCAAAGTACTCCAAGGGGATGAACAAAAAAGATTACTGGGATGCAGCGTTTGAAGACTCGATGAACCTCATTGCGCGTCTCCCGCAGATTGCAGCCTATGTATATCGACGCAAGTACAAAGGTGGAAAAACGATTGAGCCCCGCACTGATCTTGACTGGGCTGCCAACATGGCACACCTCATGGGAGAGGATAGTCCAGGATTCACCGAGATGATGCGCCTCTATCTCACGATCCACGCTGATCATGAGGGCGGCAATGTCTCGGCACACACCACTCACCTCGTGGGATCCGCACTCGCTGACCCCTATCTGGCCTATGCCGCAGGAATGAACGGACTCGCAGGCCCCCTTCACGGCCTAGCCAACCAGGAAGTCATCAAGTGGATTTTTGAGATGCAAAAATCACTCGGCACCGAAACGCCCTCAAAAGAGCAAATCAGCGATTATGTAAAAAAGACCCTCTCCGAAGGTAAGGTCGTCCCTGGCTACGGTCATGCGGTTTTAAGAAAGACTGACCCCCGCTTTACTGCTCAAATGGAGTTTGCAAAAAAGCACATGAGCAAAGACTCTCTTGTGAACACTGTCTGGAATATCTACGAGTCGGTTCCGCCGATTCTCCAGTCCTTAGGAAAAATCAAAAATCCCTGGCCAAACGTCGATGCACACTCAGGAGCACTCCTCGTTCACTATGGAGTGAAGGAGTACGATTATTACACTGTGCTTTTTGGTGTTTCGCGTGCGCTTGGAGTTTTGGCTTCCCTCATCTGGTCAAGGGCACTTGGTTTCGCAATCGAGCGCCCGAAGTCTGTGACCACCGCAAACGTGAAGGCCTGGCTCAAGGGCGAAGATACGATCTGGGAATAATCAGCAAAAACTGACTGCGTCGTTGATTGAAGTAGCGACTACAGGCTGAACTGGGAACTGGTCTGGCTTGATTTGATCTGCCACAAAGAACAAAGCCAGTTTTAATCAGTAAACCCAATCCCCATCCACAAGCGCCGGACTGATACAGTAAAACCTACGGAGCACACTGCAGGCCGAGGGGCAGCTTTCCAACCAGCTTCCGGGATACCATGAGTCCCCACCAGAGCCCGACTCTGCGAGCGAGGTCGAACTCCAATCCGAGCACGTGTTGACGGGATCAAAACCTGTCCAGACACAAGTATCAAACGAGGAATAAGTCGCTCCATACTGATCGAACCAAGGAGCTCGATCAAGGTTTCCCCCATTGAGGACGTCAATCAGTGATGGAGCTAGATCTAGAAACCCCAAAGAAGCAGAGTAAATCTTTACGGCAGCCTGACTCTGAAAGCGATCAAAAGGCCTCTGCTCTGAGTTGCCCACAATCGCGCGATAATCGCGAGTGAGCCCGGCAGCCTGGGCTTGAGCCTTACAGAGCAGATCCGCCTGATTGGGAGAGCCAAAGTTGGCAGCATACTTCGCCTGAGTCGTGAACATGCGATGAACCGAGTTAGATAAACCGTCACTCTGATTGGAGAGATCCGCGGTGCTACCCACGACCTGGGCAGAGCACCCGGAATAGAAAGCCACAACTGCGATAAAAACCCTACCCAAAAAACCCACAAACCCTCTCCATTACAACGATTTAAGGCTGCGTTGCCTTTCAGTATAACACAACTTTAGGGGTTCATTTTTTTAATTGACTCATATTATTATTTAATTATATATTTATAAAATATGGAACCCCAACTTCACACCCAAGCGCTTGAAGTCAGCAAGACTCTCAAAGCTCTTGCTCACCCTGCGCGCTTGAAGTTGCTTTGTGCGCTCACCCAAGGCGAGAGAACGGCAGGCGAGCTGGTCGAGTTTGCAGGCGAGTCTCAGTCGTTTGTTTCTCAGCTTCTTGCGCGCATGCGACTTGAGGGACTCATTGAGTCGCGCAAACAAGGCAAGTTCGTTCACTATCGTATTTCAAACAAAAAAGTCATCGCGCTCATGAAATCAATTGAGTCGGTTTTTTGTAAAAAACTAAAAAAGAAAGGCGATTAACCTATGTCAGAAGTCATTTTAGATGTGCGTGAGCGTGACGAGTTTGAAGCCGAGCATGTTGCTCACTCAATTAATGTGCCTTTCTCGCATTTTGTATCCGTCGCACCCGGTGTGCTCAACCAGCTCACGGCGCGAGAGATCGTTCTTTTGTGTCGAAGTGGTGCGCGCGCAAAGCTTGCCGAAGAGCAGCTGCGCGGTCTTGGTTTTGGCGATAAGGTTCGTGCGCGAGTCTACGCTGGAGGTATTCTGGCATGGAAATCCGCCGGAAATCCCACCATCACAGCAAAGAAAAATCATCTCCCGCTCATGCGACAAGTGCAACTTGCTGCGGGCATTTTAATTCTTGTCTCCGTTGCGCTCGGGCTTACGGTTGGGTCCGGATTTTTTGCTCTCACCGCGTTTGTTGGGGCGGGACTGAGCGTGGCTGGAGCGACCGGGTTTTGCGGGATGGCGATCCTCCTCTCGAAGATGCCGTGGAATCGAGTCTCCACTCTCAAAGAGGAGCTCTGTCAAGTCAGTCCCTCTGGACAGCAATGTCACGACTCGTCTAATCAAGGAAGCGCGAGATGAAACCCACTGAAATTAAAAAAGTGCAAACCTGGCTCTCGGATGGCTCACAGATCCCTGCACCCTGGGGAGCACACGCCATCGTTAACGAAGACAACATGACTTACTTGCTGTGGAATGATCAAACTCGAGAGGCCATCATTGTAGATCCCATGCGCGAAGACTGGGCGACGCTTGTTGATGAAACTGCAAAGCTCTCGGGATTTCGGTTTATCGCCGTAATCGACACCCACACTCACGCTGATCATGTCTCAAACGCAGCCCAGCTAGCACAACATCTGAACGCTCCACTGATTCAACACGAGAAAAGTCCTTCGCGCCGAGTTCATCTGCGTGTGAGTCGTGATACTGCGTTATCCACTGCGGCAGCCCCTCTCATCCTTTTAGACACTCCAGGACACACCCCGGATTGCATCACGCCGATTTGGGGACCATTTATTCTGGGCGCCGACATGATTTTTTACGCCGATACTGGACGAGATGACCTGCCGGGTGGCGACCCTAAGGCGCATTGGGAGAGTCTGCAAAAAATCAAGCAGCACGCGCGCCCCGAAATGATTTTGCTGCCGGGCCATGATGGTCGCGGAGGACGAGCTTCGAGCTGGAAAACTCAGCTTGAAATTAACGACGCACTTAAGCAGGATCTGACAACTTATCTCAAAGAGGGGGGAGCATGGATTGGCCCGTCCCCAAAACTTCTTAAAGAATCTCTCTACGAGAATTTCAAGTAGTCGTCCAAAAAGGTCTCCTCTAATGTCAACGCGTAAGGATGCATCGAATTTTTCTCGAAAAACTCTCGAGTTTATGAGGAGTGCTGCTCGACAAAAAAGTCTGAAGTGGCTTGAGCGTAATCGCGAAGACTATGAGCTCCTGGTGCGCAGGCCCTTTCAAAAGCTCGCTGAAACCCTCAAGTCCGAGCTCTCTGGTCACGCGCCGGGCTACCATTTTCCGCAAAAAGGGATTGCTCGCATAAAACGCTCTACTCAAAAAGCTCACGAGCATAAGAGCCTGTATAAAGATTGGCTCTCCTATAACGTCACTCGACCCTCAGAGTCACGCTTTGAGCACAATCCGAGCCTTTACTTCGTCATCCAAGCTAACGAAGAGGATCAAGAGTACTTTATTCTAGCCGGCGGCTTGTACCTCCCCTCCTCACGCCAACTCCGCTCAATTCGAAACGCGATCGCTCAAGATGCAAGGCCTTTTGATGAGCTCTTTCGAAACCGAGCGTTTCGAGCACGGTTTTCAACTGGATTCTCTGATGAGCGCGTAGCCACGCGCGCTCCTCGCGGGTTTGAACCAGATCATCCGAGAATGGATTGGATCAAGCTTCAGGCCTATTTTGTCTGGAGATCTTACTCCCTGAAAGAAGCAAGCTCGCCCAAATTTGCGTATCAAGTCGCGCGCGACGGACTGCAGATTCTCAAACTCAACGCTCTCCTGGATCGAGCAATGCACTCCAACTGGACCCAAGATCAACCCAATCTCAGTTTAAGACTTCAAGATATCGTCGATATCGCTCCGCCGCGAGAGCGGATGGATTTCTAGGCCCTGTCTCAGCTGTTACCTTTTTGAGACGTTCTTCAAATACTCTTTAATCATCGGGATCGAGTAGGGTTTTTCAAACACGCGCTCAAACGAGTGTGACTCCGTGACCGAGGCGTCTCCCGTAATCAGCACTTTTCGAATCGAAGGATCAAGGTTTTGCGCAATCGAGTACCCGCTCGATTGCGAGAGCCTAAAGTCCAAAAACACCACATCGGGTCGCTCTGCCTGCACGGCAAGCGTAAACTCACTCGCATCGGTGAAGGTTTTTACTTCAACCTCAGGACTAGTGAACGTGTGCGAGAAAAGATCAAGCAAGTCTGGTTCGTCATCCAGGTAATAGACTTTAGTCTTTGACACTTTTGGCCACCTTAAGCCCTCTAAAGGATACGCGTCTGAGTCGGGAGGTCAATCTCGATCCCAGCTCTCTTAAAGATCCACACGCGGAAAGAGACGTCGGTCAAAAACAAACGGACCAAACGGGATTGAAGCAACGCCACAAAGCAATATCCAACGTACGAATCCAAAGCCATGCTCAAGACAAACCCGCGCTGCAAGCGCGACGTAAGCGATAAACAAGACGCCATGAATCATCCCCACCACACTCACTACCCAAGCCATCCCAGCCAGGTACTTAAGCGGCATCGCAAAAAACAGGAGCGCCAATAAAGAGACGCCTTCGCAAAACCCAAGCTTTCGCAAAGTCTCGATCGTCATGCTGAGCTCCACACCTTTCCCAATGAGTCTGCAAACTTTAATGTCCGAGGACTTGGGATTACGCTACTAAAAACGGTATCCCCTCGCTCATCCCAAACCAAAGCCGACTTGCCATGTGCAAAGCGAACTTCTACCAGACATCCGGAGCGACGAAACAACCGACGCCCCGCCTGTACGGGCCACCCTCGATTCTCTAAGTCAATGACGAGCTCCTCAGGCCTCAGTAGCCAGTGTGTTATTCCAGGCGGGAGAGGCACTGGCGACTCCCACATGAGCGCTCCTTCTAAACACACGCTCTGCCCATCTTGCTTGAGCACCTTAAGCGAATTCACCTCTGAAAGTGCGCAGGCAGCACGGATCGACTGAGGAAAGCGATAAATCTCAAGCGCACGATCGCGCTGCAGGATCTGCCCTGAGTCCAGAAGTGCAATCTCATCACCAAAATCAAACGCCTCATCAAGGTCATGCGAAACGAAGATGGCTGAAGTCCCCGCTGTCTTAAGCACATCTCTCACCTCCAAAGAAAGATCTCGCCGCAAGGCTTGATCGAGACTCGAGAACGGCTCATCAAATAAGATAAGCTCAGGACGCGGGGCAAGCGCTCGCGCAAGAGCGACTCTCTGCTGCTGGCCTCCTGAGATTTCATGAGGCATGCGATTCTCAAGGCTTTTGAGTCCGACAAGCTTCAAAACCTCGTCACATCGCTGTTTCTGAGACTGCACTGAGAGATGAGCGATTCCGTACTGAATGTTTTCTGAAACACTCAAGTGAGGGAACAACGCAAGATCCTGAAAAACAACGCCTACCTTCCTCTGATGACACGGCACACTCACGCCTTGGTCGGAGTCGAACAAAACACGCCCTGAAAGTCTGATGGATCCTCTCGATGCTTGCGCAAGTCCTGCAATGACACGCAAGAGAGTCGTCTTTCCAGATCCGCTTGATCCTAAGATCGAGAGACACTCTCCTTCTCGAAGATCAAACTCGACGCCCTCAAGCACTTTCATCGAGCCTAAAGCTGCATGCACAGCTTGGACAGATAAAAAAGAACTCATACTCTCTCTCCACGTGCAAGTAGCAACGCAGGCACGATCCCCACCGCACCGATCAACAGAGACGGAAACGCCGCCTCAGCCCAGAGTCCTTCACTCGTGAACTGAACCACACGCACCGCGAGAGTCTCATATCCCGTTGGACGCATCATCAAAGTGATGGGAACCTCTTTTAGGACATCCACAAACACTAAAAGAGTCGAAACTCCAAACGCTCGCCAAAGAAGTGGAGCATGAATCCGACAAACGGTTCTCAGCTGCCCCGCACCGAGCACAACCGATGCCTCATCTAAGCGCTCCGAAATTCTTTCGTATCCTCGCCGAATCGGCTGATAACCTACGTTGTTAAACCGTACCAGCAGTGCCGCAACCCAAAGCACTCCTACTTGTGCAAGCCAAGCTCCAAGCGAGCGACTTGCGACATAAGTAACTGCATGAATCGCCACAGCAAGGACGACTCCAGGAATAGCGTACCCCAAAGTCGCAATACGAGCGTTCACACGCACGAGCACTGAAGGCGCAAATCGCACACTCATCGCCAAAAAAAGCGATAATCCCAGTCCAAAACCTGCCACAAGAGCTCCAACACCAAAAGATCTCACCACGAAAGGCGCAACTCTCTGCCAAGCTCCCGAACTTTCAGTCTGGATCGCCCAAACAAAAAGCTGCGCGAGTGGCACTGCAAACCCAAGCCCAAATACAGCGCAACACAAAGCGCTTGAGGCGAGCGCTCGAACGCCGCTCAGTCGTACGCGCGCAGGAGGCTCACACAACGAGCGCGAACCGACCAGGCGTCTTCGCAGAGGAGACTCAAGCCCTAGAACGATGAGAACTACAAAAAAAGCTAAAACTGCCGAGATTCGTGCAGCACTCTCAAACGAAAACAGCCCCTTCCATGCTTTTAAGATCGCGACACTCAGAGTGTCGAAGTTAAAAACCATCACAGTTCCATAGTCTGCAATCGTCTCCATGAACACCAAGCTTGCTCCACCAAAAATCCACGGCACGCTTAGACGTAGCCTCATGCGAGCGCTACTACCTCCTAAAGTGCGCGCCGCCTCAGGCATGCGCGGATCCAACGACTCAAAAGCACTCTTGGCGAGCAGATAGACATACGGATACAGTGAAACTGAAAACACCATCACGAGGAGCGGTAGTCCCCGCACTTGGAAAGAGAGGGCGTCAAATCCAAGCATGCGCATAAATCCCTGTACAGGTCCGTTGTAATCTAAAATCCCGAGCCAAGTAAATCCAATCACATAGCCAGGCAAACTGAGCGGCAGCACTAAGAGTCCTTGCATCGCTTTTCTGCCGGGAAACTCAAAGTGAACTAAAAGTGCGGCAAAACCCACACCTAAAATTGACGCCCCGATCACGCTACTCAGTGAGAGAAGTAGCGTATTCATCCAAGCGCGTGGCAGCACATACTCGCTCAGGTGCCTCCAGTTCTCCAGATCCACGGGCGATAAAAAACCACGCACTCCAAGATAACCCAGTGGAATCGCGCAGCCTAAAGCGATCAAAAGCGAGACTAAAAACCATCCTGATCGGATTGGAAAACTAGTGGTACCCGACACGGTCCATCAAGCGCACAGCAACGGGTTGGAGCTCTCGCACACGAGTTAGCGGAGTGGGATCGCTCTTAAACTGGCCCCAAGAGCGTAGGACTGGATCGAGACTAACCGATGAAACGACGGGGTATTCCATTCCGGTCTCAGCGAAAATCTTCTGCGCTTCAGGCGTGAGTAACCACTCAATAAATTTTTGCGCTTCGATTTTGTTGGAGCTATTCTTTACGATTGCGGCCCCCGAGATGTTGACGTGAACACCTCGGCCACTTTGGTTAGGCCAAAAAGGTCGCACTGAGATCGCAGGGTTTTTCTTTTCGAGTCGACCGAAATAATATGAGTTTGCGATCCCCACATCGCATCGCCCTGATGCAATCGCCTCAAGAAGTTTAGTATCATCAGGGAAAACATCGGTTGCAAGATTTGAGATCCAACCCCGAACGACTTCTTCGGTCTTTTGCTCACCAAGATCTGCGATCATCAATGCAACAAGAGACTGATTGTAGACTTTTTTAGAAGAGCGCAAGCAAAGTCGTTTTTTCCAGCGCGCTCCTGCAAGCGACTCGTAGGTCGAAAGGTCTTGAGGGTTTACTTTGGATGGATTGTAGAAAATGGTCCTCATGCGACGCGAAACTGCAACCCAATGTCCGCTCTCATCTCTCAAAGAGATCGGAACATTTTTCTCAATCGCCTGAGATCTCATGGGCGAGAGGATCCCGCGCGCACGGGCTTCTGAAAGATTGCCTACATCGACTGTCATCAAGACATCCGCTGAGGTTTTTTCACCTTCTGCAGCAATCCTCTCAATGAGCCCCTCAGCCGAGTCGGTCACGAGGCGGAGCGTATTGCCGCTCACCTTTTGGTACGCCTCAAGAACAGGGCGGATCAAAGGCTCACTCCGTGAGGAGTACACCACAAGGTCTGCGGATGCAGAAGCGAGAGTCGGTGCAATCAGAGCCAAAAAACTGAAAACTTGAAGCATCGGGAGCAACCTTTCATGCGAGCATTCTTATTGAGATCGATTATCAATTTCGAGAAGACAGGTCAAAGAAAAACTAGAATTCGCGGACGTCCGAGCCTGTTTGCGGTTGCCACCGCTCTGCGTCTGAGAGAGGTAATGACTGATCCATGAACGAACAAACACCCCCCCCCTCTTCATCGTCCTACTGGCAAGATCTTGGAATCAGTCCCGAGCTCCTCGATCTGCTCAAGAAAGCAAAATTTGAGCGACCTACCCCGGTGCAGGAGAAAACCATTCCCTTAGTCCTGCAAGGTCGAGATCTCATCGTCTCTGCTCAAACGGGGACCGGAAAGACTGCGGCCTTCGTTCTGCCGATGATTGAAAAGCTCAAAGGTCGTGAAGGCACGTACGGACTCGTGCTCGCGCCAAGTCGCGAAATCGCGCTTCAAACCCAAGTCGTCCTGGAGCAGTTTGGAACTCCCATGGGAATTCGATCAGCCTCTTTGATCGGTGGAGTCCCTCTGCGTCAGGATGACATTGCTTTACAAAACTACCCTCAGGTACTTGTGGCGACTCCCGGGCGACTTTGTGATCACTTGGATCGCGGTAACTTGTGGCTCGATTATCTTGAGTACGTCGTGCTCGATGAAGCAGATCGCATGCTGGATATGGGGTTTTCGGATCAACTCCAGCGGATCCTAGTTAAAACACCCAAAAGTAGGCAGACTCTTTTGCTCTCAGCCACCATGCCTCCGAACGTCGAGCAGCTGGGACGTCGCATCCTCAGCGAACCGGAGCGGATCAGTATCGGTAAGCCCGTCTCCGCGGCAACGACAGTGGAGCAAAATTTCATTTTCACGGACGAAAAAAACAAGCTCCGTGAGTTACGACGTATTTTTGATCACGAACCAGGGAGCATCTTTATCTTCACAAAATCCAAAGACCGCACTTCGCGTCTGTGGCACTCGCTCCATCGATTGGGGATCTATGATGCCACCCACCTGCATTCGGGATTGCGTCAGTCGGATCGGGAAAAGTCGCTTGAAGACTTTAAAGCAGGCAAATACCGCATCATGATCGCTACCGATGTGATCGGTCGCGGGATCCATGTTGACGGCGTAGCCCATGTTGTGAACTACGATCTTCCGCGCGATGCCTCTGACTATGTTCATCGGATTGGTCGTACGGGTCGCGCTCTTGCATCAGGAAAAGCGACAAGTTTTGTCACAGCGACGGATCGTCAGTGCTTAGCGCAGATCGAGACGCTCTTAAACCGCAAGATCAGTCCAAGCACAGAGGGTGGTGATCACTCTCCACGCGGCGCAAAGGGGGGTCGCTCTCGGCACGATCAAAAACGCCCTCCGGCTGAGGGCACTCGTAGCGAATCTCGCGCTCCACAAAAGCGAAAAGAACGTGAGCCGCTTCCTCCGCTTACTTCACTGCCCAAGCCGCGCTCTTAGTCTACGGAGGGCATCTGCACTCGCATGAAGAGCTTTGGCACTTCGGGCGAGAGTTTAAACTCAGATCGCAGCTCAAGCGCGAGCTCCACACTCTTTGCAGGATCCCCGGGATGGCCGAGCGCCCGAAGAATCGCGCGTGAAGCATGAGGCAGCACTGGGTAAATCAGCACCCCTAGTGTTTGAATCGCATTCAAGCACACCCCCAGAACAACTTGA
>JBILEK010000086.1:0-8259 GCA_044352155.1 Bdellovibrionia bacterium
TTTTGCAAGGGCCCAGGGTTTCATTTCGTTGACGTAGAGATCCACTGCAGTCACGAGATCACTCCAGGACTTAAGTGCGTTCTGAAACTTAATTTCCGTAAATCCTTGATCCCAGTGCGAGACTGCAAATTTACGCGCTTCGAGTAGCTTCTTGTCTGCATCATTGAGCGATCCAAGATCGAAGGATCCGTGGAAGTTCTTTTGACACAACGTCATCACACGCGAGACGAGATTTCCGATGCCGTTCGCAAGGTACGCGTTTACACAATTGACGAACGCTTCGTAAGTAAAAGTCGAATCCAAACCAAAAGACATCTCGCGCAGAAGATAAAAGCGCATCGTGTCCTGGCCGTAAAGCTGTTCGACTTCGAGTGGTCGCACAACTTTGCCGTGGGACTTCGACATTTTCGCCCCATCAATGACCCAATACCCGTGCACGTACAGACCTTTCGGTAGTCCCACACCAAGCGCAAGCAACATCGTTGGCCAATAGATGCAGTGAGCTTTGAGAATGTCTTTCGCGATCAAGTGGGTACAGGAGGACCACATTTCGCGATCAAACTTCTCAGGCCAACCTGTCGCTGCAAGATAGTTTAAAAGCGCATCAAACCAAACATAGGTCACGAAGTTTGAATCAAACGGAAGCTCAATCCCCCAAGTGAGGCGAGACTTCGGGCGCGAGATGCAAAGATCGGCAAGGGGCTGCTTTAAGAACGACAGAATCTCGTTTCGATAGTGTTCCGGCTGAATATAGTCGGGATGCGCCTCGATATGTTTTCGCAGCTGATCCTGGTACTTGCTCATCAGGAAAAAGTAATTGGACTCTTTTCGGTACTCTGGCTTCTTTAAATGATCCGGGCAAAAACCCTCGAGCGTGAGCTCCGTCTCGGTGAGAAAGCGCTCACAACCTAAGCAGTAATTGCCCTCGTACTCGCGAAAAACGATCTCACCTTTGTCTTTCAAAGACTGGAGCGCGTATTTGACCTTGCGCACGTGCTCAGCATCGGTCGTGCGATAAAAAATGTCATAGCTGATCTCCATCGCGTCCCAAGTGCGGCGGAAGTCGGCTGAAACCTCATCCACAAACTCGCGAGGCTCCCGACCCTCTTTTTTTGCACTCTGCTCGATTTTTTCGCCGTGCTCGTCGGTGCCGGTGAGCAAACTGACCACTTCGCCTCGCTGAACGGAGTGGCGCTTCAGGACGTCGCCCAAAATCGTCGTGTAAGAGTGCCCTAAGTGGGGGCGAGCGTTGACGTAATAGAGAGGGGTGGTGAAGTAGCGGCGATGAGACATGGTGACTGAAAGGTACGCGACGACCCTGCGCGTCATCAAGCCACTTCAAGCTGGCCGCGTTGAGTGAGGCATCGAGTGAGGCATTGAGATCCAATAAGCAGCCTGGGGATGCTTTTACTCAATTGATGCAGCCAGTTTTTTGGTACCACCTCCCCATACCCATGCCCCCAAGCCTGAGCTCAATCACAAAGTCCATCATCGCCTGCAATCGCTGCAAGCGCCTGAGAGACCACTGCAGCCAAGTTGCCTTAGAAAAGCGCCGCGCTTATCGCGAACAGACCTACTGGGGTCGTCCGGTACCGGGTTTCGGAGACCCTCAAGCGGAGCTTGTGTTAATTGGTCTTGCGCCAGCCGCTCACGGCGCAAACCGGACGGGCCGTATGTTTACCGGAGACCAAAGCGGACTCTGGCTCTACCGTGCACTTCACCGTGCCGGGTTCGCAAACCAAGCCACATCTCAATCGCGCTCGGATGGCCTAAGACTAATCAACACCTACGTCACCGCAGCCCTAAAGTGCGCGCCCCCTCAGAACAAACCCACCGCTCAGGAGCTCCATACCTGCGCGCCCTATCTCAAGCAGGAGCTTCAGGCGCTCGTGAACGCGCGAGTCTACGTCGCGCTTGGACAAATCGCTCATCAAGCGGCGTGGAGCGCTCTTGCCGCCACAAAAACAACGATCCGCTTTGGACACCTCATCGAAACCAAGCTGAACTCCACTCAAACTCTCCTGTGCTCGTATCATCCCAGTCAACAAAACACTTTCACGGGCCGACTCACTGAGCCGATGCTTGACTCGGTTTTTGAGCGCGCGCGCAGCCTTCTGCGTTCGACTTAAGGGAGCTCGTCCCAGAGCGTCTCCATACTCACAGGACCTTTGCGATCCACCGGTACTCGAGGGTGCGACGTAAAAGTTACTGCGCCACTGCCATTCGAGGTTTTTAGCATTTTTGAAAAAACAGAAATCACGCGCCCACGATCAGCGCGCACGCGCCATCCAGACGGATCCTTACTAAAGAGCCAGAAATCAGCTTTCTCAAGCAAGCACTCAGGAGCGCCTCCCACCTGCATAATGTACACAAAAAGCGAAAGCAGAGTCATCTGATCGGAGTCTCGAAGCTCTGGGATCGCACGCAAGGTATTCTCAAACCGGTAAAACGCATTCATCGTTTCTTGCGTATCTAAGAACCCACTTCGATCCCGGTCATACTTTGCGAAGAGTGTTTCAATGTAGTGTGCAAATGTCGAGAAACTCTCTGAGTCTGGATACTCAATCGGATCATCCGAGTAACCCAGACGCCGAACAATCGACTCGTACTGACGCTCAAACTCGAGTTTTTGATCCGCTTTTAAGCCCTGATAGTAGCGATAGAGCTCGGGCATGTGATCCCAATAAGTCGCAACGTTATCAAAGAAGTGCCTTCTAAAACACTTCGCTCCAATGAGGGCTTCACCAAAAGGATCTTTGCGTCCTGTCTTTGGGCAAGCACGGCGCGCCCCCTCGTGCACATCTCGAGCAAGCGCTCGGGCGGACATGAGATTTGCCATGAGATCTGTGGCTTCAGCCAAAGTCATCCTCTGGTCTCCATCTCCACTTGGTGTAAAAAGATTTGCATCACGGAATCGACCTGCTCCGCGATCAAGCTTGCGTCGATCAAAAAGTCCGATATCAAACGCAAGCTCAGAGAACTCCGTGTAAATCAAGCTCCACTCCTGAGCATACAAGTAACTCTGGCTCTCAGCACGAGCGACATCGCCTGCGTATCCGCGAAAAAAAGCTCTCGCCTGCGTCTCAAGCCAAAGCATGCGAGAAAGACCGCGGTAGGAGTAAAGATCCGATCGTGTGCGCGTAAAAAAAGAAGCCCTCGCATCACTCATCTGAAATAGCGGCAGATGCGTACGAATCAAGCGCTCCACGCGCTCGGTCTTCAGATCCATCTGCTCGATAACTTTTAAGAGATCACTCCTCGAATACTCAGATTGAGTCCCACCTAAAGTGCTATACAGTTTCTCGAGCGTTTTTTGTGTTTCTAACCACTGCTCAAGGATCGTAAAGCCACCCCGAATTGCCGATACGGTGAGCGCCTGCGCCTCGCGACCGGTCTCCCCTAACTCTGTACCGCCCATCAGTCTCTGTACAATGGGCCGCAGCGCAAGCTTAAGTGCGATCCCCCGGTATGGGATCACAAAGGCAGTTTGCGTTCCAAGCGCATCAATCACATCATCAAATGCGCTCAGCGAGATCTCAGCTTTTTCACGCTGCGAAACAATCTTGATCATGAAAGACTTTGAGTGCCCAATGAGCTTCTCAAGTCGAATCAGACCCGCTCCACTGAGCGCGTCCTCAGTACTCGCATTGAGGTGTGCGAGTTTTAAATACAAGCCGTAGCTATCCGCAATCACTTCAAAGAGCTTTGGCCAATCCGATGACTCTAGCCCCTCTTTGGATTGTGAAATAAACACGCTCTTTAAAGCTGCAATCAGAGGCATCGCGCGACGTACGTCTCCAAGCGATGTGGACTCACCCTGAGGAGAGATCACACTTTCGAGCTCAGTCAGCAGGGCTTCGAACCGCTCAAAGCTGTAGCGCCCAGTCGTGCTTGAAAGCATTGCACCTAAGTTTTTAGCCACAAGCGAAGCCGCATCTGTTGCACGATCTAGCTCAAGCGCGCTCATGGAGTTCGTCTTTGATGAGCGAAGCGGCATGTAGCGAAGGAGTCTTAAAGCCTCGGTTTTTAAAACCTTCATGCGCTCGCGCGTCAGCTCTAGCTCCGCACGACTCACGCTTGACTCCGAGCCACCGATGAGCGCCTGCTTTAACAAAAAAAGCTCCGAAAGAAGTCGGACTGGAATTTTCTGAGTCTTTAAAAAATAGCGCTCAAGAAAGCCTTTTAGCTCATTGGCTTCGAAACGATCCTCGTTTCGTCCCCTCGTGAACTCGCCGAAAGTACGAAACGCTTCACTCACGCAATCAAAAAAACCTGACATCTCCTGCTCGTGAGATGCACCAGAAAAGTAGCGAAAAAGTTTTTCATCATAGCCCGCAAGGCAGCCCGAGAACTTGCCTCCGACTTCGACCGGAGCGCCATGCGCTACATCGTCATTGAGCTTGGAGCTGCAAGAGGAGGATAAAATCAAAGCCGAGACGATCAAAATCCGCTTAAAACGAAACATGAAAACCTCCCCTCAGTCGATCGATCCCTCGATAACGACTGATGAAGTCGGGCTCGCCACTCCCTGCACGATACGCGACACTTGAGCCCAGCAAGTCAACGCCAAGGCTTGCACTCCAGCGTGAGCGCGATTGAAACTCTAGTTCAAGAGTGTTGAAGCTCCCCGGACTCTCGAGATCAACTGTGGTCTGAGCACTTCCCTGAATGCTCCCTGACGACCAGCTACCCAAATCCGCAGAGACTCGCGCGCGCGCGGCTTCCTGATAAGGAAAGCGGGACTCAAAGATACTTCCAGAGCCTTTGGAGAGTGGTCCTACGTCTTCCGCATTGCCCCCAAAAACGCGCAGATAGTCCATGCCTAAGCTCAGACGAGAGTGAATCTGATAGCGCAGAGCTGGATTGAGAATTCTTGTTTCACCAATCCGCTGATAAGTAGAGACACCGTCAAACGAGTCCTGAACCGGCGCCTCATCGACGAACGAAACACGCCCCTCAAAATTACCCGAAGGAACGATCGCGTCTGCACTCAACACCCGATGATAAGCTACGCGAGGGCGCAGACTGACGTTGGCCTCAAGACTTTGGAGATCTAAATAACCCGAATACTGGATCTGAATTTGAGAGACAGGCTTAAGCGCGCCTCCCAGAACGATGCGCGGCTCTTGCGTCGAGCCCACTCGCACTTGCGCCGCCACTCCAGGATTACCGATGATCTTCCCTAAGGGCCCAGTTTCAAGCCGATAACGAATCGGCGTCTTCTCATCGAAAATCAGCACTTGCGACGAAGGACACGCAAAAAAAGGACTATCCGAAGTACACTTTCCGTCTTTGAGTTGAAACGACGCTCCTTGCTCAGGAAGATAAAGCGGAGACACAAGCAGCTGCCAGCCGAAACTCTTGCGCTCCTGGCCCACAAAAACTCCAAAGAGTCCCTGCGATTGAGGACGAAAATAATCCAACCTCAATCGCGGCTGATAGACCCCCAGATCCCAGGCCTCATCCAATGCGCTCCAGCCCCAGAGCTTGCGTCCCACAGTGAGCTCAACCTCGGAGAGCGTCGGGTTGAGCTGAACAAAAAACTCCGGCGCAGCAAAGGCGGTGTCTCCTCTGCGAACCGTATCGAGGCGAGCATAAGCACTGCCCCCGATCCGCAGGTAGCGCCCCTCCGTACGGCCTTTAAGCGAGAGCTCAAACGCCTGCGATGGCAACCCACTTGAGTACACAGCCCCTACGACTCCTGCGGATTGAGTCCAATCTCGCCTCCGGTGCGCTAAAGAGTCGTCGCTTGAGGTAGGTTCCGAGGGGATGGCGTGAGCAAACTGCGCGGCCAAAAAGCCCAGCGCGAGAGCCGACCCCCAGATTCTGCGCACTTCAAACCGGGGTCCGGGCTTGAAGGTGTTCCACATTTGCCACGACATACGGGGGCGAGGCTAACATGACACACTGCGTAAATCAATGGTTAAACCAATAGAATTGATTTCAGGGGAAAAAGTAAAGCGTTCCGACTACTTCTTCGCGTAACGCTTACGGTACGCGAGCTTCTTGTCTGCAGAGCGCTTCGCGCGACCTTCAAAAAACGCCTTCTTAAACTCAGGATCCTTTGCAAGCTTTTCCATACGCTTCACGCGGCCCATCTTGCGGAGGGTCTTACGGGAGTAATCGGGAGTCTTTTTTGTTTCAGTTTGAGCAGTTGCCATTGCCCTCTTCTGTACAAAAAAAGGCATCGGGTCAAGGTCACAATGTTAGTCTTCGGTACATGGACAAGATCATCTGCCTCGGGAAGAACTACCTCGAGCACGCTCGAGAGCTCGGGGAGGCCATCCCCGAAAAGCCTGTTCTCTTTTTAAAGCCCCCAAGCTGCTTGCTCCAATCCCCCCTTGCCGGGCCTTTAGGCCTGCCGACGGGTCAGGGCGAAGTCCACCCAGAGTGCGAGATCGTGCTAAAACTCGGGTCGGATCTAAAACCCGAAGCCTTTACGCTGGGTCTGGATCTGACGCTGCGAGATCTGCAAGCGCGACTCAAAAAAGCCGGGCACCCCTGGGAAATTTCTAAGGCGTTTCCGCGCTCTGCGGTCACGGGATTGTGGCTTCCTTGGAGCGCGTTTTCAGAATCCGAAGAGTTTCACTTCGAAGTCGATGGCTTAACCCGCCAGAAAAGTCGCGCACAAGAAATGCGCTTAACTCCCCGCGCTTGTGTGGATTACGCAGCCGAGCATTTCGCGCTCAAGAGCGGGGATCTTGTGTTTACTGGGACCCCCGCAGGCGTCGCCGCAGTCTCAAGTGGCCAGGCGTTTGAGGCGACCTGGGGTGAAAAGCGCTTACTGAAAGGGTACTTCTAGAGTCACTCTCTCGAACCTCACTCCCCTCCCAGAACCACTCTGAAGCTGGCTCAAAAAGATTGTAGCGACTCGCCATCGAAGCTCCGTAAGCTCCCGCGTCGCAGATCATCAGCCAGTCACCCTCGCGGGCATCTCTTGAGAGGAGTCGGTCCTTTCCGAGGATATCCGAAGTTTCACAGATGGGCCCAACCACCTCGGCGCGCTCATCGGGTCCTCCGCGCGGCTGCACTTCTTGGATATGGTGATAGGCACCATAGAGCGCGGGACGAATCAGATGATGCATCCCCGTATCCACAATCACAAAACGCTTGTGCTTCGTGCGCTTGATGTACTGAATCTCTGTCACAAGCACCCCTTCGGGTCCCACCAGAAAGCGCCCTGGCTCAATCGCAAGCTCAAGCCCCGCACTCTCCACGCGCGCAACGCACGTTGAGAGCATGGACGCTACGTCAGGCTCTTGCTCGTGCTCCTGATAAGCGATGCCGTAACCTCCACCAATATCGAGCGTCTCAGGCGAGAACCCGTTAGTACGCAAATCTGCAATCACCCGAAGCGCGCGCTCCAGTGACTCCTCCACCCCTGTGAGATCAAGCATTTGGGAGCCAATATGAAATGCGACACCCTGCAGGTGAAGTGCGCTTGCATTTTCGCGCAAGCAAGTCAGCGCCAAGCCCAGATCAGTTAAGTCAATTCCGAACTTATGCTCCTGAAGTCCGGTGGAGATATAAGGATGCGTACGCGCATCGACGTCAGGATTGATCCGCAAATTCACTCGCGCTTTAACCCCAAGCTCACGCGAAATCTTGGCGATACGCTCAAGCTCCGGCAAACTCTCTGAGTTAAGCCAAGCCACACGACTCTCAAGCGCAAAACGAATCTCTTCTGCCGTCTTTGCAACGCCTGAAAACGCCATTCTTGATGCACTCACTCCGGCATCAAGCGCTTTTCGGATCTCGCCGGCTGAAACCGCATCCACTCCCCAGCCCTCCTCTGCAAGAAGCTTCAGGATTTCGGAGTGCGAGTTCGCTTTCATGGCATAAAGAGCGTGATCAGTTGAGCGCAAAGAGCCACGAAGCGCCTGAGCACGAGCGCGGATCCCATCCAGGCGGTAGAGGTAAAACGGTGTGCGAACCTGATCGCGCAGGCTCCGGATGACGTGAGCGAACTCAGCTTTTGTGCTCACGGGCAAACTTGTGTTCATCGCTCCAACAATGCAAAGAGGCTCTGCAACGGCACTTAGCGATTACGGAGCTTCCCGTCTTCGGCCACCATCTCGATTGCAGCTTCAATAGGGATCTCTTTGACTTCAGTCTCAGCTAAGAGCTGTTTGATCTGCTCCGCAGAGGGATCCTCTGGTTTAGGTCCAAACGCAGTCACGTAATGCACCAGCGCCCACCGATCATCAGGCGGGAGCGACACAAACGCCGGCATCGTGTTCACACCTTTGGTGAGCGTTA
>JBILEK010000077.1:0-11195 GCA_044352155.1 Bdellovibrionia bacterium
TCTTTAGAAGGGGCTTCGGCAGGGCTTTCAGAAAGTTTTGGAAGCCTCACTTTTGCACTACTTCTTGGAATCTTAGTGGCTTACATGATTCTTGCGGTTCAGTTTAATTCCTTCATTCATCCCATCTCGATTCTAGCCTCACTCCCTTTTAGCGTGACGGGTGCGTTGTTGATTCTCTGGGTGAGTGGAGTGTCTTTGAACCTGTTTAGTTTTATTGGTGTCATCGTTTTGATGGGGATAGCAAAAAAGAACGCAATCCTCCTTGTTGAGTTTACCAATCATATCCGCACCGAGCAGCCCAAAGATCTCTCTGTTCACGATGCACTCATCCAAGCTTGTCCTGTTCGTTTGCGTCCGATCTTAATGACTTCAGTGGCAACTGTTGCTGCCGCTCTGCCTCTCGTGATGGGCAATAGTTTTGGGCAGGAAACGCGTACGCCCATGGGACTTGCAATCATCGGAGGCACGATCATCTCCACAGTGCTTACGCTATTTGTGGTGCCCGCGCTCTATCTCCTTTTGTCGCGCTTGGAGTCAAAAAAGAAGCTTGAGTTTAAACCTTAGTTGAAGCGGGACTTTATTTAGTTAAAAAAAACCTTCACAAAAAAAATTTACTGATCAACTATCTTCGCTATGGCAACAGCATTGATTACAGGAGCAAGTACTGGGCTTGGAGCCGATTTCGCGCGCATTTTGGCTTCGATGAAATACGATCTCATTCTTGTAGCGCGAAACAAGGAGAGATTAGACGCCTTAGGTAATGCCTTAGAGCAAGAACATGGAGTTCGGTGTCAGAGTATCCAGTCCGATCTCAGTCTGCCAGGTGCTTCGGAGGCATTGTTTCATGCCGTTCAGTCCCAAGGCGCATCAGTAGAGATCCTGATTAACAATGCGGGATGCGGTCAGTGGGGAGCGTTTGCCCACTCGAATGCGCAAGACTTAAGAGCCATGGTCAATTTAAACATCAACGCACTTACTGAACTCACACGCTTGTTTGTAGAGGAGATGCTCAAAAATAAAAAGGGCCGTATTTTAAACATCGCTTCGACTGCAGCGTTTCAGCCTGGCCCCTGGATGGCGGCCTACTATGCATCGAAGGCGTATGTTTTATCTTTAGGCGAGGCGCTCTCTGAGGAGCTAAAAGGGACGAGCGTTAGTGTGTCTACCTTATGTCCTGGGCCAACAAAAACGGAGTTCTTTGATCGCGCAAAAATGGGTGACTCTCGACTAAAAAACATGTTTTTTGCTGACTCTCGCAGCTGCGCACAAAAAGGAATTACGGGGATGATGCAAGGCAAAGTGCTGATCATCGATGGAGTCATGAACTGGGTTTTAACCCAATCTGGCCGTTTTATGCCACGTTTCGCGACCCGGCGAGTTGCAGGATTAATGAATGCGTCATCCGAGTAGGACTCGTTTACTTTGTGAACTGGGTGCATCTCGCGCTTAAGAGAGATCTCACCTCGACAATCCAAACGGTCGGATAGAAGTGGTCAAAGCGTCGAACAGACGAATAGGTTTCTCTGGAATTCGATTCTTTCGTTCATTACTCTCTTTGAACCATGACACTTATCTTCAAGCAGATTTTTGATTTTTTGCGCCTCCTGAATTCGGAAACCGGCACACGCCCGATCGCGTGGGGTGTGGTCTGCGGGATGATTCTAGGGTTCACGCCTGCCTTTTCGATTCAGACGCTACTTGTGATCGTGCTTCTGTTTTTCTTTCGAATCCAGATCGGTGCTGCGATGGTCTCGGCGGTGCTTTTCAAGTCTCTGAGTTTTTTCCTAGATGGTGTATTTGATCCCGCGGGACGCGCGGTGCTTGAGCTCTCGGTACTACAGGGATTGTTTACGACGCTTTTTAATATGCCGCTTGTTCCTCTCACGAGGTTCAACAACTCGATCGTGATGGGTTCAGCAGTTGTGGCGCTTGCTCTTGCGATCCCAATGTACTTGATCTCAAAGACCTTGATTGCGCAGTACCGCGAGCAAGTGGTTGCTCGCATCCGCGCGACCAAGCTCTTTAGGGCACTGCAATCCACAAAGTTCTACAGCTGGTACGTCAAGTACGAGCAGCTGAGGAGATCCGCATGAGCACGAAGACTCCAAAACCTAAGAAAGCTATAGGTCCCATCCGTTTTGAAGCGATTGTTCCGTCTGCGATCGTGATCAGCTTGATTGCAGGATATTTTGTTATTTTCTTCGATTCACATCTTAAAACCAGTATCGAGTGGGCTCTGGCCCAAGGCAATGGCGCTGAGGCCAACATCGCAAGTCTCAAGACGAGTTTTAGAAAAGGTACGTTCGAATTGAAGGGACTCGCGCTCACTGATCCTAAAAAACCCACGCACAATCGCCTCGCAATCGGCGAGGTAGCGTTTGGTTTTTCGTGGGACGCCGCTTTGCGCGCGAAGCTTCTTATAGAGCTTGCGCGCGTGAGTACAATCGAGACGGGATCTGAGCGCAAGAAGCCTGGGCGTGTCCTCCCTCCCGCCCCTCCCGGTGAAGGATCAAAGCTTTGGGAAAAAGCCAAGCAACAGCTCATGGAGTCGTCCATGGGAGGCTTTGCTGACATCCTGAAAGGGGTTGATCCCGCGCAGCTCTTAGGCTCGCTCGAAAAACTGAGGTCGGTCGTGCGCGTAGACGAGCTCAGAGCTCAGGTGGATCAGAAAGAGAAGGAATGGAAATCTCTCATCGCAACACTCCCAAGTGAGAAAGATCTTGCTGAGATTCAGTCAAAAATTAGTGCGATCTCTGCGGCTGGATCTGCAGCTGAGATTGCTGTAAAACTGGGCCAAGCCCGTTTGCTTGTCGGCGAAGTGGACGGAAAGATCAAGGCGGTGACGCAAGTCTCCTCTGAAGTTTCCGCAGACGCAAAAAAGTTTAGTGCTTCGCTGACTGAAATCGATGATCTAATGAAAAAGGATCGCCAAGAAATCGAGAAAAAGCTCAAGCTCCCGTCGCTTGACCCGAAAGAGCTCGCGCGCGACCTTTTTTCTCCGATGATTACAGGGCGTATGGCTCAGGCCCAAGCGATTCAAACTCAGGTGCGCCGGTACCTTCCCAAAAACCAGGCACAAACTGAAGAGCCGAGGCGTATGCGCGCAAATGGCAAGACCTATGATTTCCCAGTCCAAGGGGGATATCCGCTCTTTTGGATTAAGCGCGCAGAGATCTCCTCGACTGGCAAGAACGCGGCATTAGGGGGCGATGTTAAAGGCGAGATCTTGAACCTCACGAGTAACCAAAAGCTAACCGGACAAGTGACCCTCGTAAAGATTGACGCGGATTTCAAGAGCCAAAAGCTCCGAGGCATCTCAGCGGTCGTGACACTTGATCAGCTCGGCCAGACGCCAAAAGAAAAAGTTGATCTCAAAGTCGCATCCTATCCGATCGAGGCGCTCACTCTTTCGGACTCTCCAGGGCTTAGGCTCGCACTTGCGCCTGAGTCAGGGACAGCAAGCCTCCGGGGTACACTTGAGGGAGATCGCTTCGCGCTTGAGATTGAAAACAAGTTCGTGAGACCCAACGGCTCGGTGGAGTCGAACTCACCGGTTCTAAAAGATCTCCTCGAGGCGATTTTTCGCGAATTGGCTTGGGTTGATGTGACCGCTGGGGTCAGAGGGACGTTTTCAGATTTCACGATTGAGGCGAGCTCGAACCTGGGTCGTGCGATTGCGAGCGGACTTCAGAAGCAACTTCAGTCCAAACTTGCCGAAGCCCGCTCTAAAATTGAAGCTCACATCCAAAATCAGATCAGTGGCAAGCGCAAAGAGTTGGATGGACGCTTAAACAGCGTGAAGTCCCAGGCTCTCTCGCAAGTTGAAGAGCGTAAAAAGCAGATCGACGTTCTCAAAAAGACGGCCGAGCAAAAAGTTGCGCAAGTTGCCTCCCCCGCAAGTGGAGGTGCTGGAAAAGTTCTTGAGAGCTTAAAGAAAAAGCTTCCGTTCTAAAGTCGGGCAGGAACTAATACAGCAGATTCCAAAGAGGCACACTCACAAGCGAGAGTAAAACACTCACAGCAACCATCAGGGGCGCTAGCTGAGAGTCATACCCGCGATCAACCGCCACCACACCCGCAGTGATCATCGAGCCCATGGCGCTCTCGAGCATCACGGTTCTGAGAGTCTCATGCGGCACAGTGCTCCAGAGCGGTAAGCGCAGAACGGCGTAGGTCAGCGCCGGAAACAGGATAAGCTTGAGTGCTAACCCGAGTGCGAGAGGTTTGCGAAGTGCTGGAGTCTTAAGCGCAGCAAGTTGAGTGTTGATGCCCACCCAGAGCAGTGCGGTAGGCGCAAGCGTCCAGCCGAGAGGACCCAAGATCATCGAGAACACCCACTCAGGAAGCAGAGCTTCTGTGGACCGCAGAAAAAATGCAGCTACCAAAGCCAAAAAAGACGGAAACGTGAGTACGCGTTTGAGGACTTCCGCGAGCGTTACTCGGCCTTGTCGTAAAGGGGAGAGTGCAGTCGCAAGGGGCACAGCAACAGTGGCGAGAATCAAAAAGCTCCCTAGTTGATCTAAGAGAACTGCGTGGGCAACTGCGTGCTCCCCTTGGAGCATTCGGATGAGGGGGATCCCAACGAACGAAGTGTTTCCGAGTGCAACGGTGAGTGCAAGTGCTCCCGTGATCGATCGTGACCAGCGAAAAGCGTGCCCTAAGAGAACGACAGCGATTGATGCTACAAAAAAGTGAGTCCAGGGCTGCGCGATCAGGAGCCAAAACTCGAGGGTATCAAAGCGAAGCCCGTCTAAGCGCGATAATTTTTCAAAGACGAGAGAGGGGAGCGCTAAGAAGATAACCCATTTTTGAAGTGGCTTCGCCCAAGGCGCTAATCTCCTTTGGAGACTTAGTCCGAGAAAAAGCGGAAACAAGATCAGCCCAAAGCTCAGCAACATGACTCAGGCGATCCGTCCATCCACGAGATGGATTTGCCGCGTAGCGCGTGCTGCATAGTCAGGATCATGAGTGACCATGATCACGGTCATCGAGCGCTCTTGATTGAGCCGCTCAAAGAGTCGCAAAACGATTTCGCCGTTTTCGGAGTCAAGATTTCCGGTGGGCTCATCTGCGAGCAAGAGATCTGGACTTAAGATCAAAGCACGAGCAACTGCGACGCGTTGTTGCTCACCCCCAGAGAGTTGGGTCGCGCGCCGCTCTTCTTTACCGCTGAGTCCAAACTCGCCTAAAAGCTCAAGCGCATGCGGACGTAGCTCTAAGGCTTTACCGAGTTTGCGCGCGGGCAAGAGAATGTTTTCAAGAGCTGTGAGCTCTGGGATCAGATAGTGAAACTGAAATACAAAGCCGAGCTTTTGGTTTCTAAAGCGATGCACTTCCTTTTCACTCCACTGAGAGGAGTCAACGCCGTTGAAAAAAATCTTTCCACTCGCCGGCTGATCAAGGGTGCCCAAAAGATAAAGAAGAGTACTTTTACCTGAGCCTGAGCGACCTGTGAGTGCGACGAACTCGCCTGAGCGGATCTCTGCATTTAACCCATGGAGAATGGTTTGCGGAGGGGATCCAAAAGATTGCACAAGGTTTTCAAAGCGGATGTTCATTCGGAGCGGATGATCTCCATGGGCCTTAGTTTTCCGGCAGAGCGAGCCGGGAAATAACTTGCGAGTGTTGCGGATGCGACGGCAAGAAAAAATCCCTTCCAATAGATCGAAGGCAGAAACGCAACCATGAGCGTGCCTTTTCCTAGCCCTCGATCAGGCGAGACTTCGATGGTCGCCATTCCTCTGCACGCTAAGTATCCAAGCACGACACCAACAATGCCCCCGACGACGCCAAGGATAATTCCCTGATTAAAAAACAGCGCTACGATATCGCGTGGCAGATAACCCATGGAACGTAAAATGGCGATCTCTCGCCGCCGCTGAGTGACAGTCATGTTTAAGATGTTAAAAATTCCAAAACCCGCAACAAGCAGGATCGAGACGGTCATCGAGTTGCGAACGATGTCTTGAGTGGTAAAGACAGAGAGGATGCCTTCGTTGAGCTGATCCCAGCTCTGGACTTTGTCGACCGTTAAGCGTGCCCATTCAAGGGCTACTGATCGCGCGATTTCGACATCTTTGAGTCGCACGGCGATGTCTGAGATCGCACCAGCACTTTGATTGAGGGATTGTGCTTGGGTGAGTGCAGCGTAGCCGACCGAGTCGTCTACGCTCTTGATGCCGAGCATGAACGTGCCTTGCACTTTGTAGGGGGCTGGCGCGTCCTTGCCATTAGAAATCAGCACAGTATCTCCAAGCGCTGCGCCTAAATTTTTTAGAAGTCCCCTACCCAGAAAGACGCGGTTACCACCAGAGTCAAGATCACTCAAGCGGCCGGAATCGATGTATTTTTCGAGTGTGGAGACTTTGACTTGGGATTGAGTTTCGATTCCTCGCAACGTGAGCGGGAACGTTTGTTTTCCGTAAGAGATCACGCCACGGACGATGAGTTGGCGCGCATAGGCCTCAACTCTCGGGTCGTTGCGCAGGCGCGCGCTCCACTCTCCGAGAGCACGAATGTTCTGCTCTCCGCGTCGACCTGAGGGTAGGATTTTCCACTGAACGCTTGAGTCGGGAAACAAACTCTCAGTGACGCGCTTCTCAGAGACTGGTTCATCTCGAGCACTCACTCGCAGATGCGCGTCGTTGTTGACGAGCTGATCGATAATAAAGAGCTGAAAACCAAGCATCATACCCGAGATGGTGATGAACGCCGCCGTCCCAAGCACAATGCCGACGAGTGTGAGGAGTGTCTGTTTAGGTTTACTCTTTAGGTAGCGAAGAGAGAGAAAGAGCATCGCAGATCGCCTTAGTGCCGAGGGACTTCGATTGAGACGACACTGGGGTCAGGGTTTTTCCACTCAAACCAGTCGCCCTGAAGGCTCCCGGTTTCAGGCTTAACGTCGCGCACTTTACCCTCTGCGTCTCTGACGCTCATTTTTCCATCGCGGATCGCACGGGAGGGAAGAAGGATGGCTTCGGGGATTTCTCTCAGCACGATCCCGCAGTCGGCTGTCATGCCAGGGAGCACGCCTTCGGGGAGCGTTTCGGAGCGAACCCAAACAGAGAACTGCCCTTGCTTTGGAACAATCGAGCGCACAACCCCTTCAAACGATCGATCTCCCATGCTTTCAAAAGAGATTTTGACCTTTTGGCCTGGGCGAATCAGGAGTGCGCTCGCTTGCTCGATCGTCATCGAGATGTATTGATTTGCGAGATCCACGAGAGTGACGATCGGGACTTGGGGGAACACATTCTCGCCTGCTTGAAAAGGGACGGCGATCACGGTTCCTGAGAACGGAGCGCGGTAGGCCGGGGCTTCGATGAGTTTGACGAGGGGGTCACCGGCTTTAACGCTGTCTCCTTCGCGCACAAACACCTTCTCAAGGGTTCCGGCAATCCCGGGCTTGAGCTGGTACTCGCGCTCGGAGACGAGAGTGCCGAGACCATAGATCGCTTGGGTGAGGGGGCCTTTGCGGGGCGCGACCCACTCGCTCGAGTTTCGAGATCGCAGCCAGAGGGCTGAGACGACGACGATCGTGAGGAGAGCAAGCGCGAGAACGATCCGGGGCTTTGACATTTCTCCGCCAACCTACGCCTCGCTGTCGGCCGTGTCTATGGTTGGCGTTAGGGGTTTTTTCGGGGCGTCGCAGAAGATCTGTGTCGCGGAGCGCAACTCTTCACGGGGTTCTAGCGGCAGTAGGTCTGCCCTTATGGCTTCTGGTCTGAGTCGCGCGCGGGCTGCCACTCTGGACCCGAGAACAGCCATCGAGCCTTGTTGCGCAGTCCTTGTACGCGCCAAAGACCGTAGATCGTGTCGAGCGGCACTTTAAAGTTTACCGTTATTGGATTGTTGGTGCCGATGTCGGTGGTGAGTCCGTATTTTGCCGGCGCTTTTTCGGGCGCATAGGTTCCAAACATGCGGTCCCATAGGATCAGCAGAGCGCCGTAGTTTTTGTCTAGGTACTCAGGATTTGATCCATGGTGCACCCGATGGCTCGAAGGGGAGTTGAAGATCTTTTCGAACACACCTAACTTCCCAATTTTCTGGGTATGAATCCAGGTCTGATAGGTCAGTAAGATCTGAAACAAGAGCAAGACTTGAAACACGTCAAAGCCGATCAACACCATCGGCACAAGCAAGTACCAGGACACAAAAGGCTCAAGCCAGCTCAGGCGCAATGCAGTTGTCCCATTATAGTCAGAGGACGAGTGATGAACGTTATGCCAGCTCCAAAACAGACGACACCGATGTTCGAGGCGGTGGCTCCAATAGTACAGAAAATCAGCGAGGATGAGCCCCGAGATCCAGGTGGTGAGATTGAGCGGCAATTGAAGGACTCGGAACTTTGAAGCGTAGGAGAGTGTCGCTAAAAAAACGAGCGCTCCGCCAAGTCTCCCAGCGATTTCGTGACCCGCGTACACGCCAAAGTCGACAAAGGACTGCTTAAAGTTGCGGGTAGGATTCTTCGAGAGAAAGTCAAAGACGAGCTCAACGAGGATCAGAAAGAAAAAAAAGAAACCCAAGAGCACGAGGCCTTGATTGATTCCTTTGAGTGCATCTGGAATTTGAGAAAAAACTTCTTCCACAAATGAGCTCTCTTTCTAATGGGCGGAGGCCATCTTTAGCCCGGCCGCAGAGCCGATCAACAGAAGCAGAAAAACAATACGGCCAACCGAAATCGGATCCTTAAAAAAGATCATGCCGATCAGCGCCGTGCCCGCGGCACCAATGCCCGTCCATATGGCATACGCCGTCCCAAGCGGGATCGTCTTAAGCGAAATCGAAAGCAAGGAAAAGCTAATCGCCGCGGAAATCAAAAACAGCCCCGTATAAAGCCACTTCGTGAAGTCTTCGGAGAGCTTCAGAAAAGAAGTAAAACCGATTTCGAAGACCCCTGCCAAAATCAGAGCCACCCATGCGTTCATTTTTGTCTCCTGATCGAGATTGAAAATAAATGTAATATTTATTACATTTAAAAGCCAGAGAAAAAAATGAGTCGAAAACCAGACCCAAAAATCAAGCAACACCTACTGGATCAGTGTCTTCAAGGAGCGCTCGAAAGGGGCTCTCTCAACATCGGGATCCATGAATATGCGGATATTGCCGGCACGAGTGCAAGGATGCTGATCTATCACTTTGGATCAAAAGCTCGCTTAGATGAGGAAATTACCGTCCGTCTCGACGAAACGATGAGGCAGGAGTTTAAGCGCTTACTCGAGGGCTCCGTAGGTGCAGACGCGCTTCTTGATTTCTGGGTGCACATCACAAGAAACACGAAGATCAAGAAGCTTGCGATTCTTTCGCTCACCCAAACTGCAGACGCGCAGGGCAATCACCGATTTCGCAATGAGATGGAGAAGCAGACCCTTCATTGGCTCGAAGTGATTCGCAAGTATTTTGACTCAGACCTCGCGGCGGAAACGGCCTTCCTCGTCGCTCAGGGGGCAATGATCGACTATTTTGTTACCGGCAACAAAGAGCGAGGGAGGCGGTGTCTCGCGAGGGTCCTTAAGTTGAAGTAAGTTGAAGTGATTTGAGGAGGGCGGCGGGCTCCTGTTCAAAGCTCCGCCGGAAAGAGCGTGGTGCTTTGGTCAGGTGCTCGCTAAAATCGACATCCTGTCGATTTTGGGTCCACTGGACCCACGCTGCGCTCCCGTAAATTTTTCTCCTGAAAAATTTTGGTGCGGCCGGACGGACTTGAACCGTCACGCCTTTCGGCATACGCCCCTCAAACGTACGTGTCTACCAATTCCACCACGACCGCACTTTGGGAAAAGCTGAGGGAGTCTTTAGAGATAATGACTGTGGGGCGCGCGCGCAAGAGGTTTCTTTAGAGTTCAAAGCGAAGACCGAAAAAGACCGAGCTCTCGCTTAATCGAACCGACCCCGACGATCCCCTGAGAGCGCGGATCTCTGCAAAAGCGTAAGTGCGCTTCACTCCATGATCTGAGTAAAAGTCTCCTGCCATCGATGGGTCGAGCCCATTTAGTAACACTGCGCCTCCAAAAAAAGCGCCACTAAGCTGCAAGCTCCCCTTTGTGCCGCTCTTTAGCCCGTAGCGAAAACTCTCGATCGCATACCCGCCCCAGGGGACCACAAACTGATTTCGCAAAAACTTCGCCTGATAACGCACTTGGGCTCCAAGCGACCAGAGGGCAAAGACATTTGAGGTTTGGGCGTTTGTGGGAACCAGTGGATAAACGCCGAGCGAAGGTCCAAACCCAAGCACCCCGAAGCGTTTAAAAAACTCGGGTTGATACTCAACGCGCAGCGTAACCGCTCTGCTTCCAGTGACGTTACTGGCAGAGGCCCCCGGGAGTTGCCCTTTGAATGGCTTAAGCGAGAACGACGCGTCCATCGCCCAGCGCGGATGGAGCTGCTGGTAAAGTGGTACACGTGGATCGTAAACCTCGACACTCTCTGAAGAGGCTTTGGTTACCGGGACGGGAGTGGGAGTGCTTTCTTTGGCGACCTCTGAGCTCTGTTCAGGCGCGACTTCAGGGGAGGGCATTGTTTCAGGGATCTCAGAGCCAGCCACATCGGAGGGTAGATCAGCTGAGGGCATGCTTTCGCTTGTTTCGGGTACATCAGAGCCGACTGGAGGAGGAGCGGACTGCTCCTCTGCGCGCGTAACGAAGGAGCCTACAAAAGCATGTGCAATCAGGACGAAAACAATAAGAGCAAAGAGAGGATTACTTTTTTGCATTCTTCCAGTCCTGAAGGAACTTCTCTAACCCCGAATCGGTGAGGGGATGATTGAGAAGTTGCTGAAACACTTTGTAGGGAAGAGTTGCGACATCCCCACCGATTTTTGCTGCACGCAGAACATGCTCTACGTGACGGATTGAGGCGACGAGGATTTGAGTTTTAAATCCATACGCCTGATAGACTTGCTTGATCTCAGAGATTAGCTGCATTCCGTCTTGTCCGATATCATCTAAGCGCCCGACAAAAGGGGAGACATAAGTGGCTCCCGCTTTGGCGGCCATCATCGCCTGCACGGCAGTGAAACACAGGGTGACGTTTGTTCTGAGTCCTCGATCCTTCAGCGCACGCGTCGCTTTGAGGCCCTCCCAAGTGAGGGGGAGTTTGATCACGATGTTGCGATGGATCTTTGCAAGCGGCAGCGCTTCTTGAATCATGCCCTCGAACTGAGTCGCAGTCACTTCGGCACTGATCGGTCCGTTTACAAG
>JBILEK010000091.1:0-7672 GCA_044352155.1 Bdellovibrionia bacterium
TTTTGTGTCCTCGATGAAGGTGCTCTTTTTCGGTAGCGCCAAGTGTACGCGAGCACGCTTCACGCCACGCATCGCAGAGATCGTGCGCATTAGCTCTCCTTCTCGCGCACGCTTATCGTTGATCGCCTGGACGAAACTCGTAGTCCCAAGTGACTGCTTATCAAAAATCTCGTAGCCCACGATGCTAGACTGCGGGAACCCCATAGTTGCGAGCTCAAGCCGCAAATCGTACATGCTCTCGGGCGGAACTTCGATGTTCTTTCCGCTCTGATCAACTCGAAACGGAATCCTCTTGTCGCGCAGGATACGAATGACGTTAGTAGAATCCTCAGGACTCAAATTGGTCATCAGCGGGCGATATGAGGTCTTTCCTGCCCACAAGAACGCAAAGCCAATGCCTGCAACAACGATGACGCTTACGACAACAAGCGCGAGTTTTTTAGCCGGTTTTAAGCCTCCCACGAATGCGGAAATCTGGCTTAAGACGCGTTTAATGTAATCTTGCACGCGATACGCTCCTCATTTGATCACTAGACCTGCATTCTCATTACTTCGCGGTACGCTTCGAGTATCTTATTGCGCACCTGCATCATCAACTTCAGACTCATGTCTGCCCGCTCAAGAGTGAGCATCGTTTCATGAATATTTTTTGTACGTCCTGCAACTAAGTTTTTGATCGCAGCGTCGGCATCCTTTTGAGCTGCGTTGACTTGCTCGATTGTGCCCTGGAGCAAGTCACTGAAGTTTGCCCCCACAACTCCATCAGACTTTTGAATCGAGCTCCGCTCGACTCGGTTCTGGAGCTCTCCCCCGAGAGATACGCCGCTCAAATTCTCGATGCTAAGACTTGACACCATCGCCTACTCCTTAGCGTCCTATTTCAAGAGATTTTGAGGCCATTTCCTTTGCCGCTCCCATTGCTGTCACATTGGCCTCGTAGGAGCGCTGTGCACTGATAAGATTGGCCATCTCCTCAACAGGGTTGACGTTGGGCATCGCAACGTACCCCTCTGCGTTGGCATGAGGGTGGGAGGGATTGTAGACCAGTCGCGGAGGCCGCTGATCTTGTTGTACTTCGATGACCTGTACACCTTGTACATGCTCATCGAGCTCATTTTGAAGAATCTCTCCAAACGATTCGCGAACGGTCTGAGACTCAACGACCGCGTCCTTGCGGCGATACGGCCCGCCCTCTGGAGTCTGTGTTGTTTCGGCATTTGCAATGTTGCTATTAATCGTATTGAGGCGTTTCATCTGTGCCTCAAGTCCCGAAGCCGACACCTTCATGGATGAAAAAAAATCCATTAGTTACCTCCCCCGCTCCCCTCACCGATTGCATAGCGCAGCATTCCCAGCTTCTTGCGCATCATTTCAGCAGAGGCATTAAAAAGAATCTGATTTTCAGCCTGTTTTGCAAACTCAGCAGATCGATTCACCGTGTTGCCATCCAAGGACTCTACTCCATTGGGATCATCAAAAATCTCAGGATTTACGGGATCAGTTTCTTTCGGGGTCTGATGAAGCTCGTGTGTTGCAACCGGAGCGGGCTCATCTCCAAGACTCAGTGCCTCTCGGAGTGCACCTTCAAACTCGATTGCCTTAGACTTGTACCCAGGTGTGTCGGCGTTAGCGATGTTGGAGCTGATGACATTCTGCTGTAAGAGCCGCAGATTCATCGATGTATTGAGAGCTCCAATAGTATGATCCAAAATTCTGTCTGACATACTGTCCCTAAGATTTTAGCCGGATCCTTTCTTCCGATCTACACGGCAGGATTTGCCGGAGGCCTCGCCCAAGCCTCCGACAGAATCCCGTCACCGCCTGATTCAAACCCGAATTCCAATTCGACGATAGTCTGCAAGTTTGTTACGAAGAGTCCGGATCGAAATCCCTAAAGCGCGCGCAGTGTGCGTGCGATTCCCACTGTGATAACTGAGCGCAGTCAAAATCACGTTACGTTCAATATCGTTAAGTGTCTTCCCGGGGCTCCATCCTTTGGTGTCCTCCTCACTCAGAACGGGCGTGAGGATTGTAGTGCTGGAGATACTCGGGTTTGTGAGCTTCTCAAGTGAGAGGTCCTCAAGCGTGATCTTATTTCCTTTGGCTGTAATCACTGCGCGTTCCATCACATTCTCGAGTTCGCGCACGTTTCCCGGCCAGGCATGGAACATCAGTCGATTGAGAGCATCCGGAGCGATCGTCTCAACGCGCTTAGCGTATTTTTCGCTATAAGTACGGGTAAAATACTGAGCGAGAGTTGCGACATCTCCTCCTCGCTCACGCAGAGCAGGCAGAGTGAGATTCACTACGTTGAGGCGATAGAAAAGATCCTCTCGAAACGTGCCTTCTCGGACGCACTCTCCAAGATTCCGGTTGGTTGTTGCAAGAATACGAACATCAATAGAAATCGGCTTACGGCCCCCGATTCGATCTACTTCGCTCTCTTGAATCACTCTTAAGAGCTTGGCTTGGAGTCGGATATCCATCTCTGAGATCTCATCAAGAAGAAGCGTCCCTCCATGAGCGAGCTCGAACTTACCAGCCTTCGCGTTCACTGCTCCGGTAAATGCGCCACGTTCGTGACCAAAGAGCTCGCTCTCAAGTAAGTTCTCAGGAATTGCAGCGCAATTGATCGCAACAAACGGCTTTGAAGCGCGAAGACTCGAGTCATGAATGAGTTGCGCTACGAGTTCTTTTCCGGTTCCGCTCTCTCCTTGGATCAAAACCGTGGCCTTACTCTGCGCAACGGTTCGCGCCAATTGAAGAATCTCCTGCATCCGTAAGTCCGTTGTGATCATCGTGTTCACAGCCATCCCGCTCTCCTTGCTCATGGGTTTCTTCTCGCTTTCAGCGCTTCCTGCGCTAATTTCTTCCAAAAATCTTCAGCTCCCGACTTCTGTATTTCGGTGAGAATTTCATTGGATTTTTTTATGTCTTGCTCTGATCCACTCTGCTCTAGGGCACGCGCATAGGAGTACAGAGTGCGATTGTCTTTTGCACCGCGCTCAATCACTACAGCATAGAGAGACGCTGCATCCGCCCAACGCTCCTGTTTTTCGATGGCCTGAAGCTCTCCCATAAGCAGCGCCTCTCGATCGGAGGCATCCGCTAGCCCAAGCTCACGCATAGGAGATGAAGCCGTAGGTACACTCTCCTTACTTTCTCCTAGCGCTTCACGCAGCTTTCTAAAGCTCCGCTCAGCTACTGCATATTCGCCGAGCTTCAATTGAAGCTTGGCGATCCAAGTCTCCACAGCGGCAACCCCTTCCGGCAGGCCCGAGCGAGAGAGCGCGAGTGCACGTAAAGCATGTCCAAGCGCTTTTTTGGTATCCCCCGCTGCTTCGAGGATCACGCCCAAAAGCACCTCTCGTTCAAATGCACGCGGAGACTCTTCTGCAATCTTCTGGAGTCGGGACTGAATCTCTTCTCGAGCAGTAAGTCCCTGTGTGAGCCAGAGATTTTTTGCCTGGATAAAGTTAAGCTCAGAGCGTCGAGCGACTTCTTCGAGATCTACTCCCTCCTCAGCACTTGCAGGGGTTCGAGCTTGAGCTTGCTGTGCAATCGCTTGGTAACGACCAAGAATTTTTTGACCTAATTGATTTAGTCCTAGCTCAATGGCCGAGTCCGAAAGCCCTAAAAGATAATCCGATTCCGTCGGACTCCCGCCGAGGACATTCCATTTCTCGGCCTCTTCATAGGTCTTCAGGGCCGCGAGCTTTTTTCCATCCTTAAGCAGAGCGAGCACGCGCTTCCGTAGGACGCGCTGCATGGAAGTAAGCACTTCACCGCGCGCAGCAGAAAGAGGGTAGCGCTCCAGAAGCTCGCGGCCAAACCGAAGTGCTGAGTCCCCTTGTTTTAGGCTCACCATGGATCGAAATCGAGTCAGAGCTAAAAGCTCTGAGTAACGATCCATGGCCACTGCGTCAGACGCGTCAAACTGGCTTGCGTCTTCGCTCAAATAACGAGTAGCACTTGAGGCACTAAACCCCCCATGCGTCCCACAAGGCATTAAGCGGAGTCGCGCAAGCACGACCCCAGGGCTTGAGGGATATTGGTTTACTGTTTTTTTAAGGAGGGCCTCATATTCAAGGTTTGTTCGGGGTGCTGTTTTTCGCAGAGAGATTTCCGCAAGTCTTAGAGTGGCTCTCCAACCTTCAGGATGAGACGGAAAGCGCTTCAAAAACTGACTCATCTCAGCTGATGCCCGATCATTTTGGCCAAGCCAAAACAAAGCCTCCGCTCGATTTAACACAAGCTCAGGATCTCTCTCTCCTTGTTGAGGGTAGTCTTTTAACGCCTTGTAGTAGGCGGCCAAAGCCTGAGCGTACTGTTGTCGATCGAGATAAAGAGACCCGATACGAAACGCGGCGATCGCTTGATCGTTCGGACTCGAGGCAAGCTTGATGACCTGCGCATACGACTCAATCGCTCGCTCAGTCTGTTTGAGCGCTGCGAGCGACTCAGCTGCTCCTAGATGAAAAACCCAAGTCAGACGATGATCGCCGAAATGCCTCCAGAGCGAGGTAAAAGCTTCTAATGAGTTCAGAAACTCGCCCGACTCATAGGTCTGCATGGCGAGATACATCCCGGCATGCAAGGAGGCGGGATGTTTCGGATTTGTAAGTAAAAGGGATTTTAAAATCTCACGTGCTTGTCGTCCCTGCCCCAGCATGATGAGCGCGTTCGCACGTAAAAACTGCATTTCGACTCGATAAATCGAGTTTTGAAACTCTTTTTCAAAAAACTCGATCGTCCGAATACTTAAGGCAGGCTTTGAGTCTCGGTACAGAGAAATTGCAAGCTTGACGTGCTCGCTCTCTCGATCCTCGCCTTTGGGCTCAAGGTAGGGATAGTTCTCATCTGCTTTGACGGCTGAGAACCATTTTGAAAATTCAATCTTACCGCCCACGGGACGAAACGGGATCACAACATCTCGCTCGCTCGTTAGCGGAGCGTCACAGAAAAAATCTGCAGTGTCAGCTTCTTTACGTTTTTCGACTGAGGCGAGAAATCTGCGATTTCGCTGGTTGACTCTTGACTCAAGTTTACGCACCTCTGCAGCCTTTGCGAGACGCGCTTGATTCGCGCGCGCTTCCGCAAGCGTTGGCCCAGGCTTTAGCCAAAAATCCATCACCCATTTTCCGGGCGATTTTTGACGATAATCAAAAACGTGCATCTCGGGTTTCGCAAGAGCACGCTCTCCCTCTGGAAAACGCCACTCACCTCGAAGCTTCACTCCGGCTACACCCAAATCATCAACCCAAAGACGCGTAATCCGATGATCCTTTAGGTTCCGGGTTGTATCCTCTTGAGATCCCACACCGACCCCAAGATCCAAGGGCGAGATACTCGGAAAAGTGACCTCAAAGCCGTTTTTTGACGTCACGACTTTCGGCACGACGCTCTCATCTAGGAGCACCTTAAGCCTACTGTGGGTTTTGAACGTCTGAAGCTCAATAGGCTGCGCGTAAGCAGCGCTTGAGACTCCAGCGGCCAGCGCAATCAAGTTAAGAACTTTTACCCAGAGCATCCTGCTCCCGTCAAAATCCGTTTCCTACCACACTCATCCGGGTGTGCCTCGTGCACACCCGCACTTCCCCTTAGGCAAAGCAATCCGTGTGCCTATTTTTCCTAGTGCCGTTTTTTTCATCGGCATGAAACTCCATTTTGATGAAAACAAGCCAAAAAAGGCTCATAAAAACTAAAAGCAATATTGCCGCTCTTACGCGCGAGAGGAAAAAAATGCCGGAAGTTTATTGACCTCTTCGTCAGGAATGGCAACAAATCACGTTGTGATTTTGGCTGATTTGGACATTGCTCTGACTGCCGGAAGACTCTAGATTCAAAGTTAAGACATGAAACTCAATTTCTATGCTCTCTTAATCAGCGTGCTGAGCACCACCTCTGGCTGCAGTGTCTTAATCGGAAACGTAAAACCCGTCGGCGAAAAGTCGGAGAGCTATCAAGTCCTACGTCTTGATCAGAGCGATCCAAACTGGCTCTCAGTCGATACCAACTCCTCTCAAGAGAAAGATGACAAAGAAGTTCTCGAAAGTTCAGATCTCGCCTACCAGTCTCAACGTAGCTCCTCGATCATCTCTCTGAACTCATCCTGCCGACGAAGTCTTGAGCACTCTCCTCGATCTTTGCGTCAGTTCACCGACGCGCTCCTCCTGGGAATTCGTGAAATCGAGCTCCGACAAGAGCGCGAGCTCAAACTCGATGGCTCTCCCGCGCTTGAAACAACACTTCAGGGCACACTCGGACAACGCACTTCGCGGATTCGAACGATCGTCGTCAAAAAAGGAATGTGCGTCTACGACTTCATGCTCATCGCGCGCATCGATCGTTTTGGGCAGGACTTGCCTACGTTCGAAAAATTTACCAATTCTTTCAAGTTCAACCCTTAGCCGATATTCTGTTTCTACGAGCATGGAAACGACCTCGGCTCCCTCCGAACTTTCAATCTTAAAGCGCATCTCCCAACGCGTGGGAGGGCGCACGCTGCATATCATTCAGTTCCTGGGTGGATTTGCTCACCTTTCACTTCAAATTCTAAAAGAGCTTCTCACCCCACCCTTCTACGGCAAGCTTGTCATCGAACAAGTGTTTCGACTTGGAATTCAAAGCTTTCTCCTCGTCGCAGTTACAGCACTTGCCACTGGATCGGTCATGGCACTTCAGTTTGGATTTGGGCTCGAAAAGTTCGGCGGAAAACTCTACGTTCCAAAACTGGTCGCTCTCTCGATCCTCAGAGAAATGGGACCCGTATTCACAAGCCTTCTTGTGGCCGGCCGTATCGGATCTGGAATCGCTTCAGAAGTAGGCTCAATGAAAGTCACGCAGCAAATCGACGCGATTCGCGCTTTAGGCACAAGTCCAATTAAGCGCATCGTCATCCCGCGTGTGCTTGCAGCGTTGATTGCCTTGCCGATTTTGACTCTATTTGCTGACTACATCGGACTGTTCGGCGCAATGCTTGTCTCCGAGTTCGAGCTCGGCATCAATTCTGAGTACTTTGTGGCCAAGGTCATTGAAACTCTTGAGCTTAAAGATCTCTTCACGGGGATGGCAAAGACAGTGGTTTTTGCATTTTTTATTTCTGTCTGCGCCTGCTGGAAAGGACTTGAGACAGAGGGAGGCACACAGGGGGTCGGAAACTCCACAACCTGGGTCGTGGTGACTTCAAGTATTTTCATTATGGTGAGTGACTTTTTTCTCACAAAACTTTTTTTTGTCCTCGTGTACTCAAACGGATAATACATGACGGATAAAGTCGCTCTGAAAGTCATCGATGTTCACAAAAGTTTTGGCGACAAAGTCGTTCACAACGGAGTGAGCTTTGATCTTCATGAAGGGGAAATCTTAGGTCTCTTTGGCGGTTCGGGATCGGGAAAGAGCGTGATCCTTCGATCGATTATTGGGCTTGAAACTCCTGACTCAGGTCAGATTGTTTTTGAAGGTCGTGACATCACCGATCTCGATGAAAAAGCCCTGATCGAAATCCGAAAACGGATTGGCTATGTCTTTCAGAACGGTGCACTCTTTGACTCTTTGAGCGTCGAAGAGAATCTCGCCTACCCACTTCGAGCTCACACCAAGATGAGCGACGAGCAAATCCATGCCCGTGTCAATGAGATGTTAGAGCTCGTGGATCTGAAGGGCTCAAACG
>JBILEK010000005.1:0-61155 GCA_044352155.1 Bdellovibrionia bacterium
GAGCTGCTTCCGGCCGAGCTTTCAGGTGGCATGCAAAAAAGAGCTGGTCTTGCTCGAGCCATCATCCTGAGACCTCGGATCATCTTATTTGACGAGCCCACAGCAGGCCTGGATCCCGTGAACACCAAGCGTCTCATCCAGAACATTAAAAAGCTTAAACTGCAGGGTATTACTGGAGTTTTTGTGACTCACGATATACCCGCCGCATTTGAGATCGTGGATCGTGTGGCGATTTTAAGTAAAGGCAAAGTACCTGTGCTTGATACTCTTGAGCAAATCAAAAAATCTAAAGACCCATTGGTCCAATCGTTCATTAGCGAGGCTGTCTGAAATGAAAACCCCAAGAAAACTTGAGATCGAAGTCAAAGTTGGAATCTTCGTCGCGCTCGGAACTCTTTTGATCGCTCTATCCATCATGAGCTTGGGCGAGGGGGGTACAAGCTTCATCACAAAAAACAATAAATACGTGGTCCGTTTTCCCGATGTTACGGGACTCATCCAAGGGTCAAAAGTGATCTTAGGAGGTGTACGCGTAGGAGTCGTAGAAAGTTATGACCTTGATCCATCAAAGCAGGGCATTCGGGTCCAACTTTCGATCATGCGTAAGTATGAAGGATTTCTGAAACCCGACTCAGTTGCAGAGCTCGCAACACAAGGGGTTTTAGGTGACAAGTACATCTCCATTTCGGGAGGCTCCGAGAGTCAAGCTCCGATTCCAAACGGAGGCGAGATCCGTACAATGCCCTCTAAAGGTCTTGCAGAACTTTTAACGGGCGGCGAGGCCGTTATGGTCTCTCTCAAGTCGATCGCAAGTTCTCTCGACCGCGTAATGAAGTCACTTGAGTCCAACGGACGTGCGGAAATTCTTTTCTCGAGTCTCGCCAAAACTTCCACAAACTTGGCCGAGCTCTCTGGAAAGTTCAATAAAGAGTTCGATCAGATCCAACTTAAAAAATCGATCGCCTCCCTCTCGCAGATCCTCGACAAGATCAACTCGGGCACAGGCACGCTCGGAGCACTCGTCAACGATCCGGGCCTCTACGACGACGCCCGCGCACTCCTCGGCGGCGTCAACCGTAACCGCATCATGCGTAACCTCGTCCGCAAGACCGTGCGCGACGGGGATGAGCCTCCTCCTACATCAACACCCAGCGAGCGGCCTTAAGCACACAGGCATCGCCCCATATTCGGCGAGCACGCAACCCCGAAGTACCAAAATCGCCTCGTCCTGATCCGCGTGTGCGAACTTGGGAGAAAAACGCTTCGACGAATCCTATCGCATCTGCACGCACACAAGAACGCGAGTAGAGCGCCCCCCTTTGTGATGATCTCAGCTTAAGAAACACATACTCCGTGGGGCGCGTGATTTTCATTCCCATTGAGATTCCCAAAACACGAACGCCCGAAGCGGAAACCGCCCCGGGCGCCCATGAAGTCTAAGACTCAACAGAACTTATTCGTGGTTCTTGATGATCGAAGAAGCGATCGAATCCGTATTGGAAATCGCATTAGAGCCCATCGAAGCCGCAGCAGCGAGAGCTGCCTTGGAGTTCTTCGCAGGCGTAATCATTCCGCGCTTGCGGAGCTTTTCCACGAGCGTCGTACGGTTCATCTGGAGGAGCTCGCTCGCCTTGTTCTTGTTATTATGCGTACGAGAGAGCGCCTGATCGATCAGGTGATTCTCAAAGTTCGCAACAATCGTCTTCAGATCAAGACCGTTTTCAGGCAGCGCCATGCGCGGAAACTCAGGATCAGATGCCGATACAGCGCCAGATCCTTGGGCTTCGTTATTGAGATAGTTACGAACAACTTTTTGAGGGAGATCGCCGAGTTCCACGTTTCCTTTTCCTTTCAGAATAACGAGACGCTCGATGGTGTTTTCGAGTTCTCGTACGTTACCTGGCCATTGATAGACCAGCAGAGCATCCATGATCTGACCAGTCGGTGGTGCAACCTCGTGGCCCGTCAAACGGTTAAAGTGCGAAATGAAATGATGCACCATCTTGGGAATATCGCTCTTACGCTCTCGCAAAGCGGGTAGCTTCACGGGAATAACATTTAAGCGATAGTACAAGTCTTCGCGGAACTGCTTATTGGCAACCGCATCTTCCAAGTTCACGTTTGTGGCCGCAATGATTCGCACGTCGACCGACACGGTCTTCGACGATCCAATGGGCTCAAAGGTTTTCGCTTGGAGCACGCGCAGGAGCTTGACCTGGAGATGCAGAGGTAGGTCCCCCACTTCATCCAAGAACAGTGTCCCGCCGTGCGCGAGTTCGAAACGACCGATGCGTGCCTGGGTTGCCCCAGTAAACGCGCCTTTGGTGTGCCCAAAGAGCTCGGCCTCGAGCAGTTCTCCCGGAATCGCGCCGCAATTCACGACCACGAGCGGGCCTTTGGCCCGATTCGAGTTTTCGTGAATACTCCTCGCCACGAGCTCTTTCCCGGTCCCGGACTCTCCGGTGATCAGGACGGTGCTCTCCGAGTGCGCTACACGCGCAATCGTGTTGAGGACAGACGTGATTTCGGGGCTGTCTCCTATGAGGAGAGACTTGACTAAGAGCATCAATGCCCCCTTTTCCTTCCGTGGTTCATCGTCATCATCTCACCGCTGATTCTTAGGTCCATCCGGGACCCTCAGCGGCACTTACCTACGTACAAAAGGCTAAGCAGATTTTGCCGGCCTGTCAAAAATCTTTTCAAAAGAAATCAACAGCGGCTTAAAGTTATTGAAATGATTAATTAAAAATCATCTCTCCACCCAGGTCCTCACCCAGGTTTCTGCATGCAAGTCACCCCGCATGACAATCCACGTTATCGCAAGCCCAACGAGCGCTCCAGAAAAGGCTCCCCAGAGAAGGAAGGTGAGCTTTTTTCTTCTCCTACGAAAATGCAAAACCGCGGGAAAAAGCGCGATTGCCAGAGCAACAGCCCAGATCGGAAAAGTTCTCGCAGCAAGGTAGATCAAGCTCATTGGATCGTCCGGACTCTCTCACTTAGAGCGCGCGCAGAGCGGCGACTTTGTCCGTTCGCTCCCAAGTGAACTCAGGCTCTGTGCGCCCAAAGTGACCGTAGGCTGCGGTCTTTGAGTAGATGGGACGCAGCAGATCGAGTGACTCGATGATCCCGCGAGGACGAAGCTGAAACACTTCGCGAACACCTTTCTCGATTTTCTCTACTGCAATTTTCTCGGTTCCAAACGTATTGACCATGACACTCACCGGATCCGCGACACCAATCGCGTAAGCAAGTTGCACCATGCAACGATCCGCGAGCCCTGCTGCTACGATATTTTTTGCGATGTAGCGTCCCATGTAGCAGGCCGAGCGATCCACTTTGGAAGGATCTTTCCCAGAAAAAGCTCCCCCCCCGTGCGCACCGTGACCACCGTAGGTGTCCACGATGATCTTACGTCCCGTCAGCCCGCAGTCTCCCATGGGGCCACCAATCACAAATCGTCCGGTCGGATTGATGAAAAACTTTGTTTTTGCATCGAGCAAATTAGCGGGAATCGTCTTCTTAACCACTTCTTCGATCAAAGCTTCTTGAATCTGCTGATGGGTAATCGCTTCGTCGTGCTGAGAGCTCACGACCACTGCGTCTACGCGCTTGGGTTTATGATTCTCGTACTCGATGGTGACTTGCGTCTTGCCATCAGGTCGCAGCCAACTGAGCGTTCCGTTTTTGCGCACCTGAGAGAGCCGCAGAGCCAATTTATGCGACAAATCGATCGTGAGCGGCATTTGCTCGGGTGATTCGTTGATCGCGTAACCGAACATGATGCCCTGATCGCCAGCACCCTGCTCTTTTTGATTATGAATCCCCTGCCCCGTGGTCACCCCTTGGGAGATATCAGGCGACTGACGATCCAAAGTCACCATCACGCCACAAGTTTTGTAATCAAAACCCTTATCAGAGTGATCGTAACCGATACGCTGAATCGTTTTTCTTGCGATCTCCTGATAGTCAATGCGCGCATGAGTCGTCACTTCGCCCGCGACAACAACAAGTCCAGTGGTCACCAGCGTCTCGCACGCTACCCGCGAAGTCGGATCTTTTTCGAGAAGTGCGTCTAGAACTGCGTCCGAAACTTGATCTGCAATCTTATCTGGGTGACCTTCGGTCACCGACTCAGAAGTGAAAAGGTAGTGCCCTGCGCTCATGCGAACCTCAGAGAAGAAAAAACTACGTTAAAGCTTCCTGCCAGCCTCTAGATGTGCACAGGGAACTTAGGGGTCGTGCCTTTGTTTTGTTGACGGCGCTTACGGCGCTTCCCCGTGCGAGCGACTTTAACTTTTCGGGCCATGCGGGTTTTCCCGGTACGTGACGACATGGAATCTCCTACGCGATCGTTTGTTGCTGAGCCAACTCCTCAGAAGGCTTGGGTTTTGCCTTCTCCGCTCCTCCTTGTCAACGTCGCATTAAGCTGGAACCAACGCACTGGCGCACGGATTGCTCCCGGTCCTCGAATCCATGCTTATTTTTTTTCAAAGCCTTGTTTTAGGCGTCTGGGTTTTTCTCGTCACTCCCGCCTTTTCCGCGCCTGAGCCACAGCTGCGCGCGCCACTTTTATTCGGAGAAGGAGAGCAACGCTTTATCCTGACGCAGGACGAGATCTTACGCTTTACACTCTCAGGAGATGCATTTCGAGCGCTCACACCGCCTCGAGAGCTGCACACCCCTAAGACACTCCTGGTGCGAGCCGTAAAACCGGGCTCCGGCGAACTCCTCGTTTGGACTAAGTCTTCGGAAATAATAAGGTTTCCCCTTCAGTCGTTTCCAATCTCAAGTCAAGAGCTCCCCCCTGCGCTCCTCCGGGAGCTCAGCGGACTTCAAGAGGTCGAAGTGCATCATGCCTCCGGGAATGTCCTTCTTCGCGGTGAAGTGCGCTCGATCAGCGAGGCCGCTCGCATCCGACTCCTCAAAGACGCTCACGGCGAAAAACTACGTGATCTCACTCGGACGCATGCCACTTTACTCGAAACCCTACTCCCACGTTTACGTGCAGTGCGGATCGAGTCCCCAGAAGGCACTCCCCCACCCCAGGTTCGGTTAGAGGAGGGGCGCATTCGCGTGGGGGGACGCTTCACTCCAGAAAAAAGCGCGCACGCCAAACGCTGGGAAAACGCCTTACGCGCGATCTATCCGCTCCTCGATTGGGACGTCGAGCAACTGACTCCGTCAGGGCCGATGGTCTTTTTCCGCGTCTACTTGCTCGAAGTACGCAAAGAGAGCCTCCGTAGTCTAGGCGTGCGTTGGCCTGCGCTCGTGGAGAGTGCCTTTGTCGTTGAGCCACAACAGCCGCTCGCAGGCGCCCTCAACTTTGAGGCCTCCATTCAAGCCCTCGAGTCTCAAGGAGGTCTTAAGATCCTCTCTCACCCCGAGATTGCAGTGCGCTCCCCAGGCGAGGCTGAGCTTTTTTCTGGAGGGGAGATCCCGCTCCGTACTCGCACTCGTCTTCAGTCGATGATTCAATGGAAGTCCTTTGGACTGCTCCTCAAACTGAAAGTCATCGAGACACAAGGAGCACAAGTGCGTGCCGAGATCCAAACTGAAGTGAGTCAACTCGATCACGCTATCTCACTCGATGAAACGCCTGGGATTCGCGCAAACCGCTTAAAAACTCAGGTAGATGCGCGACTGGGCGCGCCTCTGATTTTGTGTGGGATGATTCAAGAGTCCACTCGAAAGAAAACTCAAGGCCTTCCTGTTCTCAGCTCCATTCCTGTGCTCGGTGCGCTCTTTGGCTCCAAAGATTATCAGGAAGAACGCTCTGAACTCCTTGCAGTCCTCATTCCCCACACGCAACCCAAGTCCGTCGACCCAGAGTCAATTGGGGAGGAGTTTCCACGGGGTCCTGTGCCCCCTCCCCGAAACTGGATCTCTCCTTCGGATTATCGTCGCATTCGTCAATCCCAAGATTTTCCATGGAACGCTCTATGAACTCGCTCCCTCTGACGCTTCAAAATTTAATCAAAGATCCCTCAGTCACCGACCTATGCTTAAACGGTCCCTTCGAGCTGTTTGTAGACCGCGGAGAGGGGATGGAAGCGATCGACCTCTCGCGCGCTCCCGGCTGGGGTGAGCGCGAGCTTTGGGCGTTTTGCCTTGAGGCTCTCTCTCACGCAGGGAAATCGTGGGACTCACGAGCACCATTTGTCGACGGAGTGCTTAAGAGTGGACATCGATTTCATTTTCTACTCCCTCCTCTCAGTCCAAAGGGAGTTCTTGTTTCTCTCAGACGTCTGCGCCAGGCCAATCGATCGCGCTCCCTCCAATGGAAACAAGACCCTCTTTTCGAAACTCTGAGCCAAGCCCTGCAGCGGGGCGAGACTTGTTTGATTTCCGGAGCGACCGGAAGCGGGAAAACCACTTTAGCATCCGAGCTCATTTCGACTCTGCCTGCACGAACGCGGATCTTGGCACTTGAGGACACTCCGGAGCTTGAGCCGGATCATCCGCACTTTTTAACTCTTCAGTCGCGCCCCTCTAATGCGGACGGATTTGGCGCAGTGAGCTTGCGTGAGCTGCTTCGTCAGGCCCTCCGGATGCGCCCGGATCGAATCGTCCTGGGAGAGTGCCGCGGGGCTGAGGTCTTAGATCTTTTACAAGCTTTGAACTCGGGACACGCCGGATCGCTTGCGACTCTTCACGCAAACTCCCCCCGAGAAGCGCTTCAAAGAATTGAATTGCTCTGCGCAATCTCCTCGCAAGGGGCAATCCCACCATCGTCTTTAAGTGAGCTCCTGGTGCGAGGTGTAGGCTACATCGCTCAACTCAAGCGAGACGAGCGCGGCAAACGAAAAATCGATGCTCTTTGCAAAGTAGCCGGAAAAGAGGGCGATCTCGTTCTCTTAAGGCCCATTGCACCCTAAGCACGCCTGACCTTATCTGAGATTTAAGTTGTTGATAAAATTGAATATTTAAAAAAATCAAGCCCGTGAAAGCTTGATTCCCTCCTCAGCGTTCCTCTCACACTAGACGCAAACGCAAGAGCATGGAAGGATCCGAGCGTCACTATGATCTCCGCTTCCACCTCCCCCACGACCGCCACACTCTCCACACAAAAGCTCCCCGCTCTCCCGCAGGGAATCACTCCACGTTGGAATGTAGAGGGAGCTCATCCTCGCGGAGGGCGCTTTGAGTCTTGGACACTTCAAGCCGCTGACACCCAAGAAGGGGGAGTCGCGTTCTGGATCCAGCTCTCCGTGCTCGTAAGCGCTAACGCGTTCCGGAGGATTGCGGAGGCGCGAATCAAGCTCGCATGGAAGCCAAGCGCAACATTCTCGCCCCTAGAAGAAAGTAATCAGATCACCTTGCGCCAACAGCACGATATCGCGCTCTTTAGCTCCAACCCTGACACTCCTGGCTTTCAAATCGGTCCGTGCTCACTTCAAGAAGACCGAAGCAAAGGGGAAATCGTTTCACGCGGTAAGCGTGTGGAGTGGGACCTGCGCCTTGACTCTCAGGGATCTCAAGGTTTTCGAATGACTCCAAAGCTAAAACTGCAAGGCAGCCCCGGCCCCTTTGGCAGAGATTGTTTGGCAGAAGCGATCCATGTGAGTGGAGTTTTGCGTTATGGGGATCGAGAATGGAAAATTCAAGGTGCGTGCGGATCCCTCGATCACTCGGATGGAACGCGTTTTCCTGAAAACTGGGCACGCCTACATGCAGATCGCTTCGTGACCGACTCTGCCGAGCCCGTCGAGTGTGAGATCGATGCGTACTGCGTGACTCCACGGGGCGGATGGGGCATGCTGCGTCCAAACTATCAAGCTTTTCAAATGGAGTGGCGAGGACAGCGCTTGTTGCTCAACGGCTGGCTGCACGCGTTTCGCTCAAGATCCAAGTTTCAACTGACTGAATGGAATTTTGAATTCAGTCAACGTGGCTACAAAGTACAAGGCACGCTCCAATCTAACCTCAAAGATCTCTCTGCGCTGACTTACGAGAATACTGACGGGAAATCTTTTTTCTCGGCTTTGTCACTTTCCTCTTACCTACGATTGTTGATTTTTCGCGACGGGAAGCTTGAGCAACGTTTGACCTGCTCGGACTCGGCTTATTTTGAAATGATGGCAAACGCAAAGTCTCAATACGTGCAACCGAGCGCTTAAGAAGCTCGTTAAAGCCCACTTGAAACGGCCAAGGCTCACCTTCGGCAATCAAGGCAAGTGGAAACGCGAGCGTCAACCAGAGCAAGCTCTCTCCAAGCGCTCTCAATGCGTGAGTCCCCCAAGCCAGATTGCACCTACAATCAGAATGAAAAAACCGGGCGCAACGCACAGAAAAAGAGGAGCAAGCGCGCGCGTGCTCAGTTGACGTACTCCTCTCGAAAGCTCTGCACGGATCTCCTCTTGTACCTGATCAAGGAGACGCTCCAGAGACTCAACAGCCGCTCGCCCCTCTAAGACCGCATGAGCGACAATCCTTCGCTGATCCTCAATGCCGCGATCAATGATTTCAAGGAGACCCAGTCTTGATCGAGTCACGGTTTGAGTGCTCCAGAGGCTCGAGCCCATGCGCGTCGCAAACTCTTGATCCTCTTGCACAATCTTTCGATACACTTGAGACCAGGCAAGATCTCCCGGCACTCCACTCTGAATCTCGCTCACCAATGCAGTGGCGATCTGAGCCGGAAAAAAAATCCATGCCCTCCGATGAGCGGGAAGTCCGCCCCACTGAGCAAGCGCGCTCATTCGGAGCATCCAAAAATAGCCAATCGCACCCAAAATCAGCGCTACGGCACAAAAAGCGCCCCAGCTCAAAGCGCTCTGACGCAAGTCTGGGAGAAGGAGAGTCAATCCCGCCGAAAAAAGCGGAAAAAGGATAAGACAAGCCCCAGCCTGCGCGCGAGCTCCCGCACTCTCCTCTGAAGCTCGCGCCAGCAAGCTTGCAGCTCGAACGCACTCCGCGCGCACTCGACCCAAGTAAGGAAGCACCTGAGCTCCTCGCTCACGTATGTCTCGCGCGGCATCCATCGCTCGCTGGACAAAAACAGGGGCACCCTGCTCCCATCCTTCTTTCCCGCCCCCGCCCACATCCCATCCCTGACCGGACTCGAGTCTGGACTCAAGACTCCGAATCTCAAGCGCCGCCTGATGCCAGCGACGCGCTTCAGCTTGAGCACCCCAAAGTGCCCTCAAGCTTGGTGCAAAAATACGGAACAGCAGCTGGAAAGAGTAGAGTGCAAGAGCGAAAGAAAAAAACCAAAGCAACATAGCCCCCAAGCTATGCAAAGATAATGCTTAGCGCGTGCCGCCCCAGAGCCATTGCCAGGCGAGCGCGCGAGTCGATGGTATCCCAAGACCCCTGAGCTCTAGACGCGTCTCTTTGAGTTTAGAGCTCACAGACTCTCGCAGGGAAACGACACTGCTCCTAAGCTCAGCAACCTGGGCTTCGGTGAGAGCACGAAGCGCGAGTGTGGAGGAAAGATAAGTGTCCACTCCAGTGGCTCTCTGAAGCGTGGCTTCAAGCGCCTGAACCGCCAGAGTGAGCGCGTGCGCGCGAGCGAGTTTTGGGTTTTTCTTTGAATCCGCGCGCGCCTGAGCAGCTTGCGATTGAGTCGCAAGCGCTTTTAAAAGCAAAGTTGCAAGCGTCGGAAAAGATCGCATCACCGAGTGGGCCCATCGCTTTCCAGCTGGGTCTCGACAACTCAGGAGAGCTGCACTCCATTGAGGCTCTTTACCTGGAAAAATCGCCTCAAGCGCCGAAGCAAGTGCGCCGTGTTCAGGCCCGATCGCTCTCTTCCGTGACGAGATTTCAGACTCCTCTGGAATAAACTCGATCACCCAAGAGGACTCCGCAAAGTGCTTCTCAGAATCGATCACAACCGATGGACGCGGGTACTTTGATGCCTCTTTTAAAAACTGTGAACAAAATGAGTCAATCCGAGATTCCCAAGCTTTTTGCTCTCCAAACAAAGGTAGACTCGGATCGAGATACCGCTCCAATGCAAACCGAACCAAACTCTGCTGCGTTTTAAGAGCAATGGGAAGTGCTGTCATCGAAGCACCGGGGCGTAAAATAAAAAGCACTTCAGGCTGAAGCCAGACCCCTCGCACTTCCCAACCCTCCTGGACGACGGGAGCTTGCACTCCCTCTGGAGCCCCCTTACTCACGGTCGGAGAGAAAGCCCCAACCAGAATCGCGTACAGCGCGAAGAGCTTCACTTACTTGCTCCATCTGACATGGGTCACGCTCGCCGGCGGTAAGCTTAAGAGCACGAGTTTTTTTCGGATGATTTTTCCTTCTGTCTTGGCTCGAATCAGACGCTCAAGCTCTCGCATCCGCTTGCGGAGGTCGGAAAACGGAGCCCATTTCCGCACCGTGCGAAAAATCAGATATTCAAAGTAAGAAACACTCCCTCCCGGTACCAGCAAACGATCAAATTGCTCAAACACACTCGCGACCCAGCTTGCACTAAAGTTAGTGAGCGGAAGTGCTGAGATGATCGCGTCGAATTTTCGAGGATCTTCGTACTTGAGAACATCCCCCTCGATAATCTCCAGCTGAGGACAACGAGGACTAAGCCTCCAGTCACGCGCTTTCTCTCGAAGGATTTCACAAAAATAAGGATTCACTTCAATGAGGACCAAGGTGTCTTTTTGATCGAGCTTCTTAAGAATTTGCTCAGTAACGGGCCCCACCCCAGCACCGACCTCAAGGACTCGTAGACTCGATGATCCAGCCGCAAGCATCCGGGCCATCTCTTGACCGAGCTGTGAAGTGCTTGGCCAAACTGAGCCAATCTGGCGTTGCAGCCTCAAAAACTCTCGAAGAAACACCCACCACCGCCGTGCGGCCATCGCGCTAATCTCTCCAGTACTCGTCGAGCGGCACCTCACCCCCCACCGTGAGAGTCCGAATCCGGAGCGTGGGTTGCGCATCGGTTACGGGCGCTCCTTGTCCGTCTTTCCCACACGTCCCGTTGATAAAACCCAAATCTGTGCCGAGACGATCAATATCCTGAAGCACTTTGGGTCCGTTGCCGACGAGCGTTGCTCCGCGGATTGCTTCTCCGAGCTTACCGTCTTTTATCCAATAGCCCTCGTTCACCGCAAAAACAAAATCGCCGGTGACCGTATCCACTGACCCGCCACCCATCTGCTTAACGTAGACGCCTAACTTCGTGTCTCGCACGATCGAGTCTGGATCATGGGGGCCCGGGGCAATGTAGGTGTTGGTCATCCGGACAATCGGACGATGCCGAAAAGTCTGACGCCGACCGTTGCCTGTGGAGGGAAGGTCAAACTTCATTGAGGAGAGTCGATCCACCATGTAGGTTTTAAGCACGCCGTTCTCAATCAAAACATTTCGCTGCGAGGGGTGCCCTTCATCGTCTACGGCAAAGCTTCCACGCTTTCTTGGAATTGAGCCGTCATCGATAACGGTGATGAGTGGAGATGCGATCTGCTCGCCTATTTTTCCTTGATAGACCGAAAGTCCGTTGCATGCCAAATCAGCCTCGAGTCCGTGTCCTACGGCCTCATGAATCATCGTTCCACCCGCCTCAGCCGCAATCACGACTGAGAGCGCTCCTGAAGGCGCTTGACGAGCGGAGAGCAGGGTCTCGACCGTGCGCGCAGCTTTTGCTCCTATTTCTTCTGGGAGCTCGCGATCGAAAAACTCAAAGCCTTCTTGTCCACCGCGAGACTGATAGGCGGTTTCGATGCGCCCTTCTCTCTCGCCAACGACTTCGACAAACATCTGAATCTGAAGCATCTCATCGGCAGAAACTCGTCCTTCAGAGTTTATGACTAGGATTTTACGCAGATAATCCGCATAAGATGCCGAGACCTGTCGGGGCTTAGGGATCACTTGATGCACTCCCTTTTCTGCACGCTTTAAGAGCTCAATTTTTTCAGCTGTAGGCACTAATCGAGGCGAGCGTTTAACGACTGAAGCACGCTTAAGATTGAGCGCGGGCGTCCACCAATCCGTACGTGGCGAGCGCGACAGCGTCTCTTGAGTGATCGCAACAGAAAGGTCATCTGCAAGAGCGTCTAGGGCTTTTTGGTTCAGTTGGGTGGTGTAGCCATCTACGGATCTGCCGCGCGCAAGAATTCTTAAACCCACACCGCGATCGCGCCCCTCAATCGCCCGGTCCAACCGGCCCGCCTCCCAGAGAAGCTGCGTTTGATCTCGATCCTCAAAAAAAAGTTCTGCAAACTCGGCCCCCGTGCTCAAAGCTTTTTTCAAAGTTTGCAGAGGATCAATCCCGTTCAACCCAAAGCGCTCAAGCTCGGCGCTGATCTCAAAGTTCATTCACCCATTCTCCCAGGTCTTCAAGGATTTCGTCGACCTCAGAAGCAAAGTCTGAGCTGAACGTCAATTCTAAGTCGCGATGTAAGTCTCCCACGTGGTGAGGGAGGGTCGAGTAGCTCGTGATCCCTTCGTGCGACTCCAAGATGAAGTAAACGTAAGCCGAGTCCTCTTTCTTGACCCGAATCTTTTTCTTAAGGGCTTCCATGCTTGCGGGTTTCCTTACCCAATCTTATCCTGAGAGACATGGCAAAACACGTCCAAGCTTGGCCTACTGTCAAAATATTACCGCTGACCGGAGTGACCCGGTGGATCCTATTGCTCCCCCTTTTTGTTTGGGGATGCGCGCACACCAAGAGCGATACCAAATCAGAGAAGCCGACTGAAACACAAGAGCTCCAAAGTCGAGTCAGTGAGCTCCAAAATCGAGTATCAGAGCTTCAGAAAAAACTCGACGACGTCAACGGCCGCATGGGTGCACTCAGCGACAAAATCGCCGTAGCTCCCACTGCTTCAATGCCTCTTGCTCAGTCCCCCATCGCACCTTCCACGGGCGTAGGCCGTAAAGCACAACCCCCGCTTTCTCAATCAGATCCCGAACTCGGGTTGAGCCAAGGTGATGCGATCCAGCAGTTTCGAGGCGCTCTGGTGTTCTTTGAAGCGGCCAAGTACCCGGAGGCCATCTTAGGGCTTTCTAACTTTCTCAAGGAGTATGCAGATCACTCCCTCGCTCCTGCAGCGCAGTTCACGCTCGGAGAAGCGTATTTTCAGCAAAAAGAGTATCGAGTCGCCGTAGAGGAGTATCAACGCGTGCTCCTCTCCTACACACGCTCAAGCTACGTGTCCGACAGCCTGAAACGTTTGGCAGAATGTTTTGAAAAAATGGGACGCAAAGACGATCTCAATCGTAATCGCCAGCTTTTGATGAGCCTTTTTCCTCAATCGCCAGCAGCTTACGGGTTTGCAAACGCCGCAAGCCCTGAGCCTGCTGCAGGTGCACCCGCTCCCTTGACCGCTCCACTCCCTGACGCTGTTCCTGCCATCGAGCCTGGTACTCCCACTGAAGAGACCGCTCCCCAAGGGCTGTCCGGATGATGCACTCCTCGTTGGGAATAATCGCAGCGTTGCTGATCGCACCTGCGCAAGCGTCGGTCGCGCCCAGTAGCCCAGAGATGCAGTCTTTGGGAGTGGCGCGCAATCTCAGTCCTATCAGTGATGAGCAGTGGAAGTCGATCGCAGGTGAGCGCGCCACCGAGAACTACGAAATCGCTAAAGGCGATACTTTGTTTGATGTTTCAAAACGATTTTTTGGTGATGGAAAATACTGGCCGAAGATCTGGGCCATTAACAACGGACGCGTTCTGAATCCCCATCTCATCTATCCGGGCAATCGAATCGCGTTTAATCCAGGCTCAGGCTCAAGCTTACCTTCGATTGACGTCAGCGGCACTCTAAGGACAAGCACGATCCACTCGGATGCAGGCACTTCAGTTCTTCCAGTTAAAAGGCGCTCGGAGGAATGGAAGACTCTCCCCCCGCAACGCTGGGAGCAAGTGACTCTTAAGCCGAGCCAAGAAGTGGATCCTCTAGGCTTTGATCGACGCAGCAAGATCGTGTTCAAGCAACCGACCGGAACGACACTGAAGTACATCGTTCGCGAGGAGGACTACGAGCCGCTCGGCACGATCCAGCACGCAAAGACCGAAGCCACAAAGCTTGGCATTGGAGATCAGGTGTTCATTGAAAATCACTCAAACCTTCAAGTGGGCGAGGAGTATGCGATCGTTCCGTCAATCGCCTATCCGCTCTTAGGATCTACCTCTGGCGCAGGCGCTTATGCGTATGAAAACTCGGGCGTCGTACTGATCAAAGGAGTGCGAGGATCTGTTTTTCTAGGGGAAATCACTCAGGCTTACAGCTTGATTGAGCGAGGCTCCATCCTTGTTCCTAAAATTGAGCGCGTCCCTGAGCTTGCCCCAATTCCGGGGCCTGAGCCGATTGAAGCAAGCATCACTTTAGATCCGGGAAACTCTACTTTTCTCTCCTCGCAGCTTCGTTATGTGTTCATCGATCGAGGAGCAAAAGATGGCATCACTTCTGGCATGGTTTTCCGAAGTTACCAGCGAACTGACCCAAACATGAAAGTAGAATTCACTGACTCCAATATCGTGCGCGAATCCGATTTCATGGTTCTTCAGGTCACAACAAACTACAGCGTGGCTTACACCATTCACTCCATCGGAACATTCGGATCAAATAACCCAGCGTTTCTACTCACTGACGTCTCGGAAGTTCAGCGCCAAATGGAAGGGGGAGCCGCCGCTCCTGCTATCGGAAGTGAGCTCGATCAACTGGACGAGCTCGATCAAGGCTCTGAGCTCAGCGAAGAGGAACGACGAGAGCTTGAACAGCTTGAGAACTATCCTGGCGAAGGAGAAGCACCTCCCGCAGAAAGCATCGAGCAAAACTCACCTCTTGAGCAAGACGCAGGATTAGAGCCGCCCAGCGACGAGATCCCAAGCGATATACCGACGGAGGAGTTGCCACCTCCTGACGCTGAAACTCCTCCATCAAGTGATCTTAGTCCTGAAGCTCCTGAATCAACGACTCCACCCAGTGCAGACGAGCCCCTGGACTCTCTCCCGGAGTGATCGAAACGTTTTGGTCGCAGGCTTGCATTGCTCACTCGTATGAGTGTGCAAAATTTTTTTATACCTCGTGCTGATCTACCTCCGTTTATTAGAGCCATTTGTAAGAGACAGGGTCTCTACATTGCTCGACGCGATGATCGTGCACTTCAGCTGTTGGAGCGTATTCCAGATCGCGGAATTGGCATCGTAGGCACGCGGGAGCCCCGAGAGCGCTCCGTACGACTTGTCGACTCCTGGGTGCAGGCTTTTTCTAAAAAAGAGCTCGTCGTACTATCTGGATTTGCGCGTGGCATCGACGCTGCTGCTCACGAAGCCGCACTGAAGCACGACTTACCGACGGTTGCATTTCTTGCTTGTGGCCTCCTGCTCCCCTACCCTGCAGAGCATGCACAGTTACGCGAGCGCATTTTGGACGCCGGCGGACTACTGATCACTGAGTACGAGCCTCTTGAGCCTGCTGTGAAATCGAACTTTCTCGAGCGCAATAGATGGATCGCGCTTTGCGCTCGTGGCACTTGGGTTGTCGAAGCTGCACGTCGCAGTGGAGCGCTAAACACGGCTAAATGGGCACGAGATGCATCACGAACCGTCTGGGCGACTCCTGCATTTCCGGGAGATGTAGCCTTTCAAGGCAATCTCGATTTGCTCGAGCTTCACGGAGCGATCGCACTCTGGGGCCCGGGCTGCTTTGCTCAAGAGTGGATGGACTGCGCAACTCTGATCCGCCCTGAGCCCGCCTCGGAGGAGCCTGAGTTTTTTGAGTCGCGTGACTGGAGCAATTCCTACCACCGCGCCAAAAAGATCTTAGGCACCCCTCCTCCTGACCAGCGGCTCTGGGATCGCTTGCTGGATGAGGGGCCTACTGCTTCAGCGCCGACCACTCCCGCTTGAGTTGCATCTTGCGCTCTCCGCGCTTGAGTGCAAGCTCAATCAGACGGGTTAGTAACTCAGAGTATGATACGCCACTTGCCTCCATCATCTTTGGATACATAGAAATGGACGTGAATCCCGGAATCGTATTGATCTCATTAAAAAAGAGCTCTCCACTGTCGCGATCCAAAAACAAATCCACGCGGCTCATGCCCTCACACTCCAAAACCTGAAACACCGTACGCGCGATTTCTTGCCCCTTCTGCACAAGCTCCGTGGGAAGTCGAGCTGGGAGCTCAAGAGCCGCTCCATTCTCGTCGAGGTACTTCGCTTCGTAGGAGTAAAACTCATGTTTTGGGATGATTTCTCCCGGCACGCTTACGATCGGTAGCTCTCCGACGTTCTGGGACTCAAGCACTGCAAATTCAATCTCGCGTGCGTTGATCGCACGCTCAACAAGAACCTTAAGGTCGTACTGAAACGCATCCTCCAGGGCAGATCGAAGATCTGCGTCGGTTTTTACTTTATGCACACCTACGCTCGAACCCAAACTCGCCGGCTTGACAAACATCGGCGTCCGAAGAGTGCTCAGAACTTTGCGCAAGCATCCTTCTCGATCGGAGATCCACTGAGACTTTTTCAACGTAACCGAGGGGACAACGGCGATCCCAGAGGCCTGCACCAGGCGCTTGGAGAAGTCCTTGTCCATACCGACTGCCGATGACAACACACCCGGTCCGACGTAAGGGATCTCACCTAACTCAAGAAGACCTTGGATCGCTCCATCCTCACAGTGAGTTCCGTGCATGACAGGAAACACGACATCAAAGGCTTGCGCTTGGATGGCTCGAGCGGTTGCCTGCAAGGGCATGAGCTGTGCAGGCCCCGAGCTCACTCCTGGTTTTAAAACCACTGCGTTTTCAGGAAAGGCTAAAACACATAACTCCTGAGTCTGACTGACCTCTCTCTCTCCCCAATCTCCCAGATACCACTGCCCCTTGTGGTCAATCCCGATCGGCACCACATCAAAACGCGTACGATCGAGATTGCGAATCACGCTAGCTGCGGAGCGCAGCGAGATTTCATGCTCGCTTGACCTGCCGCCATAAAGCACTGCGACACGAATTTTTTGAGTAGGAGTGGATTTGCTCATCATCAAGTCTCATGATCCCTCGAACTCAGCGCTTGATTCAACCTGAAATGCTCATTACTGTGAGCACCTCACTTCACTACAGGAAGGATAGCCTCCACATGGCATCGAACCACGACCTCAGCTCCAATCTTTGGGACACAAGCCTTCTCTACCAAAACGCTGCTGCCGATCTTGCTGAAGCAGCCAAGACCATGAAGCTTGACGGCAACATCCTGGAGCGCCTGATGCGTCCGAAGCGCGCTCTGTGTGTGAGCGTGCCAGTTCGCATGGACAACGGTGAAGTCAAAGTTTTCGAAGGATATCGCGTACACCACTCCATGACGCTCGGACCTGCAAAAGGGGGCATCCGATTTCATGAAGAGGTCAACATCTCAGAGGTTGCAGCTCTGGCCATGCTCATGAGCTTTAAGTGCTCGCTTGTCGATCTGCCCTTGGGCGGAGCGAAGGGGGGGATTCGCGTAAACTCCTCGCAGCTTTCGCGTGCAGAACACCAAGCTCTCATGCGGCGCTATACGATGGAGATCGGTCAAATGATCGGCCCTGAGATCGATGTCCCGGCTCCGGACGTCGGCACTGATGGTCAACACATGGCCTGGCTCATGGATACCTACTCGCAAATGAAAGGCTATGCCGTGCCTGGTGTCGTGACCGGAAAGCCTGTCGAAATCGGCGGATCACTCGGTCGAGCCGAAAGTACCAGTCGAGGAGTTGTCTACTCGATCGAGGAGGCTGTGAAGTACCTCGATAAGACCGGGGAAATGCGTCTCCGCTTGGACGGAGCAACCGCGACGATCCAAGGCTTTGGTAAAGTCGGAGCGATTGCATCGCTTGAGCTCTTTAATCGTGGTGTGAAAGTCATCGCTGTCAGCGACGTCTACAGCGGTATTTACAACAAAAACGGTCTGAATATTCCTGCCGTTCTGAAACATGTCGCCGAGACGGGTCGACTTGAAGGTTTTCGTGAAGCCGAGAAGATCACCAACGATCAGCTGATTGAGACTCCAGCCGATATCTTTGCACCGAGCGCGATCGATGGCGTTGTGACTGAGAAGAACATGCACAAAGTAAAAGCAAAAATCATCGCCGAAGGTGCAAACGGACCGCTCAGCTCCGTTGCGCAAAAGCATCTCGAAGCACAGGGAACGTTCATCATTCCTGACATTCTCTGTAACGCTGGAGGCGTGATTGTCTCGTACTTTGAGTGGGTGCAAGGGCTTCAGCAGTTTTTCTGGAGCGAAGACGAAGTGAACAAACGCCTTCGCACTGTCATGGACAACTCGTTTGCCAAAGTTGCGCGCACTCGAGAGAAGTACAAGTGCGGGATGAAGTCCGCAGCGCTCATCACTTCTGTTGAGCGTCTCAGTAAAGCAATGCTTCTTCGGGGATTGTTCCCTTAAGTCATCATTCGTTCAAATCCGGGCGGCGCAATCCTAGCTCACGCATTTTGAGCTGGAGCCCTTTTCGGGACAAGCCGAGGCGCTCAGCTGCGCGCGTAACGTTTCCTCCGGTCTCGTCGAGCGCTTTTTCGATCAGCGATCGCTCGTAGGTCTCAGAGTGCCGCTTAACCAACGTCTTAAAGTCAGTACCTGCATCCTCGATCATCACTTCGGCCGGAGCCGCGTTACATCGAGGAATCTCAGGTGGCAAATCCTGAAGCCTTAAAACAGGGCCTTCACTCATCAACGTCATGCGCTCAAGAGCGTTCTCAAGCTGTCGGATATTGCCGGGCCAGGTATAAGCACGCAGCGACTCCCAACACTCCGTCTCAAGCCCTTCAATCGACTTTGAGAACTTCTGGTTGAATTGTTGAATGAAAGTGAGCACCAAAGGCTCAAAATCTTCTTTGCGCTCTCTCAGTGGAGGTAAATCGATTGGCACAACGTTCAGTCGATAGTAAAGATCCTCCCGAAATCGGCCCGCCTTCACCTCCGCGGCCAGATCCCGATTGGTTGCCGCCACAATCCGGACATCAACTTTAATCGGCGAAACTCCGCCCACGCGCTCAAACTCCTGCTCTTGAATCGCGCGTAAGAGTTTCACCTGCATCTCAAGTCCCATGTCCCCAACTTCGTCCAGAAAAAGAGTCCCTTCATGCGCAAGCTCAAAGCGACCAGGTTTTGAGGTCACAGCACCAGTGAACGCTCCCTTTTCGTAACCAAAAAACTCGCTTTCAATCAGCGTCGCAGGGATTGCTGCGCAGTTAATGCGCACAAATGGCTTATCTGCTCGATCGGAGTTTTGGTGGATTTCCAGAGCGACTAATTCTTTTCCAGTTCCGCTCTCACCTGAGATCAACACGGTCGATGGGGAACGCGCGATTTTCGAAATCACGCGCAACACTTCTTTCATGGCGGGACTCGAGCCGCTGAGGCGGGAGAGCTGAGTTTCATTCTGTCTTAGGCGACGCGTCTCGAGCGCTTTTTTTACTACAGCGAGGAGCTCGGATTGATCAAAGGGCTTTGAGATAAAATCAAACGCTCCGCGCTTTAGAGCAGCGACCGCAGCCTCTACCGTTCCAAACGCAGTCACCATGACCACCGGAAGCTCGGGATCCATCTTCTGGCAGAGCTCAAGTACAGCCATACCATCGACCTGCGGCATGTAAAGATCGGTAATGACTAGACTTGGCTTTTCAAGCCGAATGCGCTCTTTTGCAAGCACACTCTGTCCGACCGCAATCACCTCATACCCCTCGCGCTCGAGGATTGCTTGAAGAACTACGAGGATGTTTCGCTCATCGTCGATGATGAGAATCTTGTGCTTCAAGCACGTCCCTCCGCGGATTTCTCTAGTGTGTTCTCAAGACGCGGAAGAATCACCTGAAAACTCGCAAATTTTCCCTCTTCGGTAGCTACCTCGATACGGCCCGAGTGTGCTTCGACGATTTTCTGGCAGATCGAAAGCCCTAAACCCGTACCGCTTGGAGATGTCGTAAAAAAAGGAATAAAAAGCTTATCGAGATTTTCTCTTTTGATCCCAGGCCCGTTGTCCTGGACCGTGACTCGTATCTGCTTACGCGCAGAGAGCTCAACTAAAATGACTTCGATTCGGCCTGAAGGAGCGTCTTTAAGTGCATTCAAACTGTTTTGAATGAGATTCAAAAAAACTTGTTGAAGCTGATCTGCCGCGGCTTTCACCATCATGGGTGATGGCGACTGGCTAAAAACAATCGAAATGTTTTCAGGCGTATTGGTGCGAATCAGCTCAAGCGTGCGCTCTAAAAGATTTCCTAAATTCACGCTCTGCATTTGGGTTGAAGTGGGTTTAGAGTAATCCAAAAACTCACTCACCACACGATTGAGCCGATCAACCTCTTCGATGATGATCCTTAGAAACCGACTCTCAGGTCGCTCAGTGGTCGGATCAAGAAACTGCGCGGCACCTTTGATCGCACCCAGCGGGTTTCTGATCTCATGCGCTAGACCTGCAGCCATCACTCCGAGTGTAGCTAGACGCTCTTTCTCGCGTTGTCGAGCGTAGACATCGAGGTTTTGGAGCGTTTCTGAAACCGAGTCAAAATAAGGCTGAATCACTCGCAAAAAACCCCAGTTACTCCCCCAGCCTTCAGGAGGAGCCTCGACCTCGAGCGCCAAAAATGCAAGCACCTGCTGATCATCACTGAGAGGGATTAAGAGATTACAACCCAGAGCATGCATTGCTTCGATCAACCCACGATAACGCTCACGCTGGGTACGACTTGCCGAACGTGCAAGCTCGTTTTCGAGGATCTGCTCTAAGAGAATCGGAAACTCTCCTTTCTTGCGCATCATCTCCGCCTGCGCGAGGAGCGGATGATTTCTCAAAAGCTCTCGGGGCGCGTCAAAAGCTGCAGCACGCTCAGACTCAGGATAGCTCTCAACCCACCGCACACGCTGGTAGCGCGTGCCTGCACTCTCGAGCATAAAAAACGCAGTCCGTGTGGGCCTTAAAACTTGATCGAGAAAGAGAAAGACTTCTTTGACCAAGGCATCGCGATCCACAACGCCAATGAGTCTTCGCTGTGCGTCTCGCAGAGTTTGCTCAAGCTTTCGATTTTCTTGAGTCACAAATCGAGAGGCAAGAAAGCGCACAAATGCTTGCAAAGGGTCAAGCATCATCAGGAGCAAGAAAGAAAGAATAAAAGAATTCAAAAAGAAAATCGGAGTATTTCCCTCGATATACGCAAAAAGCAGCGAGTACACACCTGTCAAGATCAACGCCATGATCAGGACGATCAAGAATCGCGTGAGTAGAGCTCCGAAGTTAAGAAATCTCTGCTGCGTGATCGCTTGACTTAAGAAAAACAGATAAAACGTGAGGGCAATGTTTCCGATCGAGGGAATCACCGTGCCTAAAAACTTCACATGATCCATCACAGAAGTAGCGAGTACGATCCATGAGCCAAAATAAATCAGCGTACGGCGACCTAAACCACTGCCCAACCCCACTAAGCGCGGAATGCGCTTGAGATTGCCTTTAAACTTTTGATCAAACCAGATGAGCTGAAAGGTTTGCAAAAAAATCACACTCGGCGCAAAGATCACTAAGTTCGAGACCCAAGGCTGCGAATCAAGATCAAGGATCACTGCGGCAGTTAGTCCAATCGCTCCAAAGAGCGAGAGATCAAACAAGCGTCGCGAGAACAGATCCTGCGAGCGACTGAGCACTCGGATGAACGAGAGCCCCAAAGGAGCAAGCCAAACGTTCATGATCAGATGTGCGCGATAAAAAAAGCCATATCCGACCAAGCGCTCTAAAAAAAAACTCAGCGCCCAGAGGCTCACCCCAAAACAAACAAATGCGTAAGCAAGAAAGAGCTTGTTTCGGATGTTGCGTGTCAGCACCGAGCTCCCTAAGCCGAGACTCACGACGCCCACCAAAAGCGCAGACTGCCCTAAAAGATCCATGAGATTCGAGAGATACCATCGTTATTGCCGCGCCGCAATTCGAGCGTCAAAAAGCGCACTTCGCAACTTTCTTTGGGAGAGTGTGGACTTTAAAATCCACTCAATCGTCACGCGACTATAGCCGAAACGACTATCAGTATGGCGAACTCTCCTCCGTCCCGTAAGCTTCGGATCAACCCCCTGGAAATGGGGATATTCCTCACGATCGCGCTGGTTTTTGCTCATTCGCTTTACCAGCTTTTTTTCGACTTTAGCCAAGTGAAAACTCAGGTCGTCAGCGTCAATAACCAGCCCATCACGCGTCGCCCGGCTTCCATCACCCAGGAAACGAGCACTCCCCCTGAGACGACTCGCGAACCCACGGCAACCGACTTTGTGAATCTCGAGATCCCATGTGCGATCAAAGGATCTCAAAAAACAAACGCAAACCAAGTCCGTCTTGGCGGTCCGATTTGTAGCGAAGGAGCTGCTTTGGACCCTCGAAAACTCATCAAAACCGAGATCGTAAACCAAGCGAACAAATCTTCAGCCACAGTCTACACTGATATCAGCGCTGGAAAGTTTCTGACCAACTATATTCCGCTCAATACGGGCGAGAATCCGATTTTAATTCAGTTTATCTACTCTGGCGGAAAAACTGTGACCAACAAGCTCGTCGTCGTCAAAGACGCCTCAGCGCCATAACTCTTGCGATCGGCTTGCGCTTTAAAACTGCAATCCGTATTCGAGTTGCAACTTTTGCTCGCCACCACTGGGGAGACCCGAGCGCACTGGATCACTGCCTCTGGAGTCAGACACCTCGACCCGCACATGGGGGCTGAGCGCCTTTTTAAGTGCTGTTCTCGTGCGGGTACTCTGCACTCCATAAGAGAGGCTTGAACTGAGGTCTAAAGTGGGCAAGTCCTTGGATACGGAGAGCACGTAGCGCTCATCAATCGCTGCAAGTCCACCGCGCGAAGAGATCGACCAAGGATCAAAACCACTCCTTTTTCCGAGCTGCACATCAAAAGCCCCGCTCACGAGCGGAGTACTCATCCAGATCTGCCCACGCTGAGCGGGGAGATCAGTTCGCGTCCCCATTTTCATCTGCTCAGCAACACTGACGCTCGTCGATCCCTTGGCAATTGCACCGACTGACTCGTGCACCGAGCGAAAAGTGCGCACATCCTCGGAGTGATTCTCCGCTTTTTTAAGTCCCTCGCTGAGCTGATAGGCCATGATCGAGCGCATGTACACTCCGCTAAACTCGCTCATGCGACTCATCTGCGCTTGCTCGTCTGAGAGATCGAGCTGCCGGTAAAGCTGTTTGCGCTCATACTCGCGCGTGAGATCCAGATAGCGCTGCTTCATTTGGGCTTGTGTTCTCTCTGGGAGCGCACGCGCGCTCCAAGCACCATCCTCCGACTCAACTTGAGGGAGCGAGGACAGATAGGAGCCATTCGGGAGATAAGTGCCGCTCGCAAGTTCGCCCTTCCACGCAGGAGCAAGCACGCGCATACTTCGAGCAGGCGTTGGAGCTGCCCAAACAAAAGCGCAAGGCAGCATCCACTGAAGAGTGATCAGAATCGCGCTCAGTCCACCCATACGACTCATGGCAGCCTCACTTTCTCCCCTCACTTAAGCCTTGCTTTGGGGAGACTAGGTTCTACCACCACGGTTGCGATGCGTCAAACCGAGCAAAAACAAATGATATCAAACACTTAAGCGGAGCCCTAACTTAGACAAGGGGTACGCCAAAGGCCAGAAAAAAGAGCCAAACCGCAAACCCCGAAACCACCGGGATCGTGAAGTTATCATCGATCTCAAGCGGCACCATCTCAGCCAAACCGCCCGCAAGCCCGGACAGAAGCGTAAGCGCAACCCAACTCCCTAAACCAAGGTCAAGTGGCGCAAGCACTGCCCCAGCCACGAGCGCACAAACAAGCACTCCAGCCGAGGTCCCAATCAAGGACTTGCCGTTTGAAAAACGAATGCTGCGATCTCCATACAGATTTCCAACCAGAGAAGCTGCAGGGTCCCCACACGCCAAAAACAGAAGAGCAAGGACCGTTACCGTTTTGGGAAAAATCAGGACCGCAATAATTGCCGCAGCTAAGTAATAAGGAACGCCGCTTAAGCGACTTTCTTCGCCCCGACGCATGATTGCTCCAAGAGTCCTCAACGCAATCGCATTGATCCTCGGATTACGGAGGCGCAACATTTCGATGCCAAAAAACATCAGAAAGAAAAAACCCAAGACCGACGCACCCGTTGTGCGTGACATTCCTGTGCCGGTGTAAATCAGGACGATCGCCATCCCCATCGTAAAGTGCCAAAGTTTGCGCAGCAGATGAAGATCGCTCCGTAACGCCAAAGTCGATCCGGCGGCGTGGGACTGGTTTTTAGACCTCTGCATGTCTTTAGTTCTCCCTCACTTTTGGTCTACCCGCATTATACAGAGCAAACCAGATGCCAGAGCGACCGAAAATCGGACTAAAAAGCGTCACCCTTCTAACGCTAAATACCCATGCGTTTCGGTAGGTTAGCCCCTGCCACTCTTTGGCAGCGGAGGCGCAACGCGCAATATCGGAGTAAAGCATTTTAAAACGGGAAGCCCAGTTCGCGCCTATCGCAAGGGGTGCGTACAAAACTACGCGGCGAACTTTGCCCATTGCTTTGCCCTCTCTTAGGCGAAATCCTTAGAGAATCTCCATGGACGGAGAAAGGACGAGGAAGGATGACTTTTCCAAACGAACGCGCGGAGCGCACGGTTTCTTTAAAGGTTCCAGACCCATTCGACCTCCCAAATCCTCCCATTGCTGAGCCTGGAGAGCACCCTCAACGCTCAGCAAGCGAAGATAATCCTTTTGAACACATCGCAATTCCACCCACCAGTCGCGTTAAGCAGATCTGGGCAATCGGCGGCGGAAAAGGCGGCGTGGGCAAAAGTCTGATCTCATCCAACCTCGCCATCGCTCTTTCGCGCTTAGGCAACAAAGTCATCGCAGCAGATCTCGATTTGGGGGGAGCGAATCTTCACACCACACTTGGCGCCGGACTACCCAAGCAGACGCTGAGTGATTTCTTAAGTCATCGCACGGAATCGCTCCAAGATTGCGTAAGCCAAAGCGGGATTCCTAATCTCGAAATCCTAAGCGGCGCTCAAGACTCTATCCATGTTGCCAATCTAGAGCCCGCAGATAAAATCCGACTCCTACAAAAAGCGCGTGACCTTGATGCTGATTATCTTGTCTTTGATTTAGGAGCAGGCACTTCAACGAACACGCTCGATTTCTTTCTGTATGCTGACGTTGGAGTAATTGTGCTTCTTCCGGAGCCCACCTCGATCGAGAACGCGTATCGTTTCATCAAAAGCGCCTACTACCGACGACTCTCGGTCTCTCCGCGACTCAAAAAAGTACGCCACCTGATCGAGATCGCAATGGATACAAAAAACGAGAACGGGATTCGCACTCCGTCGGACTTGTTTCGCGAGGTCAACGCTTTTGATCCTGAAACCGGGATTCACTTAAAAGAAGAGATCGAGAAGTTTCGACTCAAGCTGATTGTGAATCAAGCTCGCACACAAACGGATGTGGATATCGGCTTTTCCGTCAAAAGTGTGTGCAAAAAGTACTTCGGCATTGAGGTCGACTACATCGGTTATCTCGACTACGACAGTGCCGTTTGGCAAGCCGTGCGGCGAAAACGCCCGCTACTTCTCGAGTTTCCGAACTCACAACTGGTCTCAAGTCTTGAGCGAATCTCCAACTACTTAGTGCGCCGGTACGGGCATATCCGGAATCAGATTTTCTGAACGGTGCTACCATGCCCAAAAAACCCACACTCGTCCTTGGTGATCGCTCGACCTTGTATGACTTGCTTGAGCTTCCGCCAGACTGCTCCCCTCAGGAGATTCTGGAATCGTATTTACGATTGAAGTCCGCTTTCGACAAAAACAGCTTGGCGCTCTACAGCTTGGTTTCAAAAGATGAGACAGAAGATGTCCTAAAGCAGATCGAGGACGCCTATCAGATCCTCTCTCATCCCGAAAAAAGAAAAGAATACGATCGCACATTTAATCTTGGCCCCGAGGAACGGCGCTTCGAGCCACCGGTGGGCGTGAAAAACTCACGGAAAATAATCTCGATCGATCGCGTCCCGCCGATGCAAGCTGACGCCTCTGCTGAAGAGCTCCTTGAGGCGCCTACAACTGATTTCTCCAACTCTCCGTCGCAGACAAGAGGACAAAGCCTATTCTCCCCTCCCCCGCTCCCTGCTGCTGAGCCATCCGAAAGCGAGGCCGAAGCTGAGCTGATCCAAAGTCCCATGGCGCCGCCGAACATCGGTGAGCTTGAGCGAGCGATCGAGAGTGAGCTTGAGTGGAAGGGAGAGTTTATCAAAAGAATTCGAGAAACTCGTCGGATCTCAATCGATGAGCTCTCTGAGTTCACGCGAATCTCAAAAAGCTATCTTAAGGCAATTGAAGATGAGAACTACGCCCATCTGCCGGCGGCTGTTTTCTTGCGCGGCTTTATAGTACAAGTCGCTAAGAAGCTAAAAATCCCGCATGAAAAAGTCGCAAACGCCTATATCGCTCGTTACCGATCCCAGCGCCCCGAAAAAACATAAGTCTCTTGCTGCGCGCGCGACGTTTGAAGTTCTCTCACCTCATTCAGACGAGCGCCTCGATAAGCTGCTCATGACACTTTTACGCGCTGGCCTAGGACATCTTGATCCTCCACTCGAGGAGCTTCGACAAAGCTCGCGATCACAACTTCAGCGACTGATTGAACAAGGTCATGTTCACATCGACGGCGCACCTGCGCTGTCTCGAAGCAAAGTCTCCCTAGGCTCAAAAATCCAGATCCAATTCCCCGAGCCTGAGTCACTTGAGCTCACGCCTGAGAACATGGAGCTTGAGATCCTTTTTGAAGATGAACACCTTCTTGTTCTCAATAAGCCGCAAGGCCTAACCGTCCACCCTTCAGAGACGCAAAAAACAGGAACACTCGTTCATGGGTTGCTCGCTCGGGAGGGCTCACTCTCTGGGATCGGCGGTAAGCTGCGCCCAGGGATTGTGCATCGTCTCGACAAAGACACCAGTGGGGTACTGCTGATCACTAAATCGGACCTTGCACACACACGGATGAGCGAGGTTTTTGCGCAACATCGACTCGAGCGCCGCTACTGGGCACTTTGTTACGGAGTACCAAAGTTTCCCGATGGACGCTCTGATGGACGGCTCATCACTCCAATCGGTCGGCACCCGACTGATCGTAAACGAATGAGCACTCAAGTGGAGCGAGGGCGAGAGGCGATCACCGATGTAAGAGTCCTTGCTTGTTTTAGAAGTCCGCACACTGCAGTGGCCTCATGGATTGAAGCACGACTCGAAACCGGGCGCACGCATCAAGTCCGCGTCCATCTCGCCCACCTCGGCGCCAGTGTTTTGGGTGACCCCCTCTACGGAGTGCCTTCGACACGCGCTCATAAGTGGACTTCACTGCCATTAGGCGTACAAACTCAGATCCGAGCGCTCCCTGGACAAGCTCTGCACGCAAGAATGCTCGCTTTTAAGCATCCTATCAGTGGCAAGGATCTGCATTTTGAGGGAGAAGCTCCAACTCAGTTTTTGAAGCTCCTTGGCGCACTTCAGGAGATTAAGTCATGACGTTGACGACTGAGCTTCCGAGCGCATTTTCTAATGCAAAGCTCGGTTACGGATTTGGGACCCAAGAGAGTCCGATACCCGAAAAACTCCTATCAACTTGGGAGCAGCGGCGTCCACTGTGGAATCAAGTTCACGGCACAGGGATCGCTGTGATTTGCGTACCAAAACAAGAGTGTGGAAATGCAGATGCGCTTCTCACCTTTGAATCCGAACTCCCCATCGCCGTACGGACTGCGGACTGCGTCCCGATCCTGCTTGCGCGTGAGGACGGCGAGGGGCTCGCAGCAGTTCATGCAGGATGGCGAGGCACTCATGCCGAGATTCTCCAAGTCTTCGGCACAGAGCTTCGCTCACGCGGAGAGAACCTCAAGCGTTGGCAAGCGCTCATCGGACCCTCGATTGGACCCTGCTGCTATGAGGTGAGTGAGGAGCTTGCGGGTGAGTTTAAAAAAAAATTTGGCAAAGAAAGCTCTCCCGCTCCTCGCAGGCTTGACCTTCAACTCACGAACGCCATGATTCTGTCGCGCCAAGGCTTTGGCGAGAGCAAAATTTTGCGCATTTGTACGCACTGCGCTCACGATGCTAAGGGCTGGATCTATAGCAGTTTTCGCCGCGACGGCACTGCAACAAGACAGCACTCAGGACTCATCCGGGCGCGCTAATATCGAAGGATTCTCTGGGTTTGCAACGACACGCTCCAGTCATCTGAGTCCGTTGAATTAAATTAAAAACTCTTAAAGCGTACCTCCGAAAGCGCCGAACTGAACCTTGGAGCGAGTGAAAGACGCTCTAAAACAGCGCGGAGGGATTTGAATGATCACCAACTACGACGGCGAGCAAATTGAGATGCCAGAAAATCTTCCAATGCTCCCTGTGCGTGACATTGTCGTGTTTCCTTACATGATCATCCCGCTGTTTGTGGGCCGTGATTCGTCTATCTTGAGTGTTGAGGAGTCTCTTGCACGAACAGATAAGCTGATTCTTTTAGCTTCGCAAAAAGACATCAGCGAAGAGTTCCCCTCTCCTGAAGGCATCTACAACGTCGGCACTGTTGCGATGATCATGCGGATGAAAAAGCTCCCCGACGGTCGGATCAAAATCCTGACCCAAGGCTTGTGCAAAGCGAGGATCGAAGAGTTCTCCCAGACGCAGCCTTTCTTTCAAACTCGAATTAAGCGGATCGAAGACCAGCTCTTAGGTGTACCCAGTGAGCACATGGCATTGATCCGAAACACTCGCGAGCAACTCGAGCGAGTGATCTCGCTCGGCAAGTCGATGTCACCAGACATTCTCCAACTCATGGAGGACATCCAGGATCCAGGGCGTCTGGCTGATTTGATTGCTGCCAATTTGGGGCTAAAGGTTTCAGAGGCTCAGTCTGTTCTGGAGACGACAGATGGCTTTGAGAGGCTGAAAAAAATTCATGAGTTTCTCATGAAAGAATGCGAAGTGCTCTCCATCCAAGCCAAGATCCGATCTCAAGCGAAGGATGAAATGTCCAAGTCGCAGAAGGAATACTTCCTTCGCGAGCAGATCCGCGCGATCAAATCTGAGCTTGGTGATGCCGACTCTAAAGGTGAGGAAGTTGAAGAGCTCAAGGAAAAGATTCTCGCCTGCAAAATGCCGCCCGAAGTCGAGACAGAAGCGCTCAAGCAACTCCAAAGGCTCGAGCGCATGCACCCAGAGGCCTCCGAAGCCTCGATGCTTCGGACCTATGTGGATTGGCTGATCGACACGCCTTGGAGCAAGCACACTCCTGACAATCTTGATCTCACACGCGCAAAGGCGGTGCTGGATGACGATCACTATAATCTCGACAAGATCAAAGAGCGCATTCTGGAGTATCTTGCAGTCCGCAAATTAAAATCCGATTCGAAAGGACCGATCCTCTGCTTCTCTGGGCCTCCCGGGGTCGGTAAGACTTCGCTCGGTCGCTCGATTGCAAAGGCCTTGGGTCGCAACTTTGTGAGAATTAGCCTAGGCGGCGTGAAGGATGAGGCTGAGATCCGCGGGCATCGCAGAACGTATGTGGGCGCTCTACCGGGTCGGATCATTCAAGGACTCAAGCAAGCAGGGACCAATAACCCTGTGTTTGTTCTCGACGAGATCGATAAGCTCGGAAGCGATTTCCGAGGAGATCCTTCGGCAGCACTTCTTGAGGTTTTGGATCCTGAACAAAACTTCTCTTTCCGTGATCACTACTTGAATGTCCCGTTTGATGTTTCAAACGTGATGTTCATTGCGACCTGTAACATGCTCGATACGATCCCCTCGGCGCTCCGCGACCGAATGGAAATCATCCAGCTTGCAGGCTACACGGAAGAAGAAAAGTTCTTCATCGCTAAGAAACACTTGATCCCAAAGCAGATCGAGGAAAACGGTCTAAATCCAGAACAAATCGAGATCAAAGACGAGGGAGTGCGCTCCGTGGTTCGCGAGTACACTCGCGAAGCTGGATTGCGTAATCTTGAGCGTCTCATCGGTTCGCTCTGTCGTAAAACTGCGCGACTCGTTGCCGAGGGCAAGTCGAGCAAAACTGCGGTCACCGAGGAGCAAGTTCACAAATTTTTAGGACCAGCTCCTTACACCCGCGAAGACGAGCAAGAGAAAGATGAAGTTGGCATTGCAACAGGGCTTGCCTGGACTGCGGTGGGTGGAGAGATTCTCTACGTTGAAACAACTGCAACCAAAGGTAAAGGTGGCGTCATCATGACGGGCCAACTGGGCGACGTCATGAAAGAGTCAGGCACTGCAGCACTAGGGCTGATCAAGTGGAGAGCAGCAGATTTTGGAATCGATGATGATGTGTTCACCTCGACTGATATCCATGTTCACTTTCCGGCAGGAGCCATTCCTAAGGATGGCCCTTCGGCAGGGATCACCATGGCGTCTGCGATGATTTCGCGACTCACCGGGATTGCGCTCCGTAAGGATGTGGCGATGACTGGAGAGATCACCCTGACGGGGCGTGTGCTCCCGATCGGTGGCCTCAAAGAGAAGGCCTTGGCTGCGATGAGACATGGTGTGAAGACCGTCATTATACCGGACAAGAACAAAAAGGATCTTGAGGATATTCCGCAGGAGTATCGAGATGCGCTCAAGTTTGTTCCGGTAAAGACGATCGACGATGTTCTAAAGATCGTGCTCACACGAAAGCTCGAGCCACGCGAAGAGAAAAAAGGCGGAAACTCGACGGACTTTGACGCTCCTGAAACGCGGGTTCAAAAGCCAAATCGTAAAAAGCACATCGCAGCCGCGGCTGCATCGGCACCGATCAAAGCTAAGCGCATTGCCTAAGCCAACGGTTTGACAGTTTGACTCTGGATCCTCTTGCCGTAGACTAAAGGTTAAGGGGGTTGCAGAGGATGGCAACCAAACGAACTGTACTGATCGTTGACGACATCGCGTTTGTGCGATCGATGCTAGCGCAAGTGCTTTCAGAAAATCACTTTCAGGTCGTCGGTGAAGCTGAAAACGGAATCGCTGCGATCGAAATGTTCGAGCGTACTCGGCCTGATGTCGTCTTGATGGATGTCGTGATGCCGAATCTCGGCGGCATTGAGGCGACGCGACGTATTCTGAAAAAACATAAAGAAGCAAAGATCATCATGTGCTCGGCGATGGCTCAAGAGAGCTTAGTCATGGAGGCGATCAATGCAGGCGCGCGCGATTATGTGCTGAAGCCGTTTTCAAGTCAGGATATTTTAAAAGCAATTCACCACGTGCTTCAAGGTGGTGATCTCACTCAGCGTCGTCCAAATCAAAGGGCGGTCGGATGAGCTCACCTTGGAAAGAGGCTTTTGAATCAAGTCTGCCCATGCACTTTGACTTTTATCACTTAGGTCGTGTTGAACGCCTCGGACGATCACTTCGACCCGAGTTTTGGAATCTCCACGACTGCGTGGCACTGCAGTTCAAAATCTACTCGATGAGCGAAAGCTTAGTCGGGTACATCTATGTGTTTATTGACTCAGGGCTTGACTCCTCTGTCTATGCTGAGCTCGGCAATGTGATCGCAAGTCAGACTTCTCGATCCCTGAGTGACTCTCACCGCTTTGGCGAAGAGTTTTTTATCACGCCCCCAAGAACAATCACCGTTCCTCTGGTCGAGAAAATGGTAGCTCTCGGCGGAGAGTGGACCTCACTCAAGTACCGCCATCAGCACCGCGACCACTCCATTGAGGTTCCCGTTCTCATTCATACTCAGTCGGGCGCAAGGAGTGCTCGTGCTTAAGCTCATTGGACTCCTTTTTAAGATCAGCCTGTTTGCTCTTGCAGTGCTCGTACTTGGAAACCTGGTACAGGTTCGAGGCCGTACGGTCTCAGATCAGATTAAAACTCAAATGTCCCATGCCGAGCGACTCCTCCCGGTGCAGCCGCTCGAAGAGTGGCGAAAAAAGATCAAAAACTCCTCCGACGATCTGTTGCACTCTGCCCAAGAAGAGATCCTCCCTTCGGAGCGAAAAAAGCTTCAGGGTCTTTTGCGGGAACTCAACTCCCAAGACTCTCGCTAAACTCCCTGTCTAAGAATTGGACAGCTGCGCGCCTCTTTGCGCCACTCGAGGGCCCCTTGGGCCACCTCCGCCCAGGGCTATTTCGTGATATAAATTCAATAATTTCAATAACTTAATAACCAGGATCCAATTTGACTCACTGTGGCATTTTGGTTGCACCCCTCTTCTTCAAGAGAGAGATGCGCTGATCGGCGCCGCGAAAGAGGAGTTGATATGAAGAACAAGAGCCTAAACACCATCTGGATTCTAGCCCTGACGATCTGTAGCTCTGCAGCTTATGCAGGAGGCCCTATTGGCGGAGAGCGCCGCTGGGTGGAAACTGCAAGCGAGCCAGGAGCCACACTTTGTCACGAAGGCGCAAAAGTTCTAAGCCAGGTCATCACAGAGACCTCAGACGGACAGAAAAAGTCTGCTCAAGGTCGCTCTGCTGCATCTGCTGCACGCTAAACTGTAAAAACTTTTGACACTCAAAGTGTGCCATTCCGAAAACAGCCGCATGAGCTTAGAATCAAGAGAGGATTCTGGCCATCCGATACGAGAGACAAGACAGGGAGTAACTATGAAGAAGCTTTTGTTAATCATGGCTCTGATGATCTCGGCGCAAGCTGCTTTTGCAGAAGAGGTCACAAAGAGCACGCAAGGAGGCGAGATTCGCCCCGACTGTAACGCGGTTGTGGATGCGTCGACGATCCTTCCTCAGGCCCCAGTCTCAACGAGCACGCCTGCGCCGAAGTCTAGCCAAGGTCGCTCAGCTCAGTAACCTGCACAACCGCTAAGAGCCGCACTGCACACAGCAATCAACAGGTGAGGCCCACTTCAAATTCAAAAGGACAGCGTAACGCCCGCAGGACGAATGATGTCCAGCAGATTTTGAAACGCGCTCGTCACTTGAAGCGCGATCCTACGGCCTGCTGACGAATCGACACTCTTCACTTCACCTGAATTACTGTAAGTCACTTTGATCGAGCCAAGCTTTGGATCAATGATCTCAATGGGCTTTGAGTTCTGATCGTACTTGAAGTCGATTCTGCGCTTACTCTCGTCAATCATACTCGCGATTCGACCGTTACGATCGTAAATCAACTGCACACCTTTGCCCTTGTCGTTTTTCGCAAGCGCGAGATTGCCTTTGCTGTCATAGCTGTACTGAAACCAGGCACGTTTTCGATCGAGTTTTGAGAAGCGATCGACTTTAGTAACCTTGCCGTACTGTGGATGATAGGCGAGCCGCGTGAGCTCTGAGGGGGTATCTTTTTCGACAACCCGCCCTTTAACGTCATATTTAAACTTGGTCTCATCTGATCCTTTTTTAATCAAAGTTGGGAGACCGCAGCACTCATTGTAAGTCGTCTCCGTACGATCGCCATCGACGACAGTCACTAGACGGTACTGCCAACTTTCGCCATTGGGTTTACGCTTCAAAAAGTATTCGTACGATGAGTTGGAAATCGGACGAGAGTCTCGGTTTTTGACTTTCACGCCCACCGTAAAGTGCAGGTCGTCTGCCTTATCTTTTTGATACGAGTACTCAGTCAGTGTCCCTTCGCGATCTTTCAGAGACTTGACATTAAGGTCTTGCGCCACTCCATAGTACTCAATCTCCATCGTCGTTTTGTCCGAGTAGGTGATCTTGCGAAGATTATGATAGTTATCCGTCGAGTACTCGTAGCGATAGACATTTCCGAACGCATCTTTGACTTGCGTAAGCTCAAGCTGATCGTTGTACTGGTACGTTGCAGTCTTGCCGCCCTCACTCTCAACTTTTTCCAGTAGACCTTTGTTATTCCAACTCAAGAACATCTTGCGCAAAAAATTATCTTCAAGACTTCGTAGTTTTCCGTCCTTTTGATAGGTGAAATTCAGAAAATTATTGTTACGGTCGGTGATTTTGACAAGCTTTCCGTCCTCATCGAAAACTTCAACTTTTCCATTTTCAAATGAGCGCTGATAACCACTCTTTAAACGCGTAATGTATTGATAGCTAAATTTATTCGAAGTGAACTGCGTCCCTTCGGGCACCTTGCGGCGCTGCAGTTTCCCACTTCGCACGAGCGCCTCCCATTCGCGATTACGCAGAACGGGATCTTCGCGCAGCTGCTTTTGATACTCCTCGATGCGTGCCGCTCCACTCACTTTGCCCGAAGAGCGCGCCGCATCTACAATCGCCTTTATACCTTGCTCGAAATCGGCCGCGTTGAACTTAACGGGAGTAAATCGATTCTCGGCACCCCCTCCGTACTCGTATACAGTGATGCTACCGTCAGCAGATACTCGCAAATATACTTCGTACTCAGTACCCCAGCCCCAACCAAACATCCCTTTATAGATACTCTTTGAGTTGTACACGCGCTCGATCTTGGGCTCGAAGCCACCAGTATAAACAACGTCGCGATAACCGATAAAAAAGTTTCCAGTCCGCAAGCTAACGTTAGCCTGCACGCTAGGCAGAATCGACAAGAACGCGCACAAAACAAATAGAGCTCGCATGATCTCCCCCAAGTCTTAAACGTCGATCTTAACGACTTTTAGTATGACGAATAGAGCTACAACTTCCAAGAGTAGAACGATCATGAGCAGGATCCAGCCAAACGCAGTTGTAAACAAAGGCTGCATTAACTCTGGGTCACTTTGCTGCATGAGCAAAAGCATCATGGGTGGCACACCGAGTAAGAACATCCCCTGCATTCGAGCTTGCGCAGTCATGGCCTGGATCTTTCCTTCGACCTTGATGCGATCGCGGATCGTTAGAACGATGGTGTCAAAAGTCTCAGCCAAGTTTCCGCCGGTTTCTTTGAGGATATTGACAGAAGTCACAAACATCTCAACATCGTCAGAAACCACACGTTTTGACAGACTCGTCAGACACTCCTCTAATGGGGTGCCCAACTTGTTCTGACTCAAAACCAAGTTAAACTCCTGCTGGATTGGATTGGGCATCTCAGAGGTTACGAGCCCGAGCGACTGTACCACGCTGAGCCCTGACTTCATGCCGTTGGACATCAGGGATAGTCCGTCCACCATTTGGTTCACAAACCTTTCAACACGCTTTTGATAAAAGTAATCGACTACGAACTTAGGCACTTTCCAAGCTAATACCGACCATATCGAAGCTGCCAAAAGACCAATCACATAGTGCGGGAGGATGAGAGTGAAAAAAATGAGTCCTGGTCCCAGAGCAAACATGAGCTGTACGAGCAACACTCGGTGCGGAGGAACATCAATAAACATGAGCTTAAGTTTATCAACAATGTAGTCACGCGTGCCGACCGACTGGAATCGAAACCAGTCTAAAAACTGTTTATTGTAATGAAGAGTAAACAAAAAAACTGCAACCCCAATGAGCGCGAGAGCGGCCCAGTAGTAAAGAATTTCCGTCTTCATTTGACCGCGAAAAGACCGCGAGAAATCTTCATCCCCTTGGCCTCCATCTCCTCTACAAATTTCGGAATAAATCCCGTCGGCACGTAGCGACCGATGACTTTGCGATTCTTGTCGAGACCTTCTTGCTTAAAGTAAAAAATATCCTGAAGCGAAATCACCTCGCCCTGCATGCCGGTGACTTCGCTGATATAAGTCACTTTGCGTGAGCCATCTGAGAGACGACTTTGCTGAATAATGAGATTCACTGCGCTTGCGATTGTTTCTTTTAATGCTTTCGAGGGTAAGCCCAACCCTGCCATCGTGCACAGAGTCTCAAGTCGCCCAATGCATTCGCGTGGATTATTCGAGTGGACGGTGGTCATTGAGCCAGCGTGACCGGTGTTCATGGCTTGAAGCATGTCAATTGCAGCGCCATCACGAATCTCACCTACAACAATTCGATCCGGTCGCATCCGAAGACAGTTTTTCACAAGATCTCGAATGGAGACTTCACCCTTGCCTTCAATGTTTTTGGGGCGCGCCTCAAGACGTACGACATGCTCCTGCACCAGCTGAAGCTCAGCAGAGTCCTCCACAGTAATCACTCGATCCGAGGACGGAATAAAACTCGAGAGTACGTTCAACAGGGTCGTCTTCCCTGAGCCGGTCCCCCCAGAGACAACGACGTTAAGCTTGCCTTCGACGCAAATACGTAAAAAGTCAGCAATCTCCTCCGTCATCGAGCCCTTTCCTACAAGGTCTTTATAAGTCAGCCGATGTTTCGGAAATTTTCGAATCGTGATCGTAGGGCCCCGCAGGGCAAGAGGGGGGATAATAATATGCACTCGCGAGCCATCCGGAAGTCTTGCGTCCACATAGGGAGACGACTCGTTCACTTGACGCCCGAGAGGTGCGACAATCCGGTCAATGATCGTACGCATCTGAGTTTCGGTCGTAAAAGTTACTTTGGAGAGGGTCGGCTTACCTGACTTCTCAATAAAAATCTGGTCTCTCGCGTTCACCATGATTTCAGTTACCGTATCATCAGAGAGAAGATCTTCTAGTGGTCCAAAACCAAGCGCCTCATCCAGCACCTCTCTCACGATTTGCTGCTTGAGTTCACGTGTCTGTAAGATGCTACCTGCGTCCTCAGTCGGGAGAGCTTCAAGGACTGCTTGTTCAGTTTTTTTGTAAATGACTTCGCGCTGCTTGGGATCTGCGGTCTCGAAGTTCATTTTTTTTAGATCAAGTTTATCTTGAATCGCCGCAAGGAGACGGATCTTAAGCGCAGTCCAAGCATCAACTGATCCCATCCGGCTCCGTCCAAAAGGCGAGCCATCTCCTGATCGAGCAACCGAACTCTGATCCTGAGCCTTTGCGGCCACATGAGCTGCAACGCCGGTGGGCTTTTTGAGTTGCGCAAGACGCTTTAAGAGGTCCGTCTGCTGCATTTTTCGAACAAGATCATTGTACGCCCGCGCCAGTGGAGTGCCCGGGGCAAGAATCGTCAGTGGCGTCGATTTTGAGAGACAGCCATCACAAGTTGAAGGCTCATCCGGAAGTACGGCGAACACTTCGCGATTAAGATTTTTTTGAATGACTGCAGGATTGTAGAGACTCCCTGCATTAAGTTTGTTGACAATGATCTGCACCATCTGAGGAGGAAATAATAACTCTTGAATTCGAGCGATCACACGCTTGGTTTGATTCATGACAATCAAATCAGGAGTCGTCACAACAAAAATCGCAGTCGCATACTCCAGCACACGCATTGTGTGAGAGTCCATTGAGCTTCCGCAGTCGACGACAACGAAATCAAAAATATTTGTAACGCTTTTTAGAAAACGACTCAGACCTTCGCCATCAAGATCACTTGCAAGAATTGAATCTCGAGGTGCACCAATGAGGTGATAACCCTGCGGAGCGTTCACCATAAAAGGCGCCAAAGTTTTTGGATCCATTGGACCCACAGGCAGTTTTGATACATCCACAATACTTCTCTGCGGATTTTGACCCAAGATCAGGTTCTGATCCCCTAAGCTCGTCAGATCGAGATCGACAATAAGGGGGCGCTGCTTAAAGTTCTGCATATGCGCGATCGCAAGATTTGCAGCAAAGACGCTCTTACCCACTCCTCCTTTTCCGCCTACAACTGCAACGAGATGTCCTGGCATGGGTTACTTCACCTTGACTCGAAAGTTTTTCTTAAGATCGCTCGTGCCTTCGGAGGCATCGGTCACAATTTGTGGAGTCACAAAAATCACGAACTGACCCTTTTTCTTTTTATAGTTCTTAGAGCGCGTCAGCGTGAACAGAGGTCCTGTGGGTCCTTGAAATGAGCCGGGGTTAGGCTCATCTTTGTTAAAGTTGGTCAAAACGTCTTGTGAGTTCGCTCCTGCAATGGCGGCACTTTCGAATGACTTCACATACAGAGTAGTGTTGACACGATGAAGCGCTCTGATCGGCGTCGATCCACTCTGCCCCACTTGACTGCTCTGCTCGATGTCAGCTTTAAGCTCGATATCATCTGACTGTCCTAAGATCGACGGAGTGACCGCAAGACTGAGTCCAATGTTCACAGGTGCTCCGGCTTGAACCGTGCCGTTTGCTCCTGCGACCACAGTGGGAAACTCGGTTTGATCATTCACTTTAGCCGGAAGTCCGCTGCGCACTAGCACTGTCGCTGTCTTAAGGACGCGTGCATAGCCTGCTTGTTGAGCGCTTTGTAGCTTCGGGAACAAACTTGAGATCGTTGCAGTAAAAGAGGTTCCGCCGCTTGCGCCAGTACTACCTGCTTCAGTCTGACCTACGGTAAGCGAAGGATCTCCCGTAAAACCTGGCTGCCACTTAAACCCAAAAAGTCGCTGATAATCTTTTGATAGCTCAACAAAGTGAAAAGTCACACGCACCAGCTTGTCCGCTTTGCGCGGAGGAGCTGGATTAATGACAATAAACTGTTGGATCAGATCGCGATTGTTTGCAACATCCACTCGCTCATCGGCACCGAGGAGTTTGGTTGAGGACTTCACATCCGGCAGGTGCAGGCTTGCTACTTTCATCACACGGGTGAACGCACCACGATCGTCCACTGAGCCTTCGAGCCAAATCTGGCTATTCACCACTCGAGTCGTCACATTGGGTGCAAACGTGGAGATCTCTTTTTTAATGCGGTCAGAGATGATCTTCAGTGAGACGGGAGACATTTGGACCAAATTTAAAACCAGAGCCTCAGGATTTGCCGGGTCCTCGTAGGGTCGAACCACTGAAAATAGACGTCGATAATCAGCTGGGACATAGACCTCGCCATCAATGACGATTTTTTTACCGACAGAGCGGATCTTGATTCCTTCAATATCCTTTAAAAGCTCTCGTAACTCCATCGTGAGGCTATCGAGGTTCGTTCCGTTCACGCGGACATGAACAATCAGCTGCAGGACCCCGTCCTCGTCGCGCACAGTCACGGTCGTCTCACCTACCGAGAGCCCTCGAAAAACAAGCTGTCGGCGCTCTCCGACTTTTACAAGCGTATAGGAGAGAACCTTGGGATTACCAACAGACACTCCGTTTGCGGCCAAGCGTGCGTCAAAGTCGAGGTCGATGACACGATCTTCGCCCACATTCACAATCAGGCGCCGACGATCGGCTGAGCTCTCGGTGTCGTCGCTTGTCAAGCGTGAGCGCTTGCGCTTAGGTGCTGAGGGATTTGCGCTCTGAGTCCCACCTGAGTACTCCATCGGACCCTCAGCAAAAGATGTCCGCTCAGTTGAGAGCATGAAGACGACAGTCAGCAGCACAACCATCGCGCTGAGCCTAATCTGATCTGTCTTCATTCGCGACATCCCTGAGACTACCTCGTTTGAGCAGGAGCACGCGGCTGAACTGCGCTCGATCCTGCAACTCCCATTAACTCACCCAGCGAAAGCGGCAAAATTGCTGCCCTTTCGGTATCGTCATTATTTCTCAAAGCAACCGTGATCTGTGCTCCGGCACTCGAAGTAATCAGACCCAAAGCTTGAGCCTGCCTTGGGTCCACTTCAATCGTAATGGAGTTAAAACCATCGTACTCAATCAGGGAGCGTGAGCGCAGTTTACGTGAGGCCCCTTCTTGCTCCATGACGCGCGCAACGTTGTTGGTCACGTTACGACCTACTGCAAGTACGACAACATCTTGAAAAAGCGTTTGGGAGAACGTCCGCATGCGGTCCTGACCTGGGACAAAGGTCACAATCAGATCAACGCGGTCTCCTGGCTTCAGAAGCTTACCCACCCCACTGAGCTCATTGACTGGAACTGCGATTGCGCGCTTACCGGGCGCCACCTGTGGAGAGAGCCCAGTACGAATACCGGGTTCAGAGATCTTGTTGAAGGTAATTTGTTCGCCTTGCTTGATTGGAACCATCGCAATCATGCCCGAGATCTCGCGAAAATCCGAAATATAGACCTCACTCTCCCCTTTGGGTCGACGCTTTTCGTCCTCCACAACTGTAATAGCTGTCGGCTCCTTGAGCTTGCTGGGGATCGTTTTAATGGTCACAATTTTTTCAGTCAGGGTCTCCATCTCGTTGATATTTTTGAGCGCAACGAGGACTTGAATCTTTGAGCCGTATCGTTTCTGACTTTCATCCTCCACCGTCGAAACGTAGCTCTGCATAAAAAACACAGCCAAAAATGCCATGATCGTCGACATCAAAACGACGTTCTTATTCATTTCGGGCCTCCCCTACAGTAGCTGATATTCGCAGGCATGTTCTGACTCGGATTGAGAGTCGTATTTAAAGGCATACAAAGAGTTACTGTGTTGCGTACTCGCACAAAGCTCCGCTCGCGAACAATATCGCGCTGCCCTTCGGCGTCCTCACCCTCTGCGCGGCCTGCGATACCGCGCTCCACAGAGTTTGCCGTGCCATCTTCTTTGAAAGACTCGAAGTATCCGCCTTTACCTGGCTTAATCTTAAAAGTCGCCGCATAAAACACTCGTCCGTCACCCCCTGCCCCCTCACGAGGAGCCTCGTTAGAAGCCACAAGTACCGTCTGATGCTCGAGGTTGGGTTGCGCTGCTCGACGCACGAGATCCGGGTACTCTGCGCTGTTGTAAGTGAGGAAAAGATTTTGAGCGCGTGCGTACTTTTGATTGACGATCGACATCTGAATGACTGTGTTGGTACGCACAAGAAACATCGACATCAAAAGAATGACAGGCAAAACGAAAAGAAACTCCACGACTCCCTGGCCACGACAATCCATCTGAAATTTTTTAGGCGTAAAACTCACGCCTCTTCTAGCATCCATTGTCGTAGTACACCTGTTGCGGAGGTGATCCTCCGCGAGTCTTTACTTTCTCCACACATCCCGCAGGTCCGCTTGCGGCCCACGGCTCTTCTCTGCCTAACCAAGACTCTGACGTTAATTTGACTTTGGACTCTCCAGTTCGCCGAAGGGACATAAACGTCAGACTCCCCTTAAAGGTGTATCGGACTCCTTGTTGCCAACTTGAATCGCGATTAGGTCGATCTTGCCCTCGGCCGCTGAGCACGGGCCCTGGTCCAAATGCAGCTCCAGTGACGTCTGCTTGGTTTAGACTTCCGTCTCCTTGAATAAACATCTTGAATCGATCTTGCCCTCCGCGCTTGAGCATCGTCTTAAGCACTCGTGCAGCGGCGGCTTCTTGACTTTCAGCTGAGACACGCGCTGGAAGGAGCGCGCGCGCTGACATGAATGTGGCGTACTGGATATAGCTTCCTACCGCTGACACCATCGCCACCTGGAGGTAGAAAAGGAAAAAAGTAAACACCAGTGCCAAGACCAGGACGAACTCGATCGTCGATTGGCCGCTCGAGCGCTTGCGCTTACTCTTCACGCGGTTTGAAATAAAAGATCCTGAAATTGCCACTCGCATCACTAAAAACGCGGGGATGATACTCGTAATCTGCGCCCCGCTGGCGCGTCCTTGGATCCCCGAACTGATACGCAGCTCCAAAGGTCTGCTCGTATCCGCCAAAAAATTTATCCGGAAGCCCCCAGGCCTTAATCCCGTTGTAGGTTGCATAAAAAAAACCAACCACGATCGAAACAAGGAGGATGTACTCGATGATCGATTGACCTGATTCATTGCCAAGAAGCTTCTTGCGCTCTAAAACCATGCGGGACCTCCGAGCGCGCGGATCGGGTCTGCTAGAAACTCCCAAACCGCTGCGATCGCAAGCGGTACGCCGTAGGGCATCTTCAGACTACGATCCCAGCCGGGATCGCGGATCTTCACCGACGAGAGTCCAATCATGAAAGCCTGAAGTTTAAAAACGGTCTCCGGCAAACGCTTTTTCGCAATCAAGATCCCGAGCGCCAGAATCGCTCCAAGGACGATCGAGAGCAGCGCAGTATCAAACGCGTATTGAGCTCCACCCCACGCGCCAACCGCAATCAAGAACTTAACGTCCCCTGCACCAAGGTATCTCAGCGCATACATCCAGACCAGCGCAAGCCCGCCGATGCATGCACCCCAGAGCGCAAACTTTACGCTCAAGCCAAAAACCGTGTGGTAAACCAATCCCGCAAGAAACAAAGGCGTAGTAAGCCAGTTATAGATCTTTCCTCGCCGTAAATCCGTCCAGATCGCGACACACGACCCAAAGCCGATTGCACACGCACCGAGGAGCTCAGTTGGCCCAAATGCTGGCACTGTACCTCCCGGTCTTAAGATTTTGCTCCAGGCGCGCACCGAAGCTCAACATGCCTTTATCCAGAGCAGGCAAAAGACCCCGCAAAACGGTCGTCGCTAAAATCGTGATGATCGCAAGCAGGAGAATATACTCGGTAATAGCCTGGCCGCGCTCGTTCCTGCGCATGCGAAAACTCGATTTGAAAACCCCCATGAATCCCCCGAAAAGATCGGACGAGGGAGCGAAAAGAAGAAAGAACTACTCTGTCTCGTTTAAGACCGTATCGATTCGACCACCGATTTTCTCGGTTGCCCCTGTGATCTTATCGCCGATCCCCTTCTTGAATTTCATCGCGATGATGACCACGACACCCAAAATCAAGATGTACTCAGTCGTCGACTGCCCGTCCTCTTCGCTCCAAAACTCCCGAATTTTTTTGAGAACGTTCATAAACCCTTTGCTCCTTCACCCTAGTCCCTCTCTTATCGGCCAAAGAGAGGCCTAACCTTGAGCATCACCCTACGTGCGACACTCTATCCCACTTCTAATCCTCCATTGCCTGACAAAATCAGTCAAGCTTTATAGATCTTCGAAATGGATCAATAAAAACGAAGCGTTACTTGTAAACTGAAAAGATTGCATAACCGGCGTCACTCGCTCAAGCCAGTACAGAGGGTCCTCTCCCTGCGCGCACCAACGACTGACTTCAAGCTCGAATTGAGGGGGAACACCGCAACTCTGAAGCAAAACAACATCGCCACCCAAGATCCGATGCTCAACAATCTCAGGCTGAAGATCTCTTGAAGTCCCTAAGCTTGCGAGCGGAACACCAGAGTCAGTTTTAGTAAATGGATCCCGCATCCGACCGAGTGTTCGCGGCTCCATGAGTCGGCGACTTTGATCCGCTCGGAACAAAACCGCAGAGCACGCGCCGACTTGAGCAAGCGCTAGGGTTTGACCTTCGAGAAAACCTGCAATCGCAGAAGCTCCCCCTCTCTCATGCACATTTTTACCCGAGTTCAACGCATGCACTTGAGTGTTGGCGTAGAGAAAAGCATTAAAAAGAACATTACCCGCGAGCGTGTAGTAACTCCTGAGCTCAAACGGAAGAGTCGCTTCCGGGTCTCCCGCCTCACGACTGAGGTACTCTGAGAGACTTTCGCACGCCGTACGCGCGGCACCGCGACCTGCACTCGGACCACCAAAGCCGTCCGCTAAAGCAAAAATCCCTCGCTCCTGATGAGAGAGACAGTGATCTTCGAGCGCGGGCATCGCTCCTTGATTCGAAAACACGACGACGTGATCTGCTTTAACTTTCCCCATATCTACTCCGTTTTCTGCTCCAGGGGCTTAAAGCGCGCGAGCTTCCGAGTAGCACTATCGAAGTACTTGCTTCCTCGCGGGGCCACTTCAAGTACTTCGTTAAATTTTTTCCGCGCAGTTTCAAAATCACTATAACTCTCTGCAACGACTGCCTCGATAAAAATCAGGCGCGCTTTCTCAGTGAGAGTCCCACGAATCGAGTTCATGCCGGCGACCGCATCCGCATTGCCAGGCTGTACACCAAGCACTCGCTCGAAGGTCTTGTATGCTTGCGCGAGCTCGCCTGCATTTTCCTGCGCTTTAGCTTCTGCGAGAAGTGGCTCCACTTTTGATCGAATCTCGGCGCGAATCTCATTGATCCGCGCTTGCGCTTGGCGAGCTGGACGGGGATCAGGAGCTTCAATCTCTTTGACTTTACCAAAGGCGCTCAACGCAGAAAAAAGCTTCCCGCGCTTACGGAGCAGCATCGCCGACTGATACGCCTCCCAAGCACTTTTGTTGATCTGCGTAATTGCTAGCTCGTTCTCCGCCTTACGGCGCAAATCTCCTTCGTGTTGCTCGATTTCGGTTTTCCACTTCGCTACTTCTGCGTTTTCAGGATCAATGGACAGGAGCTCCGGAAACATTGCCTGCGCGTCCTCATACTTTTTAGCAAGCATAAGGACGCGAACATCCTCGATCAGCTTCTGAACTTTAAGTCGAAGCGCTTCTTCTCGCTCTTGTTTTTGTTTTTCTTCCAACTGAGCTTGTTGCCGCTTAAGAATGCCGTCGGCATAACGCTTTAACGCACGAGCGTCTTTGTAGTCATCGACTTTAGCGAAAATCTTATCCAGTTCGTAAACAGACTTCTCATACTCTGCACGCTGGTAAAGATCTTGTCCGAGCTGATACTGCTGACGAACGTACTGTTGATCCTCGGGTGAAAGATTTTCAAAAAGTTTTTTGCCCTCAGCAGGCTTTGCGCTCTGAACAGCAGTGGGTTTACGCTTAGGGGGGGGAGGCAGCTCTTCTTCCTCAGTGAGTTCATAGAGGGCAAGAACGAGAAAAATACCCAAAATCACTTGAGTGCGTTTTGGGAGTTTTCGTACTTTGCCCAACAAAGAGCGGTCCTCAGGAGCTGGAGCGCCTGCAACTCCAAAAGGGATCGCCCCTGTCCCAAACCCTCCCATCACAGGCTGCTGGTGCTGAATGTGCGGCAAGAACTCGGAGACCTGCGGGACCGGAAGCAAGGGCGCCTGCTGCTCAGGCGCGGGAGGAGCATCGAGCACAGGCAACGACTCCTCTGGCTCAGGGACAGACATAAAGCTCTCTGCGTTTGCGCGATACTCCTCGCTCTCGGCAACAAAACTAAACTCCGTATCCCCAATCTGAATGACGTCACCACCTGAGAGCTCGTGGCTTTCGATTTTTTGTCCGTTCACAAAAACACCGTTCGAAGAGCCCGCATCTTTCAACAAAAAAGTAGAACCCACACGCTGGATGATCGCACTCTTGCGAGAGGCTTTTTTATCGGCAAGAACGATGTCGCAGCTCTTACCACGTCCGATGAGGACTTCTTTGGACTTAAACTCATAGTCTGTGACGTTTGCGCTGCCTGGCGAAAACCGCAGCCGCACCATGAGCTTTGAAATTGTAGTAACGCGCGTGACACCATCCCCCGCAAGATCCATCTCCACCTCTGAGGATGAAGGCTGAGGTAAGTCAGATGCACTCGGCCCTAAATCGAGAGAAACATCCGGAGACTCAGGGAGTGCCCCAACTTCCTCTCCCTTCTCCTGCGACGTATCAGAGAGCTGGGCCTCAAACGAGGGAAGCTCGGGTAAAGCCTCTACCACTTGGGACTCAGCCACTGGCAAGGCCTCGGGCACAACTCCGTCCATAGGAGGCGGAGGCGCGATCGCTTTCGGAGCATCGATGCGCAAAACAAATGGGCCGAGCGCAATTGAGTCACCACTTTTTATCAGCGCGCGGTCGCAGCCCTGACCGTTGACCACGAGAGATCCGAATTTACTCATTTTCTGAATCTCAGGACTTCCATCCACTAAACGCAAAACAGCATGCCGACGCGAGATCGCACGATCATCCAGACGAAGAGCACACTCCTCTCCGCGGCCAATCTCAAACTCACTGTCGCTCACTGGCACTTCACGGAGGAGTGCGCCTTCGCGGTAAATCGAAAGTATCAGAGGGGCAGCGCTCATGACTCACCGACCCCTTCTTTTTTCTCGAGCTTTTGGATCTCTTTGAGCTGCTCTTCGGCTTCGATGACTTTGGGATCTGAGCTTGAGCCAAAATTCATTCGCAAAACAGCTTGATAGACTCCTTTTGCTTCGCGAAGTCTGCCTGCGGCTTTTGCTTTACGACCTCTCTCCAACAGACGATCCATCTGTTTATCGATCTCTCTTAAAGCGTTATCACGATACGCTAGCGCCAGAGCGTGCCCTTGATTAGTCAGATCTAGCACGGTGTTGAACTGGGTGATCGCCCGCAGATAGTTCTCTTCTTGATACTCTCGAAACCCCACCCTAAAAAACATGTCGGCTTTCTTTTTGATATCTTCTGGTAGCTCCACATTCGAGTACTGTGCAATGGATCGGACAGCAGGGGCGCCCGCACCTGGTTTTCGCTCGGTTCTTTTGACGTTTTGTTGCTCTTCTTCGAAAAGAAAAGTCGCACCAAGAACGAGTGCGAGCACGATGAGAATCATGCGGCTCCTGGGATTGCCTAACTGAGTCGATGGGACTGAGACATTCACTCCTGGCAGTCCCTGTGTGCGCACACCACCCACGGTGGTCATCGCACGCAAGCGCTGTTGATGAACTTGTTGATACTGTTGATCGACGAACACTTGAGTGGAAGTTTTTGCAGGTGCGGTCAAAACCTGCGTACCAGACTCCGCGGACGCGAACTCGAGTGTCGTCTCGCCGATCGAAAAAATTTCTCCAGAGCGCAGAGGGGTGGCCCGGGTCTCCTGGCCCTGAAATCGGATTCCATTGGCAGAGCCGAGATCGCGCAGCGCCCAAGGACCGCCACTGCTCGTGCGCGAAAGCTCGCAGTGAAGACGCGATGCCTTGAGATCCGAGATCATGACATCGGAAGTCTCTCCACGCCCAATCGTGACTTTGTTTGCTCCGATCACAAATACGGCTCCAAGATCCGGTCCGGATACAACCTTTAAGCGTGCAAGCTCTCCAGGTTGTTTGGGTACTTTGGCCTGCTTGAATCGGATCGCTCCTCTCATGCTGCATCACCCTTCCTTCCGGGTGCATGTCATGACGTAAGCAAAACCAGCACTACTCTGGTGCGCAAGCATCTGAATTCGGTAAGCGTCTCCGCTAAAGTCAAAGTCCTCGGTCACGCCCATACCGATACTCGACTCCGCTTTTAAAAAGAGATCATTGACGAAAGAAGAAAACGCCTGATCGCGAGCACTGGCTGAAATCTCTTGACCTAAAGCACTATCAGAGCGAATTCCAGAAACTTCTTCAAAAACAGGATTGAGAAACACGACTTTTCTTTGGGCATCTAAAAACATCACACCGAGCTTTGCGACTTCTCCAAGCGGACGCAGCGAGCGAAAGAGCTCTGCCACTGCGTCCATCTGCACCTCTTGTGAGCTATCGCTTGCACCGCTACGGCTTGCGCGCTGGAGGGCGGAGTTGATTGCATCTAAGAGCTGATCAAACTCTTCGCGCTTAAAGGATCGCGTCACCTGAGAGGCCTCGCCTTTTAAGACTTTATCGATGTCTTCATTGAGAACTTCAAAGGGTTTGACGGTCATCCGGAAAAGCACAAAAAAGACAAACGCTCCCACGAGTCCGCTTAAGATCATGGTCTTCGAATAGATCAGTCCGAGCTCCCCAATCTCCGGAAGCGACGCCTCAAGATCGATCACTACAACGGCTAACCCCACCGGCAACATCTGAGCACGACCTTGATCATAAGCCACAATCGGCTCAACTGCGGCCACAGTCTTGTCGTTCACCAGGCGGACACGCCCACGAAACTCCCCGCCTTTTAAGTAAGTGCGCGCTTGAGCGGACGCAAAGAGTGCTGCATCACTTCCGGAAAACACTTTACCCACTCTCTCCCCAGGAGCTTGGATAGTGAGCTTCATGTCGGTGATCGCTGCGATCACGACTCCGCTTTCATACTCGATGTTGCCGATCGTGGTTTTTGATCCTTGATTGAGTGCTAATGCAGTTTGGTTGCGCTCAGCGAGCTGTCGAGCAAGCCCAAGCGCTCGCTGACCACTCTCACGGACGATCGTTGTGCGATTTGCTTGAAGCAGAGGAAACACCGAAATCAGAACGTTTCCGGCCAAAAAAACTAAAACAAGAAGGATCCAGATCGTCTTCCAATCGGTCGAGAGATTCCAGGAGTAAAACATGGGCATGACATATTTTTCAAATCCCCAGAGTACTTTACCTTTGAGATCCTGCGGAGCGAGCTCGCCCTGATACGACGGAGCCGAAGGAGTCGGCCCTGGAGCTGAGCTTGGAAAAGGGATGACATTACCAAAGTCCATTCCGACGACTGGAGCTTGACTGAGTTTAGCTTGGACGGCTTTTTTTAACTCCAACACAAACTCCCCCACGCTGACGCGATCCCCGGGGGAGAGTTTCTTGGTTCGAGTGAGAACTCCGTTTACAAACGTTCCGTTTGCCGATCCCTCATCACGCAAGAGAATATCTTCGTTGTTCACAACCAAAACGCAGTGACGGCGCGACACTTTCGACGAAGCGAGCACAATCTCGTTTCCGGGCTGTCGACCAATTGCAGTCTCCCCGCCCTGAAGCGCATAGCTTGTGCCCCGATTCGGTCCGGCAATGACCATCAGCTTGAACACAGCAAATCTCCTGGAGTGAGTCTTTGGCGCTCAAGCGTGCCGGCCGGGAGCTCTAAAGTGTGGTGCGCACTCTGATCCCAAAAAGGAAAAATACTCCAAGGCCGCACTCGAACACGCACCGAAGTCACTTCAAAACACTTCCGACCGTCCTCACTCTGCGCGTCACGCAGAAAAACGAGATCAATCGGAATCCGCATGAACCACATGTGCACATTGTTGCACCGAGGAAACAGAAGTCCCTCGCCCGCATCAAACTGCGCGCGGCCCATCAAGCCTTTGAATCGATTCCAAAAAGACTCCGCCACATGGCACTTTTCGGCGAGAAGAGCCTGGGTGTTGAGTGTCAGAATTTGAACGCTCCTCACGACTTTACCCCTCGATTTATTTTATCATATAAAAAGAGTCGGAGACTTTAGGTTTTCCTTATTAAAAACCAGAAGATGCGCCATCTCCGGATATAAACGAAATGGCCATTGGCCCAAGACTCACAATAATCACGGCTGGCAAAATCAGAATCACCGTCGCCATGATGAGTTTCGGGGTCGCAGCAGCTCCAGCTTTTTCGGCCATCAGAAACCGATCATTCCGCACTTTCTCGGACTGTGCTTTGAGAGTCTTGCCGATCGGTGCTCCCATTTGCTCAGCTGAGATCAAAATCGCAATGAACGAGTTGATCTCCGGCATGTTCACTCGAACGCCCATCTCACGAAGCGCGTCGGTTCGCGAAGCCCCCACTTTGATTTCTTTTAAAACTTGCTCGAGCTCCTCAACCAGAGGGCTTGGGGCTGCTTTCTCGACCACTTTTCCGATTGCTCCTAAAAAATCTAACCCCGCCTCGGTCGAGAGCGCGAGAAGATCGACGATAAACGGCATCGCCTTACGGATCTGTTTGTGGCGAGCTTCGATGCGTCCTTTTACCCAAAAATCCGGCCAAAAATAACCTGCCACACCCGAGAGTAGGATCACCGGCAAGCTGAGCTCCAAAACCTCAAGAGACTTTAGCAACCCTCCAACGATCGGGAAAAATACGATCAAAAATATTTTAAACGCAATAAACTCGTCAGGAGTCAGCTCTTTTTTAAGTCCTGCTGAAATGAGCTTTCTTCGATAAACTTTTCGTCTCTCATCCCAAGAAGGTTTTCCGCGGACCATCGGAACGACGTATTGAGTAAAAAACGGGCGAGTGAGCTTTACAAGTCCACTGGATGCTGTGCGATCTCCTGACTCTCCCAGCGCTTCGGCGGCCTCACGCGCCTGAGACTCTTTGAGTATCATGTTCGCCAAAAAAAAGACGCTGAGGCCCAGCATCCCGTAAGCCAAATATAGCAGGAGTTGATACTGCTCCATGGATCGAGACACTCCTCTCTCTTTGTAGGGTATCGGAAAAAAGCAACCGAAGCCTTACCTCAGGCGCTCACTCAGATGATAAGATCAAGACTCCAGTCTCAACATGCGTCACGTGGGACACACTTTCGGAGAACCGCGATGAGATCCACTGTAAAAGTAACTGCCTGTTTAGCGCTCGGAGTACTCCTCATCTGCACTCAGGCGAGCACCGCACCCGCCACCCCCCAAGCCAAGACTCTCTGGGATCGCTGGTACACGCTGACGATCGAACCCAATATTCGTTACGGGTACTACAACGAAAAAGCCGAGTCTCGGGGGGAAACGGTTTTTCTGCAAACTCAAATCTGGAAAAAAGAAGAGGACTTTATCAACCAAGAGCAAATGGGAGTCTTAAGCAAATCAGATCTCACCCCAGTGGCTTATAACTTCCGCTCGACCTATCGCTCAACTGAGACCACTCTTGATGGCACGATTGACGAGCAGCGCGTACTCAACTTGAAGTTAAAAATCTCAAACAAACCCGAGCAATCCGTCAAAAAACAGCTCCCACAGAATGTGATCTTTTCGAGCGCGTTTCCGTTATGGGTTGGAAAAAACATCGGCCGCTTAAAACCTAAAACTCCGATCTCTTTTCAAGCTTTTCTCGAAGACAGCCCACACGAGGATTTCCGAATGGAGTCAGGCATCGTGATTCGCCAAGAACCCGATACACTCGCAAAATCAATGAAACTCAATCGCCTTTCCGTTCGATTTCGCAACCAAGACTCCACGTGGTGGGTCCGCGAACAAGGAGACGCTCATCAAATCCACCTTCCGGCTCAAAAAATTTGGATCAAAGAAGTCTCTAAGGATGTCGCTCTAAAATATTTGATGAAATGATTTGGAGAAAGCTCTTCTCTCTCATCTTGAGCCTCTTTGCAGTTGCGGCACTCTGCCAAGCTCTTCTCTTTTGCATCCCAGGCGATCCGGTAGAGACCCTGATTGCTGAGACGGGGCTGAGCGTTGATCCCGCTCTCCTGCGAAAAGAGCTCGGGCTTGATCAAAGCTTTTTGGAGTCTTTGACCACTCAGCTCAAACGCCTCGGGCGCGGAGAGTTTGGAAAATCTCTGACTTCGCGCGAAGAGATTGGTCCCCTTCTCTTTCAGCGTGTGCGCCAATCTGCGGCGCTTGGGGGACTCGCTTTTCTACTGGGCTTTCTGCTGAGTGCTGCCTTAGGTATTCTTGCTGCAAAGTCGGATCGATTTTCACGACTGCTTAACTTGTATACTGCCTTTTTTTCGGCTCTTCCAGCGCCATGGCTCGGGCCGCTTTTGCTCTTTCTCACCATCTCGAGCTTCAGACTGTACGCTCTGGGGGAGTCGATTCTCCTGCCTGCCATCGCACTCTCACTGAGCTTTAGTGTACCGTGGGGACGAATTTTTCGAGACCGCGTTCAAGAGCTCTTACGCTCTGAGTCTGTGCGCGCTGCACGTGCGCGTGGAGTTGGGGAAGCACGCGTTCTCATTAAGTATGCACTCTATCCTTCGTTAGGAGGTCTGATCCCTACTCTTGGATTGAGCTTAGGAGGACTTTTAAGCGGCACGGTTATCACGGAAACCGTTTTTGATCGTCCAGGCTTGGGACTTTTTTTACTGCAAAGCGTTTTAAGCCGCGACTTACCTTCGGTACAAGCTGCGGTCTTTGTCAGTGCCGCAATCATTCTGATCGCCAACCGCACAAGTGAAGGACTCGCTGAGTGGATTCAAAAACGTCCAGTCCTCCTCTAAGCGCACGAATCGCATGGATTTGGCTGGGAGTCTTAGCAGTAGGCTCTGTGTGGGCATCGAGTTTGCCACCCATTCCTCACACTCTTGAGCACAGTCTTCAGTCCGGTTACGACGTCTTTGGCAGACCTCTTGTACTTCTCACGGCGCTTGCAGCTTCAAAGAGTCTGATTTTTGCTTTGGCTTCGGTTGGGATTGCAGCCTTACTCGGAACTCTGGCTGGAATCGGTCTCGCTTTTTTGCCAGAACGTCTGCGCTCGCTCGGAATGCGGGTGCTTGATTTTGTTTTAGCTTTTCCCTCACTCCTCGTTTCGCTCGCTTGGACTGCAGTGCGCGGCCCGGGCTGGGAGACTTTAATCGTCGCGCTTTGTTTAGGAAGCGTTCCCCCTCTCATCCGATTTACTTACGCGCGTGCTCGAGAGATTGCGCGAGAGGACTACGTTATTGCGGCGCACAGTCTTGGTGCGTCGCGGCTCCAAATCGCCAGAGTTCACGGCACCCCCGCTGTGTTTGAACTTCTGCGAGCAAAGCTTCCCTCACTGCTCGCTCAAGCACTGCTTGCCGAATCGACCCTCACTTTTCTTGGCGTTGGCGCTCCAATCGGGGAAGACACTTGGGGCTCTCTTTTGGCGCAAGCGCGAGATCTCATTTTTGAGGCACCGCATATTGCTTGGATCTCGGGAGTACCACTCATCGTCACCATTTGGGCGCTCCAGACTTTGACCGATCACTCTGCGCTCAAAGCGCTCGCACAACCCAAAAGTCTCCCGTAAACTAATGAAGCATGAGCTTGCTTCAAGACGCACTCACTCACCTAGGCGAAGTCATCCTCACAGGCTTTGACGGAACAGAGCTGAGCGATGATACGGCTGCCTTTCTGACCCAAGCGAGGATCGGAGGCGTTCTTCTGTTTTCGAAGAACTACACTAACCCCACCCAAGTCGCTCAACTCATCAATCAAGTGCAAGAGTGTCGAAACGATCTGCCCCTTTGGGTGTCGGTCGATCACGAAGGCGGGCGAGTACAGCGCTTTCGAGAGCATTTTTCGATCATCCCTCCTGCTCGTCGCATCGGTGCGGTGAACTCACCGAAACTCTCTTTTGATATTGCAGAGCTGATCGGTCGTGAGCTGAGATCCGTGGGGATCAACCTCAATTTCAATCCCGTCTGCGACATTGAGACTAACCTCAGTAACCCTGTGTTAGGAGATCGCGCTTACGGCACCACCGAGGATGACGTGTCGAAGCAAGTGACAGCAATCATTCGCGGTCAACTCACCCAAGGCGTCCAGGGTTGCGCAAAACACTTTCCTGGTCATGGCGACACCAACAAAGACTCGCACTTTGATCTTCCCAAAGTAGATACGCCTCTAGAAGTTCTCCGTGAGCGTGAGCTTAAGCCCTTTGTGAAGTGCTTTAAGTCTCGCTGCAACTTTGTAATGACCGCTCATGTGATTTACGAAAAAATAGATCCGCAAGTTCCGGCGACCTTTAGCTCAAAGATTCTGCGTGAAATTCTGCGTAAGGAAATCCGCTATTCAAAAATCATTATTAGTGACGATTTAGAGATGGAAGCGATCACCAAACACTGGGGCGCTGAAGAGGCTCCGCGACTCGCACTCCAAGCCGGCTGCGACCTCTTAATTTATCGAACTGAAAAAGCTGCCCGCCACGCGTACATGTCTCTGCGCAAGGCACTTGAATCAGACCAGCTCGACCCAAAAATAGTGCTCGAAGCCGCAGAGCGATCACGCGAGATTAAAAACTCCGAGCTTCTTCCCTACTCCCCAGTAGATCCTCATGCTTGGAAATCAGTTTTAAGCTCTCCTGAACATCAAGAGCTTCTTCAGAGAATCCCCTAAATCCGTGCGCCTACTCCCTGAGCGGGAAAAACTCAAAAAACTCGGCCCAGGATGGCACGGCTTGGATTGATCGCTCCATAAGGACGTTCGCAAGCATCTGGTTGCCATACTCATTGGGATGCCAGTCATCTGGAGATATGATTTTTTCCTTAGGGAAAACATAACTGCGCCCAGAGATATCGACTCGATACTCTTCGCGAATCTTGATTTCGTCATAAGCGGCCTGCAAATCAAACATCCGAATCCGCGAGAGCAACTCAGGTTCGATCACGTAATCTGGATCACGACTCTCCAAAACACGCACCAACCAAAACTTGCCCTGCTCTCCGGCTGGGTACGCGGGAGCTAACTTGCCGCTTTTGGCTTTAACGTAGTCCCCACACAGAGGACTACCGATCCAAACGAGTGTCGAGTTTTGAGCAAATCTTCTTAAAATATCAACCACTCGCGTTTTGACTTCATCGATCTCAGCTCTCTTGCGCCTTCGCGCTTTTGGATCTGCTGGTAGATTTTCGATATCCTGAAGTTGCTTAAAGTCCTTATAGATCAAATCCAGAGCAAAAATGAGATCAAAAGTTTTCCCTTTTTGCCCACGATTAACTTCCTCAGTCGTTGGGAGATTAGACTTAATCCAGTTGTAATGAGTTTTAGAAATAGTATTGAGCAAAGTCTTTTTAGTGAATTCAAACTTTGGCTTTAACTGAGCCTCAGTAATCTTTTTCTTTGCGATCTCAAAAATCCGCTCCCCGGGTGACTCGTTATCCTTGAAGATCAAATCTAGGATTGGAACACCGGCGGTACTCCCACCCATCTTGTCTGAGAGCGAAGCGCCAATCACTAAAACGCGAGACGGGGGATGAGGAGCATGGGCAGGCGCACGCCTCGGAGTCGCGCACGCACTCAACAGGACCGCAACTGGGATCAGAGCAATTGTGCTTAACTGGGCCATCCTTGGCCTCCCTCGTTTCAAGAGTGGCACCTCAAGGCCTTCTTATGCAACCAGTCATCAATTTGACGAGCGCTTCGGTGTGCAGAGGTGGCTCGGCGCATTAGAGAAAATGCGACTCCCTGTTCCTAATTCGCCGCATCCATTGAATCCTTGTTTTCGCTCTTAGGGTCGCATGTTACGACGCTTCCATGAAGACCCACACCGTTAAAGTCTACCCCTCAAAAACCCACCTCCCAAAAGAAGATCAACTCGCCTGGAAGCTTGCGTGCGTAGCGACGGATCCAACTCCGATCTCCAGTGAAGTCATCGACATGGTCATCAACCGCATCATTGATAATGCTTCAGTCGCGATCGCGGCGATCAACCGCGAGCCAGTTGCCAACGCTCGCTCACAAGCGCTCGCTCATCCACGTCCCGTCGGCGCGACAGTGTTTGGGATGCCGAACTCCAAGCGCTTCGATGCCGAGTGGGCCGCTTGGGCGAACGGGACTGCCGTGCGCGAACTCGACTTCCATGACACCTTCCTCGCCGCCGACTACTCTCACCCGGGTGACAACATCCCGCCCATGCTCGCCGTCGCTCAACAGTGCGAGCGCTCGGGCATGGATCTTATCCGCGGGATCGTTGCGGCTTATGAGATTCACGTGGACCTCGTCAAAGGCATCTGCCTCCATAAACACAAAAAAGATCACATCGCTCATCTCTGCCCCGCCGGCGCTGGCGGAATTGGCGCGATGCTCGGCCTCCCAACGGACACCGTTTATCAGGCCATTCAGCAAGCCGTTCACGTTTCGTTCTCCACCCGTCAGTCGCGCAAAGGCGAAATCTCCTCGTGGAAAGCGTACGCACCCGCACACGCGGGCAAGCTTGCGATCGAAGCCGTCGATCGCTGCATGCGAGGCGAGAAGGCCCCTTCACCAATTTACGAAGGCGAAGACTCCGTGATCGCTTACATGCTCGACGGAAAGAACGGCTCCTACAAGGTGCCGCTGCCTGAGCCCGGCGAACAAAAGCGGGCGATTCTTGAGACGTACACCAAAGAACACTCTGCCGAGTATCAAGCGCAAGCACTCATTGACCTTGCGTTCAAAATGCGGACAAAGATCAAAAACTTTGACGATATTGAAAGCATCGTGCTGCATACCTCGCACCACACCCACTACGTCATCGGCACGGGGGCAGGCGATCCCCAGAAGATGGACCCCAAGGCATCCCGCGAGACGCTCGATCACTCGATCATGTATATCTTCGCGGTCGCACTTCAGGACGGCGAGTGGCACCACGTAAAGAGCTACGAGCCCGCGCGCGCGCAGCGCCCCGATACAGTCAAGCTCTGGCAGAAAATCTCAACGCTCGAAGATCCAAAGTGGACGGAGCGCTACCACACCGAAGATCCGAACAAAAAAGCCTTCGGCGCGCGCGTCGAGATCACGCTCAAAAGCGGTGAAAAAATGATCGACGAGATGGCGGTCGCCAACGCCCACGTGTTCGGCGCGCGCACGTTTAAGCGGCCTGAGTACATTAAGAAGTTCAAGACGCTCACCGAGGGGCTCATCACGCCCGAAGAAAGCGAACGGTTCTTGAAGCTCGTCCAGCGACTGCCTGAGTTGAAGGCCCACGAACTCCTGGACCTCAACGTGCAAGTCTCGCCGCAGATTCTGACCCACTCCGCGCGCGACAGTCGTGGGATTTTTTAACCCATGCTGTTCGCCAAGAAACCGGCCTCAGAAAAGCGTAAGGCCTTTAAGCTGGCCCTAGGCTCCGGGAAACTGCAGCGTTTCCCGGGGGCTTACTCGCCGCTTGCCGCGATGCTGATCGAGCAAAAGGGCTTCGAAGGCGTGTACATCTCGGGCGCGGTCCTCGCGAACGATCTGGGACTTCCTGATATAGGACTCACGACGCTTTCGGAAGTTGCGGGACGCGGGCGCCAAATCGCGCGCGTAACTGAGCTTCCTGCGATGATCGACATCGACACGGGCTTTGGCGAGTCGCTCAACGCCGCGCGCACACTCCAAGAACTTGAGGAGATGGGGCTTGCGGGTTGCCATATGGAAGACCAGATCATGGTCAAGCGCTGTGGGCATCTCGACAACAAGACTCTCGTCTCACGCGACGAAATGGTTGAAAAGATCCGCACGGCCATTGTAGCGCGCCGCGATCCGAACTTTATCCTTTGCGCTCGCACCGATGCGCGCGGGGTCGAGGGACTTGAGGCTGCGATTGAGCGCGCAAAAGCATACGTCGCCGCCGGTGCTGACATGGTGTTCCCCGAGGGACTCAAGGATCCCGAGGAGTTCAAGAAATTTCGCGCCGCGATTCAGGCTCCCTTACTCGCGAACATGACCGAGTTCGGGAAATCAAAGTTACTCACGACCGCTGAGCTCACCCAGCTCGGCTATAACCTCGTGATCTACCCCGTGACGGGACAGCGCCTGGCGATGAAAGCGCTTGAAGACGGGCTTGACGTCATCCGCGACAAAGGCACGCAGGAGTCGATCGTCGAGCGCATGCAGACCCGCAAGCGCCTCTACGAGATTCTCCACTACGAGCAATACAACACGTTTGATTCCAGTATTTTTAATTTCAAAGTGAACGAGAAAGGAACCTCATGAGCGAAGTCAAAAAAGGTTTAGATGGCGTCGTCGTTGATTCAAGCTCGGTGTCCAAAGTGATGCCAGAGATCAACTCCCTGACCTACCGCGGTTACAAGGTCCAAGATCTTGCCGAGATGTGTTGGTTTGAAGAGGTCGCCTACCTGATGTGGAACAGCGAGCTCCCAAGCAAAGCCCAGCTCGCCGCCTTTGTCGACAAAGAACGCTCTCAGCGAGATTTAAGCCCAAAACTCTTGGACGTCATCAAAATGTATCCCAAGTCCGCTCATCCTATGGACACGATCCGAACATCGGTGAGCTACATGGGCATGGAAGACGCCGACATGTGGAACGCGGCGCCCGCCAAAAACCTCGAGCGCTCCATCATGCTGATGGCAAAGATCCCGACTGCGATCGCAGCCGATTACCGCTGCCGCAAGGGACTCCAACCGATCGCGCCTCGCAAGGACCTCAACATGTCGGAGAACTTCTTCCACATGTGCTTTGGCGAAGTCCCGCACCAGGACATCGTGAAAGCCTTTGACGTCTCGCTCACGCTCTACGCGGAGCACGGCTTCAACGCCTCGACTTTCACGGCGCGCGTCGTGACGTCTACGATGTCCGACATGTACAGCGCAGTGGTGGCCGGCATCGGATCTCTGAAAGGTCCTCTCCACGGCGGCGCTAACGAGCAAGTCATGCACATGATGAAGGAGATCGACGACCCGACCAAAGCGCGCGAGTGGATGATTCAGGCCCTTAAAGACAAGCGCAAGGTCATGGGCTTCGGTCACCGCGTCTACAAAAACGGTGACTCTCGCGTTCCCACGATGAAAAAGTACGCTGAAAAGCTCTCGAAGGTAAAAAATCAACCTAAGTGGATGCAAATGTACGACGCACTCGAAAAGGTGATGATCGAAGAAAAGCAAATCCACCCGAACCTCGATTTCCCTGCCGGTCCCGCCTACTACTTGATGGGCTTTGATATCGATATGTTTACGCCTATTTTTGTGATGGCGCGGATTACAGGTTGGACTGCGCACATCATGGAGCAGGCTGCAAGCAATCGCATTATCCGCCCTTTAAGCGAGTACACGGGACACAAAGAGCGCCAAGTCACTCCTCTTGCCTCGCGCTAGTGTGACAGATCATTGACGAGTTGGCCCAAACCCACTCTGAAGTTAAAGTAAGAGGGGTGGGCCAGCTGCGTTTTTTTATCTCTCTCGTTTCACTCCTGATCGTAGCACTTCCTGCACATGCGATTGGGATCTACACACCTTATTTAGAAACTGGGTTCGGCTACTCTCTCATCAAAGGCGGGCAGAGTTTTTTTTCGCCCGCAAGTAGTTCGGCAGGCGGATCTGGTTTCGGAATGAACGCGATGCTCGGCTTTCCGCTCTTACACCAGAGTGTCTCGTTACAGCCGCAGATCGGGTTTAAAGCTAAGCTCTCAAGCGCATCTGCCTCTGACGGATCTTTAGGCATCCTCACAGCAACTCCCATGCTTCGGCTTGAAACTCCGCGCTTCTACGTAGGCTTAGGACTCTCGCCCTTAGTATGGAAACGCGTGCAACCTGCTTTTGGGTTTGACGGACTTGAAAAAGTACCTAATGCCTTAGGGTATATGAGTGAGCTCGGGCTCCTATGGCGAGTGGCGCCTTTCTTTCACGTTGCGCTCGAAGGAGGGGCTTACATGGTCTCAGGTGCTTCGGGTCTGAGCCCACGCCCGGCTTTTGATGCATCCTTTCAAATGCGCTTTTTCTTTTGGGAAGAGCCCTCCTCTACCGCCGGAGCCAAAGGACGTCGTCGATATGATGGCTGGCGCTATCCGTTCGGGCTTGAGCTTTAGATCCTGCCATGCCGCTTCGCTACCTTTTGGTCGATCTGAACTCCTACTTCGCTTCAGTCGAGCAACAGCTTAATCCGCTCTGGCGCGGCCGCCCACTCGCAGTTCTCCCCTCGATGACGGATCGGACGTCTTGTATTGCAACAAGTATCGAAGCTAAGCGCTTTGGGGTTAAAACAGGCACACCGGTGCCCGAAGCGCGCAGGCTTTGTCCAGAAATTGTTTTTACGGTCGGATCTCATGACGTTTACACCGAGTTTCATCAAAAGATCGTCGAAGCGGTCGAGTCTTGCTTGCCAGTGACCCAAGTCCTCTCGGTGGATGAGATGACCTGTGCACTCAAAGGCCCGGATCAACTCGAAGTAAACGCTCGTAAACTCGCCATGGAAATTAAACACACAATCCGTACACGTGTAGGCGAAGTCCTTCAGTGCTCGATTGGGATTGGTCCAAACATCATGCTCGCCAAAATCGCAAGCGACATGCAAAAACCTGACGGCCTTGTCATCATCAGACAAGAAGAGCTCCCGCAAAACCTCTTCCACTTAAAGCTACGCGATTTCCCTGGTATCGGTTCTCGAATGGAAAAACGTCTTCATCGTAAGGCGGTCTATACAGTCGAGACTCTCGGCAATCTCAGTGTCGCTGAGATGATTCGTATTTGGGGTGGCATCAATGGGGAGCGATACTGGCACTGGCTTAGGGGAGAAGACATCGCATTTCCTCGGACACAAAAGCCTAAGAGTGTCGGTCACTCCCACGTCCTTGCACCTCAACTCCGCACACGGGAGCTGGCACTGCGAGTGGCTCAAAAACTTTTGCTCAAAGCTGCCAAACGCATGAGAGAGCAAGGTCTCTGGGCCAAGCGCCTGAACGTATCGGTGCGTCTTCTGAGCTCAAAAAACGACTCACTTGATGAGCAAGCGTACTGGGAGAGCGGCACTAAAATTCAAGAGACACAGTCTGACAAAGAGCTCCTAGACGCACTTAAAAGAAACTGGGCGTCCTATCCTGTCACACGTAATCCGATCAAAGTCTCAGTCACACTCTGTGATCTTGTATCAGAAGACCATCATCACTACTCACTCTGGGAGCGCCCTGAGCTTACAGAGCTCTCTCATGCGATGGATCGAATCCACTCTAAGTTTGGCAAGTCTTCGCTCTACTGGGGCGCCCTCCATGAACTCAGCGGAGTGGCCCCCACTCGAATTGCTTTCTTACGAATCCCCGACAAGAAAGAGTTTGAGCCCTCAGACTTTGAAGAGTGATTGTTGTATCAGAACATAAACTGCCCCTAGGAGCACTCTTCAAACAACAAGGGCACCCCGGGTTTCCCCTAGGATGCCCTTGTGAACTACCGCGCTGCCAATTTCTGCTTAAGCCGCTTCTCCACCTTCGCTGCGCATGAGCTTCCGCTTATCGAGCCCGTATTTCTCAACTTTCATGATCAGGCCCGCACGCGAGATCCCAAGCTCTTTGGCGAGCCGACTTTTGTTCCACTTCGTACGACGCAGACCTTCTTTGATCATCGTTTTCTCTAACTCTTCTAAAGCGTCTTTCAGTTTCCCGGATACACGTACGCCTTGAGCTTTAGCGTGTGCACCAAAGTCTCGGATGCGCGGAGAAAGGAGCTCTGCAGAAATGCGCTCCTCAGTCCCTGAGAGCACGATCAGGCGTTCTATTTCGTTCTCAAGCTCACGGATGTTCCCGGGCCAAGGATAGTCAAAGACTTTCTCAAGCGCGCGTTTGGCAAACGACTTAAGCGGGAGATTTTTCTCCTTACAGCCACGTACTAAAAAGTGATCCATCAAAACTGGGATATCGTCTTTTCGATCGCGTAGCGGCGGAATAACGACATTGATCACATTGATTCGGTAGTAAAGATCTTCACGAAATGAGCCATTCTCTACCATCTCTTTGAGATCTTTGTTCGTCGCGGCAAGAACTCGAACATCCACTTTCCGTACCTCGGTGGAGCCCACAGGTGTGATCTCGCCTTGTTGAAGCACGCGCAAGAGCTTCACTTGCATCGAAAGCGACATATCGCCGATTTCATCAAGAAACAGAGTCCCTTTGTGTGCAGCTTCAAATAAACCTTTCTTGTCTTTTACGGCACCGGTAAATGAGCCGCGCATATGCCCAAAGAGCTCACTATCAAGAAGATTCTCGTTAAAAGCCGAACAGTTTACCGTCACAAACTCTTTATCTTTTCGAGAGGAGTTATAGTGCACGGCGCGTGCGATGAGTTCTTTACCTGTTCCGTTTTCGCCCTGAATGAGCACCGTGCTCTCGGAGCCTTTGATCTTATCTAAAAGCGAGTACAACTCCTGCATAGGCTTTGATTTGCCGATCATCGAGTCGTAGCTGTAGCGCTCGCCGAGCTGATTGTTCAAAGAGCTAATGCGTTCCTCACGCTTAGTGATCTCTGAGTGGAACGCGACGATTTCAGTCGCAACCAGATCCACGAGCTCAAAGAAATACTTTCGATCTTTTTCTGACAAAGCCGTCAGACGCTCTGCTGCACGATCAAAAAGCTCTCCATCTAAGCCTCGCTCTTCTGCAATTTTCGAATATTTTTTACGAGCGCTCGCATCAAGCTCTTTCTCAACAAAAGAGTAG
>JBILEK010000031.1:0-29314 GCA_044352155.1 Bdellovibrionia bacterium
GCGTTTGGATTTAGAAACTTTGAAAACTACCGCATGAGAGTCATTGCGCTGTGCGGTTGGGATGGTCTATTTAGACGAAATTAATTCTACGCAGCACGCTCGTGCCCCACGTTTCGGTGAAGAGCCGAAGAGCCTGAACGGATCGCTGTCGCGACCCACTGTGAACCGGGAAGAATCCGAAGAATCGAAAATTGGCGTCCCCACGGGGATTCGAACCCCGGTTACTGCCTTGAAAAGGCAATGTCCTAGGCCTCTAGACGATGGGGACACCTAAAAATTAGAGGAACATCGGAGATACCGGAGGGTGCCCCCCTTTTCAACCGGTAAAAGATGACCTGGCGCGTTACTGATCAAATTTTCAACCGCTTAGGGGTCCTATCGAAGCGACTTTAAACCATCCTTGCGATCGAGCTCTGCGAGCTCCGTGTACCCACCAATCAACCGATCGCCTGCAAAAATCTGAGGCATCGTGCGCATTCCGGAGCGCTCGTAAAGCGCGTCCCACTGCGCATCATCCTCCATCGGGACCAAGGTCTCTTGATAAGCGATCCCCCTCTGCTTAAGGAGAGCCTTGGCGCGCTCGCAGTAAGGACAGTACTCCATCGTATACACTCTCACCTCTTCGCCCATCTAGAACCCTAACCCTTTCCAATACGCTCGTACTTGCTCAAGCCCTGCCGACTCAGGCACTCCATCAAGCACTCCTGATGAGAGTCGTGCGACGTCGCCAGCTTTCAGCACAACAGTCTCGCCACTACTCAGGCGAACACGCGCGACTCCTGAAACAACACTCAAACGCACGAAACCACTCTGCTCAACCAGGAGCACGCCCCGAGCGACCTCAACACTCACCCGTGCTTGGTCCACTCTCAGTCCCATCGGCTTTTCACTTTCAAACTCAAGCACTCCTACGCGAAAATCGAGCTCCGCTCGGGACTTAGAGCGTACAGCCTTTCGAATCAGAAACTCACTGCCGGGCAAAAATCGTATACGCGCCTGCCCCATCCGAAGCTGCGCACGCCCCTCGCGACTCAGCCGTACGACATCCCCCACTTGCAGCCCTTTTTCTCCAAGGACTAGCGTTTCTTTTTTTTCGCGCAAGTGAGTCACAGGTCCTGAAACACGCTCAAGAGCGAGCGGAAAGTTTTGCTCCTTCACGGATGCAGAGGCGAAGCTCACTGCAAAAAAAAGTGCAACCGATCCAAAACTCATGTCACGCGCACCTGGCCATCCACGACCGCGAGCGTCCGTTTGCCATGGAGAAAGTCTTGAATCTCTGTCCCCACAAGGTCACACGCTCCTTGGGTCAAGATCTCCTTCTCCACCCACTCTCGTGGGTCCGTCACACGCAGACGAACGAGATCAAGGAGTGAATCACTCGTTACGAGGTGGCGGACAGAGATGCTTTTATCATCAGCCAAAATCCCAACGTAACAGCGCAAAAGATCCATCACACGCGACTCGCTTGCGGTCGCAGGCTTCGTGCGCAACGGAGCAGCGGGGATTTCGACTTTCGCTTCTTGAGCACGACGAATACGTGCGACCAAGGCCTCGCCATGTTGATTGATTTCTCCACGATTGAGTCCGCGAAAGGACTTCAAATGCGAAACATCTCGCGGTTTAACATGCGCGATATCCATGAGTACCCGGTCATCAGCAAGCCAGCGTCGCGGCACATTGAGCTCTCTCGTGCGCGTCTCGCGCCAGGTGACGAGTTCGAGCAAAACCGGGAAGTCGCGCGCATCGATACGGCCACTCTGAAAGAGACGCTCTGCGATCCCGCGGGGGTTAGACTCGTAGAGCGCGGAGTTTTCAAACTTTGACGAGAGCTCAAGCGCCCACTCACGTCGACCAAGCTTATCGAGCTCCGTGAGAAGTGCGTTCGCAAGCTCGACCAGAAACTCCACATCCATATGAGCGTAATCGATCAGCTCCTGAGGCAAAGGGCGTGCACCCCAATGCGTGCGGGCGTGACCTTTAGGGATCTTGACGTTGAGCACATTTTTTAGAAGTGCCGCTAACCCTACCCCCTCACCGTATCCGCAAAGTGACGCTGCAACCGAGGTGTCGAGCGACGGTTTTGCGATCACTCCCCATGCCGTGTACAGACACTCCTGATCTCCTTGAGCCGCGTGAAGGATCTTAAGGCTCTTCGGGTTTTCAAGCTCTCGCAGCACAGGATCAAGTGCCGCGCGAGGCGCACGCGCATCGATGACCCACGACTCCTCGCGTGTAGCGATCTGGAGGATCTCGAGCTTTGGATAAAAAGACGTTTCACGGATAAACTCCGTATCAACGGCAATTTTGTCAGATTTCTTGAGAGATTCGGCGACACTCGCAAGCTCCGAAGCTTGCGATACGAGATGAGGATGCTTTAGCATAGGGCGAGAACGAGGATACGCCCGAACCTCTCCGAATTCAACGCTCGAGGCCTGACCTAGGCCGCTTGACGCATCGGTGCCTGAGCCTCATCAAGCTCAAAAACACGGATGCGAACTTTCGCTTGATCACTTGCCAGAAAGAAGTCCGTACGCGCCGGGTCCTTGAGATAGACTTGGTAGGCGTAGTTTGCGATGACGCGCGTCGCTTCGGTCTCTGTGCGCTGGTACTGCTCTATTTTCATTTTAGACTTCAGCCACTGAAGACCATGCTCGCGCACTTCAGTGCGCAAAAAAGGCTGGCACAAAAGATTCTCGACATAGTCGCCAAACTCTTCATCCTCTTGCTTGCTCTTTTCTCGATGCGCATAGATTTGCTGGAGAGGATCCCTCGCTCCTGAGCGGATGATCTGCTCGAAGAGCTGGATCTCCTGATCGTCGCTCAATGCCTCAATGAGAGTCTCGCTGTGAGAAGAGTCTTCCAGGGCCTTCGCTACGACGAGGGCCACGGTGCCTGATCGCTTCATGTTGTGTCACTCCACTTTCTTGCCGAGAAAGTTTTGCGTCCTATAGTAGACGTATCGGTCAAAAATCTGACTGAATGAGTCTATTAACAATTTCATGTCGCTGTCGACACACTCCAAGACTCTAAATCCCTGCTTTTATGCAACTTGCAGAGCACAAGACACCTTTGGCGAGATCACTTCCAAAGCTACGCCAGAGCGGCACTCTGCCTTGCCGTTGATCGCCAATGCCGTCATCACGTGGCGACGCGATCGTCTCGCGCTCTCTTAGATCAGTACCGCGCGGTCACACGCACCGATGGGGCACCTCAAAGCTGAATGAAGTTGGGCTGATACTTTTTTTCGGCAAACGGATAGATCGCAACTTCGATCGATCGATTGCATGTGCCTCCACGATTTGAGTGCAAGCACAAAACCCCTCGCAACGGAATCCTCCGAATTGACGCTTGTAGTCCAGAATGCTAGTGCTGGATTGCCGATGAGCGCCGCCGATCCCATTCTCACTGCAGATCTCAACCGCGAAGTCGCGCGCCGCCGCACGTTTGCGATCATCTCACACCCTGACGCCGGAAAAACGACACTCACCGAGAAGCTCCTTCTCTATGGTGGCGCGATTCACTTGGCGGGCTCCGTGCGCGCAAAAAAGAACCAAAAGAGCACGACGTCAGACTGGATGGAGATCGAAAAACAGCGCGGGATCTCGATCTCGGCATCAGTCCTTCAGTTTGTTTATGGCGACACCCAGGTCAACCTCCTCGATACGCCCGGCCACAAGGATTTCTCTGAAGACACTTTTCGCACGCTGATGGCGGCTGACGCCGCAGTTATGCTGATTGACTCCGCCAAAGGCGTTGAGCCGCAGACCTTGAAGCTTTTTGAAGTGTGCCGCATGCGCGGGATCCCGATTTTTACCTTCTTCAACAAATGGGATCGGCCTTCACGCGAGCCGCTCGATCTGATGGATGAGCTTGAAAAAGTCTTAGGCATCCGCTCGTGTCCGATCACTTGGCCCATTGGACATGGAGATCGTTTCAAGGGCGTGTACGATCGATACGCCAAAGAATTCCTCGTGTTCGACCGCGACGGCGAGGCGAACGTCAAGGGCCGCTTGGCTGCCGAAAAAGTCACGGGTCTTGACGACCCGAAGTTTCTCGAGATCGTCGGCCGCGACACCGAAATCCTCGATCAATTGAAGAGCGAGCTCGAGCTCGTCGAAGTCGCAGGCGATCAGCTCGATATGGAGCGCGTGCTCGCCGGCCAGCTCACGCCTGTGTTCTGTGGCTCCGCGATGAACAACTTCGGCGTTGAGCGCTTTTTACAGAAATTTCTTGAGATGGCGCCTCCGCCCCGCCCTCGCGCATCAAGCATTGGCGAGATTTCGCCGACGGATCCCAAGTTCTCGTCGTTCGTCTTTAAGATCCAAGCCAACATGGATCCCAACCACCGCGACCGCGTCGCTTTCATGCGCGTGTGCTCAGGCAAGTTTGAGCGCAACATGAGCGCGCGTCACGTACGTCTCGGTAAAGAGCTTAAGCTCTCGATGCCGGTCACGTTTTTCGCGCAAGAGCGCGTGATCATCGAGACCGCATGGCCGGGCGACATCGTCGGCATGGTCGACACGACTGGGAGTTTGCGCATCGGTGATACGCTCTGCCAAGGAAAGGCTTTTGAGTTCCCCGAGATTCCCTCCTTCTCTCCTGAACATTTTTCGACCGTGGTCATTTTGGACCCCATGAAGCGCAAGCAGCTCCAAAAGGGGCTCGAGCAGCTCTCTGAAGAAGGTGTGGTGCAGATCTACCGTCAACGCGGTTATGGCGATCGCGATCCAGTCTTGGGCGCCGTTGGGGGCCTTCAGTTTGAGGTGCTACAGTTCCGCCTCAAGGCCGAGTACGGTGTGGACGTCCGGATGGAGAAGCTCCCCTTCACGCACGCGCGTTGGGCACGTGGCGCGACGTTTGATCCAGAAGCGTTTGAGCGGCGGGAGGACACGCGGCTTCTGATCGATCGCGACGAGAGCCCGGTCGTTCTGTTCAAGAGCGAATGGGCGCTCCGATACGCGCAGGAGAACACCAAAGGGGTCGAGTTTCTTAAAACTGCCCCCGCAAAAAAAGGCTAGTTTAGACCCTCTGAGCGCGAGAGCTTACCTGCCTCGTACCAGATCGTGCCCTCCACTCGCTCTCCGCGGAGCACTTGAGGCACAAACAGCATGTCCCCCTCCCAGAGCGCAAGCTTTGGGACGAGCTCCGCGCGAATCCACTGAAGCTCCCCTTCGTGAGTCTCACGCGGCACGCGGTGTTTCTCAGCCTCGTTCAACTCCAGATCGTAAACCACAACCCACCAGTCCTCGGCCTGATGAGGCTTAAAGTTCGGGAACATGATCCATCCCAGGGATCGAAACCGCTCCTTCGACACCGAGACTCCCGACTCCTCCTTAAACTCGCGCACTGCCGCCTGCAGTGGAGACTCATTGGGTTCGAGTTTTCCGCCCAAGCCGTTCCATTTTCCAAAATGCTCGTTCTGGGTCGTTTTACGCAGCATGAGTACGTCCTCACCTGAGCGCGCATAGATGAGGACGGCCGGGATCACTTTCCGCGCGCCACTCTCGTAGGCGTTCAATCGCTGCCTCCAGGATACATGGCATCAATCAGGTCGCGGTACTTTGACTCAACGACTGCACGCTTCATCTTGAGAGTCGGCGTCATCTCCCCGCCCTCGATCGAGAAGTCGTTTAAGAGCACCGTGAACTGCTTGATCTTCTCGAAGTTCGCGAGCTCAGAGTTGACCCAATCCATGTGTGCCTTTACTTCGGCGATAAAAGCGGCGTCCTTCACTACGCGTCCATCGTGCGCCCCTTCGCGCGCGCGCAGCTCCGCACCCGTCGTTTCGCTCAATGTGATGAGGGCCGTGAAATACTTTCGCCCATCCCCCACCATGCAGACTTGCGCGACAAGCGGCGAGCTCTTCACGCGCTCCTCGATCGCAAGTGGGGCGATCATCTTGCCGCCCGAAGTTTTCATGATCTCTTTTTTTCGGCCGCGGATCTTGAGCATGCCCTGATCCGTCCACTCACCAAGATCCCCCGTGTGGAGCCAGCCATTTTTAAGAGCGGCGCGCGTGGCCTCTTCATCGCGGAAGTAGCCCTGAAACACACTCCGCCCCTGGGTCAGGATCTCGCCATCGTCGGCAATTTTGCATTCGATCGCGCGCGGAGGTTTTCCGACTGTGCCCGCGCAGTCCTTGCCGCGCGGAGTGAGACAGATCACGCCCGTCGACTCGGACTGTCCGTAATCCTCAACGATCTCAACTCCAATCGAACGAAACCAGCGCGAGACTGTCGCAGGCAGTGCTGCGGCTCCCGACGCGCAGGTATGCGCCTCACCTAAACCCAGTGCTTTACGCACTTTCGAGAGCACGAGCCGGTCCGCCGCCAAGTACTGCGCAAAGAGCGGGAGTGAGACGCCCGTCTCTCCGTACTTTGATTCTGCATACTTGCGCCCAGTCTCAAGTGCCCAGAGTGCGAGTTTTTTCTTAGCGCCCGTCCCCTTGCTCACTTTTTGAAGCACGCCTTCCATCATTTTTTCCCAAAGACGCGGAACGGAGAGAAGTGCCGTGGGCTGCACTTCGGGGAGCTCTTGAGAGACTTTTTCAAAGGCGGACGCAAAATAAGTGCAGTAGCGCAGGCTCAAGCCAATCCCCAAACACTGAAGCTTTTCTGCGATGTGCGAGAGCGGGAGAAACGAGATGAGACGTCCCCCTTTTTGCATCCCGAGATGTTCGATCACCGCATCGGAGGTAAACACGAGATTATCGTGCGAGAGGAGCACCCCCTTAGGGTTACCGGTCGTGCCTGAAGTGTAGATCAAAAACAGCCCAGCATGGGGGTCGAGTTTTTTTAAGTATGTCGAAATTCGACGTCCTTTTTTGAGCTTCTCTCCGCGCGCGAGCGCTACTTCAAAGGCGATCGCCTTGGGGTGAAAGTCCGCCTCGCCCTCAAAAACAAGGATCGCACTCACGCTCTCAGGCAGAGCAACGTCTTTCATCTTTTCAAACATCTTTTGGTTTTGGACCGCGAGCACCCGCGCTTGGGTGTGCTCAAGAATGTAGCGAAAGTCTTTTTCGACGGAGTTCGGGTAGATCCCAGCCGTCGGGCACCCGATGAGGTGCGCGCCGAGCTCGGTCTGCACCCACTCCTTACAATTGGGCGAAAAAATCGCGACGATCTCGCCTGACTTGAGTCCTAAGTCTTCGAAAAACAGCCCCAGAGCGTGGATACGGCCTAGAACCTCTTCTGCAGAGAGCGTTTTCCACTCTGAGCCTATTTTATAGGCTTGTGTGGGAGTTTTGGGCTCAGTCTCGGCAAAGCGCGAAAGACGGTGAAGAAGGGTGGGCATGCGCCTTTCAGTGTACCGATTTTTTTGCTGCATGCCCACGCAAGCTCGTGCTACCCAGAACCTCTATGGCAAAGCGTCTCAGCGTTAAGAACCGGAAGCGTCGTAAAGATCAGGCCACTGCGTATTCTGCGGCTATTGCAGCGGGCACCCCCCCCAAGCGCCACAAAATCGCCGATCTCCGCGCCCGCCGCGCCCTGTTCCGCAAGATCAACCCGCAGACCTAAAACACCAGTAGGGTCATCGGCGCTCAGCCTTCGTGGCTTAGGTGTCCTGTCAGTGCCCTGCTGCGATCTCAGGCGAGGCCTGAGATCGAGTGGACATCTCTAGCTTGATGCATCAGAACGTAACCGAGGCCCCTTGAGGCCTTAAAAACTGGCCCCCTTGAGTGTGCATGAGAAATGAGCTTTCCATGTGCTTACAAGGCCTCCGGTATTGCTCCGCGCAGACTCTGGAGTCGATAGGCTCAATGGTCTGAAATGTATCAGGATTTCGTCGAACCCATGCACACTCAAGGGGGCCAGTTTTTAGAGCACTTCCTTCAACATCTCTTGCAACTCGCCCTTTTGGTACATCTCGGTCACGATGTCGCAGCCGCCGACGAACTTTCCGCCGATAAAGATCTGCGGAACGGTCGGCCACTTCGTATACTCCTCAAGCGCGTCCCAAAGAGGGTCGTCAGAGAGCACGTCGAAAGACGCCATCTGATCCGGCGTCACGCCCGCGGCCGAAAGCACCTTTACGGCTTGAGCCGAAAACCCGCACTGCGGGAACTTCGGAGTGCCTTTCATGCACAGAAGCACGGGCTTGGACTTCGAAAGCGCCTCAATCTCATTCAAACGGGGATGGGCCATGGATCTCTAACCTCCTGAATTAAACTTTTCGTACTGCTCGGGTGTGAACGTCTTGATCGTGAGCGCGTGCACTTCTCCCGAATCGATCTCCGCCTTAAACAGATCCATCACCATGCGGTGGGCCTCGATCGTGATCTTGCCTTTGAACGCGGGCGAGACAATCAGCGCCTGATAGTGATCTTGCGTGCCCGTGAGATCCATGACTTCGGCCGTTGTACCGGGAGCTAAGGTCTCGAGCTTGGATTTGATTTCGGCAGGGTTCATTTAGACCCTTTACTTAGCACAGGACGACGCGGTTTCCCAAGAACACCGTTTTGGGGGCACTCGGACTTCAGTTGGCAGATGTCGCACCGCGGCTTTCGTGCGTCGCACACCGCTCGGCCATGCGAGATCAACAGATGCGCCCAGAGAGTCCAGTCTTCGCGCGGAATAAGCTCCATCAACGCGTACTCCACTTTGACAGGATCCGTCTCACGCGTAAACCCGAGCCTTCGCGAGAGCCGGCCCACATGGGTATCGACGACCATTCCGGGGATCCCAAACGCGTTTCCGAGAAGCACATTTGCAGTTTTGCGACCTACGCCACGCAACTCGGTTAACTCCTCGAGTGTTCGCGGGACTTCGCCGCCGTGCTTTTTGACCAGAATCTCGGAGAGAGTTTTAAGCGATAAAGCCTTGTTTTTATAAAAGCCCGTCGATCGCACGAGTCTTTCCAGAGTGCGCAAAGAGGCACGCGCCATCGCTTCAGGGGTTGGGTACGTGCTAAAGAGCTCAGGCGTGGTCTTATTGACTCGCGCATCAGTGCACTGAGCAGAGAGCACGGTTGCGCACAGAAGCTCAAAAGGGGTTTTAAAATCAAGCGCGCAATGCGCGTCGGGATAAAGGCGCTTGAGCGCCTGAAGCACGCGTAACACACGCGCTGAGAGTTCTACTTTCGCTGAAGCCACGCGGCCACTTCCTTCGTGCTGCGCGAGTTCAGGACCAGACGAGCAGGGAGCAACGCTTTTCTCGCAACTGCAATCCCATGCTCGACATCCTTTAGTCCATCCACCTCATGGGCGTCGGGGTTGATTGAGACTTTTGTTCCGCAGGCGCGCAAAAGCGGACCATGGCGCCAGTCGATATCGAGTCTCGATGGATGCGCATTGATTTCAATGGCCACATCAAGCTTGGCGCACTCGCGAGTGATTTTCTCAAGGTCAAGAGCATAGCCTTTTCGCCCTAACAACAAGCGACCCGTAACATGCCCGACAAAACGGGTCGCAGGATTTCGGATAGCCCGAAGCATACGCTCTGTCATCTGCTCTGAGTCCATTTGAAATCGCGAGTGAATGGATGCAATCACAAAATCAAATCGCTGAAGCTCGTTTGCCGGATAGTCCAGTGAACCGTCCGCCAAAATATCACTCTCAATGCCCCAAAAAACTCTAATTTCAGGATATTTTTCCTGAACCTTTTTAATCTCTTTTTCCTGCTTTTTGAGTGCGTCAGACTTAAGCCCTTGCGCATAAAACGCCGACTGCGAGTGATCAGAGATCCCGATGTACGCGTACCCGAGATCCCTTGCAGCCTTTACCATCTGCTCGACACTTGCGGTGCCATCAGAGTAGGTCGTGTGGCTATGGAAAACGCCACGCACTCCATCCCAAGGAAGAACGGCGCTCAGTTGACCCCTTCGAGCAAGCTCAACACTCTCGGCAGTCTCTCGAAACTCAGGCGCAATGAGCGGGAGCTTCAGATGAGCAAAAAATTCTTCTTCTGTTTTCGCAGAGAAATGCTTCGGAGCTCCGAGCGCAAGCCAGAACTCTTCGCTCGAGCTCAACCGTACGCGATCATATCCCCACGAGCCCGAACTCACGTGGACACGCACAGGCACGAGCTCTGATTTGAGCTCTTGTTTTTTTTCAACCAACACATCAATGCCGTCCACGACTTCGAGTCGCCGAGCGATCGCACCGACGACCTCGGCTCGACCTTTGACTCGCTTGAGGAGCGCGGGGATCGATGCATGCGCATCAACCCAGCGCACCTGGCCCCGCGTTGCTTGAAGAAACTGAAGCTGCTCTAAAAGTTTACTCTGCGCCTTCTCGCCAAACCCCTTAAGTCCGAGAAGACGATTCTCGCGACATGCGTACTCCAGCTCACCCCAAGTACGGATCTCGAGCTCCTCGATCAGGAGCTTCGCTTTCTTAGGTCCAAGCCCCGGGATCTGAGTGAGCTCAATCATACCCTCAGGGAGCTTTGCTCTTAGAGCATCGCGCTCGGAGCTCCGACCAGTCGCGAAATACTCGCTCAGTACTGAGGCGATTCCCTTCCCTACGCCATCAAGCTCTGTAAGAGTCCCCGCCTTCGCTCGCTTTTGGAGATCCTGACGCGACTGCAGCGTTTTACAGGCATTTTCGAATGCACGCACTTTAAACGGATTCTCATCCAGTAGTCGCATGAGCTCCGCAATTTCTTGAAGAAGCTCTAATGCGCCTGCGGTATCTGGCATAGGAGCATTGTTTTATGCGCGCACTTAAATAGTGACAAGCAAAATGGCGGCGCACTCTGTGGTGGATTTATGGTAGTTTGGTCGACATGAACTCAGAGCTTCTCTATCAGATTCTAGCGCAGCCTTCGGCTCCTTTTCGTGAGGAGCACGTCTACCGCACGATGACTGAGCATCTGCGTGCTCGGAAAGTTCCTCATTTCTTTGATCTAGCCGGAAATCTCGTGGTCGGAGCAGCAAGCCTTGCGGAGTACAAGCGCATTCTGCAAAAGCGATCTAAGGAGCCGTTGCGTGTTTTCATCGCGCATACCGATCATCCTGGATTTCATGGTGCAGAGTGGACTTCGGAGAGTGAACTCAAAATCACTTGGCTGGGAGGATCTCCGACTCAGCACCTTGAAGGCGCAAAGGTTTGGATCGCCGACGACTCCGGATTTGCGGCCGAAGGAACACTCGTCGCTCCTCGAATGGCAAAGCACGGAAAAGCGATCGAATCTGCGCTCGTCGCACTGCCCACTGCAAACCTTCGCTCTAAGCATCCAAAAGCCTCGGAGCTCTATGGTGGCTTTGCGTTTCGAGCTCCGTATTGGCTGGAAGGCGACGTCCTCTACACCAAGGCTGCTGACGATCTCGTTGGGAGTTTTGCGATCGTTGAAACTGCTTGCGCACTTTGGGAAGAAAAATCAAAAGATCGTGGAAATTTCATCGGTCTTCTCACTCGGGGAGAGGAAGTCGGATTTATCGGCTGTCTGGCTCACTTGGAGGAAGGCTACCTTCAACGCGCACGGCGCGACGTCATCTGTGTCAGTCTTGAGACGTCTCGAATGCTCCCGGGTGCAGAGAGCGGAAAAGGCCCAGTCGTGCGGCTGGGAGATAAGTCTACCGTCTTCGAGAGCGGAGCGCTTAGGACTTTCATTGGGATCGCGGCGCAAGCGCTTCCAGAGGCGCACCAAAAACGCATTATGGATGGCGGAACTTGCGAAGGTACGGCGACCACGGCTTATGGGCTAAAAACAATCGCAATCTCAATCCCCTTAGGCAACTATCACAATCAGAGTTTCGAAGGAGGCTCTGACTCCCGTGGAGCGAACGGTCCAGCTCCCGAGTTCGTGCATCTCAATGACATCTCAGGGATGCTCACACTCTGCCGCGAGATTGTTCGAAACGGTCAGCCCTGGAGCACCCCCTGGGCTACGTATAAAAAGACGCTCCAAGGCTACTTAAAGGACTACGAAAAACTTCTACTCGCAGGGCTTCCGTACGTGCTTCCGAAAACTGAGGCGAAAAAGAAAAAAAAGAAACGATGACCGCCAAGCTCTTTCGTCATTACAAAGGGCATCTCTACAAAAAAATCGGCATCGCCCGCCACAGCGAGACACTCGAGGAGCTCGTTCTGTATGAAACACTCTACCAAAATGAGCTCGGAGCTCTCTGGGTTCGCCCGAAGAAAATGTTCGAAGAGCTCCTGGATGACGGCCGACCGCGCTTCGCTCCCGTCTCCATCACGCTCGAGTCTCATGAGAGCTTGAGTGCGGAGCTGATTGAGCGGATTCGCTCTCTTCTTGAAGGCGTTTTTGGGAGCTTTGATGCACAAAAGTTTAAAGGAGTCCTTGAAACCCATACCCGCTTCCACATCACGCTCGCTCTGGTTGAGGGCGCGGTCGCAGGATTTAAACTCGGGTATGCGACCGACCAGGAGACCTTTTACTCTTGGCTCGGGGCTGTTCATCCGCAGTTTCGCGGGTTGGGCATCGCTTCAAGCTTGATGGAGCTTCAACACAATTGGTGTCACGCGCACGGCTTTAAGCGCGTACAAACCAAGACGCTCAATCGTTGGCGCGAGATGATTGCACTTAATCTGAGGTTCGGATTTGAGATCCGCGGCGCCTATACGGACTCCGCAGGAGAGCCTAAGCTCTTGCTCGAAAAAAAGCTTTAAAACTGGCTCCATCAAAAGCAATAACGCGCCATGTCTAATCCATTGTTCCATTGAATCGCGCCCTGGCGCGCGTTAGATCAAAGCATGGCAAAAAACTCAGTCAAAATCGGTATCAATGGCTTTGGACGCATCGGCCGAAAGATCGCCCGACTTGCGCTTTCAAGCGACGAGATCGAGATCGTCGGCATCAACGATCTAGGCTCAATTGAAACTCTCGCCCACCTGCTCAAGTACGACTCCGTCCATGGCATCGCTCCTGAGGACATCCGCGTCGAAGGGGGTAACACTCTGATCGCAGGACGCCACAAAATCCGAATTACTGCTGAGAAAGATCCTGCAGCGATTCAATGGGCACTCTGCGGTGCTGAAATCGTGCACGAATGCACGGGCGCATTCACGGATAAAGAAAAGGCTTCGCTCCACATGAAGGGGGGAGCCAAGAAAGTTCTCATCTCCGCTCCCGCCAAAGGCCAGGACGCCACGATCTGCATGGGGGTCAACCATACAACCTACGATCCCGAAAAGCATCACATCATCTCCAACGCGTCGTGCACTACCAACTGCTTAGCGCCCCTCGTAAAAGTACTCGACGATAACTTTGGGGTCCTCCGCGGGACGATGATGACCGTCCACTCCTACACGAACGATCAGCGCATCTTAGATCTGCCTCATAAGGACTTGCGTCGCGCACGCGCGGCCGCTCTCTCCATGATCCCCACAACGACCGGTGCAGCCAAGGCCGTGGGCGAAGTCATTCCCCACCTCAAAGGCAAGCTCGATGGATTCTCTGTGCGCGTCCCCACTCCCAACGTGTCGCTTGTGGATTTCACAGGGGAGCTCAAAGTTGTTGCATCCAAAGAGCAAATCAACGCAGCCTTTGAGACGGCCTCAAAGAGCTTAATGAAAGGTGTTTTAGGCTACTCTAAAGAGCCGCTCGTCTCGTGCGACTACAACGGTAATACTTTGAGCTCAACGATTGACGCTGAGTGCACTCTCGCACTTGCGGGGCAAAACGGCTCAGGCACTTTAGTGAAAGTCATGTCCTGGTACGATAATGAGTCGGGCTTCTCGCAACGGATGATTGACCTCACTCTTTTAATTGCAGCGAAGGGAATCTAGACTCTTGGACCCAAAACCCTCAACCGTTAAAGCGATCCAGTCGATTCGAGATTTCGAGATCAAAGGCCAAAAACTATTGATCCGAGTCGATTTCAACGTCCCTCTCTCTGAACCTGATGCCGAAGGACATCGCAAAGTAGAAGACGATACGCGGATCCGCGAGGCAGTACCGACGATTCGTCTAGCAATTGATGCCGGGGCAAAAGTCATTCTTGCCTCACACCTCGGTCGCCCCAAAGGAAAGCCTGAAGCGCAGTACTCCATGGAGCCTGCCGCTTTGCACTTGGCCGAGCTCTTGGGCGTCGAAGTCACACTTGCAGACGCATGCGTCGGAGACGGAATCGAGCTCATGGCCAAGAACTTAAAAAACGGCCAAGTCCTGATGCTCGAAAACTTGCGCTTCCATCCCGGCGAAGAGGCGTGTGATCCGCAGTTCTGCGCTGAACTCTCTCGCCTCTGCGACGTTTACATCAACGACGCTTTTGGCACCTCTCATCGCAAACACGCTTCGGTTTATGGGCTTCCGAAAATCGTCGAAAAACGAGGCATGGGTCTGCTCATTGAAAAAGAGCTCAAGCACTTTGATACGCTTCTAAAATCGCCAAAAAAGCCGTTTTTTTTAATCTTAGGTGGCGCCAAAGTCGGCGATAAGATCAAGACTATCGAAGCGCTTCTCCCGAACATCGACGGCATGGTTGTGGGTGGAGCGATGGCCTACGCGTTTATGCAAGCGAAAGAATGGCCTCTCCCGATGGGCGCAAAAACTCCCTCGCAAGATGATGTCGCTGCTGCACGCTCGATCCTGCGCGAAGCTGAAAAGCGCGAAATCCCGGTAAAACTGCCAGAAGACTTTATCGCAAGCTTTGATATCGGTTCAAAGACGGTTGCGTCGTTTTGCACTTTCCTTCATCGAGCAGGGACGATTTTTTGGAACGGACCGATGGGCTGGTTTGAGAAACCTGAATACGCCAAAGGGACGATGGCGCTTGCCGAAAATATCGCGCCTCTCGCTGCCCTTAAGATCGTGGGAGGCGGCGACACGGTGTCTGCGATCAATCAGTCTGGCCTCTCCTCGCAGTTTGACCACCTCTCCACCGGCGGTGGCGCTTCGCTTGAGTATCTCGAGGGGAATGGACTCCCCGGCACCGACATTCTCAAGACCTACGCGCGCCCGAAAGGCGTGTACCTTTCGGACTTTGGTGAGGATGATCAATGAGTAAGCCCCGGGGCGTCCTGATCGCCGGAAACTGGAAAATGAACCACGGCCAAGCAGAGACCGAAGCGTTTTTCGCATCACTGGGAGCGCTTCCAAAAGCGAAGGGCTTAGACGTCGCACTTTTCCCGCCTGCAACTTCGCTGGGACTTGCCGTCGCTCGCGCAAAGCTCTCTGGCGTTCATATCGGCGCACAAAATCTCCACTGGGAGCGCTCAGGCGCGTTCACTGGCGAGCTCTCTGCGGCGCACTTGCTTGAGATCGGAGTGCGCTATGCATTGGTCGCGCACTCAGAGCGCAGGCAGTACTTTGGGGAGACGGACGAGAGCGCAAGACGCAGAGTCGAGGGGGCGATCCTCAATGGTATGCGCCCCATCCTGTGCGTGGGCGAAACCCGCGCAGAACGCGAGGCAGGTCAGACGGCATCGGTGCTCTTGCGGCAGTTAAAGGGGGCGCTGCCAGACTCTTCAGCTCGAGCGTATCTCGATGGACGACTTGTCATCGCCTATGAGCCCGTGTGGGCGATTGGGACTGGGCTTACCGCTAAACCAGAGCAGGCCGAAGAAGCACATCAAATCATTCGCAAAGATCTTTGGGATCGCTTCGGGCTTGAGGCTGCAGGCAAGACTCAGATCCTCTATGGTGGATCAGTTACGCCTGCGAACGTGGAGGCCCTTCTCTCCTGCGCAAACATTGATGGGGCTTTAGTGGGAGGAGCGTCGCTTAAGGCGGATTCGTTTCGTGCGCTTGTTACGGCAGGAGCCAAAGCCCAAGAGGGGCGTGAGGCGCTGCGTTAATTTTTTGTTCGTCCTTGTCTCTTGCTCCGGCCTAAGTTAACTCTCTCACTCCACCTCTGAGGGAGTGATCCATGCAGACTTTTGTCACTGTAGTTCATATTTTCTCCTGTATTTTCGTGATTCTGCTCGTGCTCGTGCAGACTGGGAAAGGCGCCGAAGTGAGCGCAAGTTTTGGTGGCTCAAGCCAAACCGTGTTTGGGAGCTCAGGTGGCGCAAACTTTTTTGTAAAGCTGACGTCGTTTATGGCAGGAGCGTTCATGCTCACCTCTCTGGCTCTCACCGTCATCGGCGCTCGCGCTAATCGAAGCGCGATCGATGGAGCGGCTCTACCTTCTGCGCCGGCTTCTGCGCCCACCTCCGCTCCGACGGCCCCCGAAGCACAAAAGAAAAACGAGTAAACTGGCTTGATCAATTGAGTAAAGGTTCGAATCCTCATAAAGGATCGAAATTGTTAGCGTAATGATCAGGGGCAGAGATCGACGCAGGCGTCTTAATCGCTTTACTCAATTGATGCAGCCAGTTTCAGGGTGCCTCCTAGGATTGATTGCACTCAGCTTTCCCTCCACACCCTCGTCTCACGCAAGCTTGCCCATTGATCCGTCACTTTTTAACGATCCAAGCCAGCTGCTCGACCAAGCGCTCGTCACCACACTCGTAAAGACAGTCGCTTTTTACTCCGATCACCGTCCGATGAACCCGGCTGAGCCCTTGGGTGCGATCCCTGGGATCGAACTTGGGGTTGAGCTCAGTCTCATTAAAATGCCCGATGATCTTGCTCCGCAACTTCAACGAGCCGGCTTAGGCGTAGGATCCAGTATCCCGCCCTCTCTACCTGTACCCAAACTCCATCTTCGAAAAGGACTCGGCCGAGTCGATCTCGGAGTCTCCGGAACCGGAATCGCTTATCAAAGCTACTTGATTGCTGGCGCCGATCTACAGCTCCTCATCAACCGTCCCGAAGAGGGAATCACAAGCGCACTCCGCCTCGGCTATACTGTTTCGCGGATCCAAATCGTCAGCTCAGAGACTTGGACTCCATCAGTGATTTTTTCTCGGCAGTTGGATTACTTTTTCCCCTACTTGGGCGTGGGCTATCAGATGGGGAGTGGCACAGTGAAAGTGACCTACACCGAACCTCTGCTCGGACAGTCGATTACTGCTTCAAAAACAGGGAGTGCGCGCTCACTCTTTGCGATGTTGGGTACTATTTTTCGCTTCGGACCCTCAGGCATCATTCTCACGCTCGAAGGATCGTATCATCAACTGGGGATGGCCACTTTGGGAGCGAAGTTCGGCCTTAGGTTTTAAAAACTAGCGCCGATCGTAAATCTCCTTTGAGATGATCAAGCGTTGGATCTGAGAAGTACCCTCGTAGATTTGGAAAATCTTTGAATCACGATAGAGCTTCTCAACCGGATACTCGGTGTTAAAGCCATAACCTCCAAACACTTGGACCGCATCCGTACAAACTTTGTTACAGACGTCAGCGGCAAAGGCTTTTGCCATTGCAGCAAACTTTGTATTGCGCCTTCCGGCATCAATCTCAGCTGCAGCCTTCCAGACCAGAAGACGCGCAGCCTCGATCTGCATCGCCATGTCGGCGATCATGAAACTGATCGCCTGATGGCGGTGGATCGGCTGACCGAAGGATTTGCGCTCTTCTGAGTATTTGATCGCGTGGTTCATGGCGGCTTTTGCGACACCCACGGCACCTGCTGCAACGGGAGGACGCGTATGATCAAACGCCGACATTGCGATCTTAAAGCCTTGTCCCTCCTCGCCTAGGCGGTACTTTGCCGGGACCTTTACGTCTGTGAAAGTGATCCCGCGCGTGTCCGAGCAACGCTGACCCATGTTCACTTCTTTTTTTCCAACTTCGATTCCAGGAGTATTTCGTGGAACTACAAAACCGGTCATCCCTTTTACGCCTGCTTCGGGATCGGTATAGGCCAGCACGAAATACCAGTTCGCGTAATAAGCGTTTGTGATCCACATTTTGGAGCCGTTGATCACGTAGTCGTTACCGACTTTTTTGGCTTTCGTCTTGATGCCCTGCACATCCGAGCCTGCGCCTGGCTCAGTCACGCCGTAGGCTGCGAGCAGCGGCTCACGCGTCATAGGCTCTAGGAATTCTTTTTTCTGCGCATCACTCCCTGCAACGATCACGGGGGCTTGGGCGAGTCCATTAGCCTCAAGTGCTGTATAGATTCCGCTACAGAAACTCGCGAGCTCTTCTGCGATCAACACTCCATCAAAGGTGCCTAAACCCAACCCGCCATACTCCTGCGGGATGTGTGTGTTCATCAAGCCGATCTCGTGCGCCTTTTTGATCACGTCCATGGGGTACTCCATGGTGCGGTCGTAGTGCTCAGCTTTGGGCGCCATCTCTTGTGCGCCGAATTGGCGTGCGAGGTCGATCAGCTGCTTCTGGTCATCGGTCAGTTCAAAGTTCGCCATAGTTGATCCATTGAACCATAGGGCGAGAGTCTTCGGCTACAGCGACGCTGCTAGCGCCTGCGCAAGTCAACCTTTTGGCGCAGTTGTATGCGATGCACTTGACTGAGCTCCCCAGTCTCGTTTGTGCCCTTTACGGTAAAGGTGGCATTAGCTTGAAAAGCGACTTTACTCAGGCAGATTTCGACGAGAGAAGCCGGACGCCGGAGACGCAGCACGCCTAAGCTCTGAAACTCTTCGAGCGCCTGCGCAACGTTTTCGAAGCCCGCAGCCTCAAGCACAGATGCCGCCTCGCCCCAAGCCCAAGTCCCATTCACCAACGCGATGGTTTCAAGCTTGCCACTGCGGCTCAGAACCTTCCAGCCCCGACTCCAGACCGATGATCGCTCCTCCGGATGCGGCTCCCAGTGCAACTCTTGTAGAAAATCCTTTCGAAGCGTGTCGGAAGTCTCAAATGCCCTGAGCTTTTCCACTCTTCGGTTGATGCGATCCAGTTCGGATCGGATTCCGAGAGTCAGGAGGGGCCGAAGCCAATCGGGCGCACTCTCTAGAGCGGTGATGCGCTCATGCAGCACTACCGAGCGCTCTGCGATTTCATCCCAGAGCTTTAGCGCGCGCACATAATTTTTTTTGAGTGCCGCACATTGGGACTCCTGGATCGGTGGAGCATCGAAGATCAAAACCTCATCAGCGCGTGCGCTTTTAAGCGAGAGCAACGTCACGATACAGAAAACCGCTGTTTTCGTTTTCATTGGACTGTCCCCAGTTCCACTTTCCAGTTGATGCGCGTGCCCTGAAGCGCAGGATGGTCCGAGCCCACGCGCGTCTCGAGTGTGCTTTTCAAAGTCGCGACATCGCAAAGGTAGTCGATCTCAGAGAATCCGACTTTTCCTTCCAATAGGTCGTCAATCCCCATACGCGAGCTCACGCTCTCTTCGATCCTTGGGCCTGCGCGTGTGCTCGCTTGATCGAGTCGGTTCGACCACGCAGAGGCGCCCACTTGCGTCTCCGTGGTCGCGTCTATGAGATTGGGTGGTCCCATAAACGTCATGTTCTCCCTGAGGTCAGCATGCTCGATCGCCCGACTGGCTGCCAAGCGGATCTCGTCGATCAGACCGCGCTCCTCACTCAGACGAAAAATAATCGGCAACTGCACTTTGAACTCGACGAACTCAAGGCTACGTAAGTGCTGAAAGCCTCGCTGGAATGCGCCAAAAAAAGCTGGCGAGTCACGTGAGGCTAAGAGATTCAAAGAAATCTCATCGATCTTTGCGCAACGCTCTTGTGTTAAAGGCAAGCTGCCGAAGCGCGGAGCCTTACGCTGCAGTCGACCCGTAATACTCGTCGGCGCTGAGAGGATCCTGATCTTGCCGTCCTTGCTGACCGCGAAATATGTCGGCGCCTCCGCTGGGTCCAAGCGTAACTGAAAGGCCGTCTCCGAAGGAGCCGGTCTCGACGTCGGCTCAGGTGCCGGAGCCTGAGCGTTTGGAGCTACGTCCCTGGATCCGCAGCCCATAGTGAGCACAAACCCAATTCCCAAAACGATCCAACAGTGTTTGATCAGACCCATGTGCATTACTCCTCATTCAGCTTTTGTGCTTGATCGCGGATTTCGCTCTCAAGCGCTGCAAGCTCGAGAGCGATTTTTTGAGCGCGCAGTCGAGTCAACTCTTTAGCAACGACCGCGAAACGCGCACGCTCTTCTGCAGTTGCTTCTCCCGAATTGATCCGCTCGATATAACCGAGTGCACGAACTTCGGTCTCAAGAGTACGGATGCTCATGATCTCTCCGGAATTCATGCCATCATGTACACTTGCTTCTGCGCTACGCTCTTTGGACTCCTGGAGAGTCACTTCGTCGCCCCCCCTCCTCGGGAGTAGCGCGGGAGAAACGTCATTCGTAGAGGATGAGCCCCACCTCAGATCACCAAATACCACGACCGAGACCGTTAAAACCAAACAGAAAACTATCCCATATCGCTTGATCATTTTATTTTCCTTTCGTTATTCAGATATCCAGCGGAGTTGACTTGAGAATGGAATGTTCTCGACCTTTGTTTGCACCACTGCTTCATCGGGTACCCACTGCTGCGGAAGTCCCGTCTCCGAGTTCAAGATGGCGTTCAATACGTATTCGAACTCATGTGGAGAAAGGTCATTTTTTAGCGTTTGGCCTGCCAAAAAGGCGGCATAAGCGCGATTGCGTTCTCGCTGTTCCGGACTCGCATCAAGCCCTGCCATGTGCGAGCGCAACACGCGCATCAAGGAGCTTATCGCATCTGCTGAGAGAATCTCCTTTCGAACAGGACGGCCCATCTCGATACCTTCGATCTCAAGAAAAATCTCCGCACGACCCGAGATCAGATCGCAGTAGAAGTCTGCTCCTGAGAACTCACCCGCTCCCAAACCGACCGCATTTGCACCTTGTGCCAGTCCGCGGAGCACCTGATCGGAGAGCATATCTGCATCTCCTACAATGCGGCTCCAGGCCGTGTCCGCGTAGCGGAGGCGTGGCCAGATCTTACGAATTTGAAACTTAGGACTAAGTGTCAAATTCGGATAGCTGCGCCCTTGAGCGGCCAAAGCGTCGCGTACACGCATCATGAACTTTGGTGTGGTGAAAAACTCTGAAGTCGGATTCGAAAAACGAATCGTCGAGAGCGTTCGTAAACGCTCGCGCGCACGACGACGCATGAGCTCGGGATAGGCCATCGTGCGGAATAAATCGACTTCGTGTCCGACTTGAACACAAACTTCAGAGGAGTTCTGGCCTGAAAAAATCTGACTACTCACCCAACTAAGAGTCATCGGAGTCTGTATGCTCGCGGGGATTTGCAATGGCGCGAACTCGCCGTACTCCGTCACCTCGACGGGTACGCGCTCCTTGGTACCAAGAACATCAACCCACACCGTTTCAGAAGACCAAGCCCTCCAAGGAGCCAGAGCCAACAGAACCAACATCAATCTGAACATATTTTCCTCATCGTTAAGGTGGAGGCGGGAGGGGTCGGTACCCCTCCCGCTCGTGAAGTCACCGATTTAGTTCTGCTCTGGAGAGAATGTGCTCGTCGTCGCGCGGGTTACGACTTTTGCTCCGCGTACAACATCCTTCGTCCAGACATCGTTGTGACGCTCGAAGCTCGAAACCGCGGTCGAGCGGCCGAAAATCGAGTCAAGGACTCCCAAACCGAGAGAAGCAGCTTGGCAGTAAAAGTATGGACACTTCCCAAGAGCCCTCGACGCCGATGATGCTCCCGTCGGCATCACCACAGGAACGCCAGGAGGAGTTGCCGCGCCGCCTGCTAGAAAAGCAAACTGCCTCATCGCGCGATCGATCAAGTCAGCCTTCACTTCGCGCGAGATCGCAGCTTGCTCCTCAGCGGAGTACTGAAACTCACCCGTCGTTGGAGCATCAAACTTGATCTCAAACCAATCCTTGGAGTCTCCTTCTTCCACAATCGAGTGAATCACCTTAGAGGAGAAAAACCCCCCCTTCTTACGCTTGGTTTCGACACGCTTGTAGAAGTTATTCAGATTGTACTTGGCCTCGTAACCCCGCCGAGCGAACGCCTCATACTGATAGGTGACGTTTGCAACAAGATATGCCGCCAACTCCTGTAGGTTTATCCCAGTGCGGGTCGCGTAAGCACTCTCGAAGTACGGGCAAGCGCCGACCAAAGAGAGCACAATCTGTCCCGAAACGCTGTTCGAAAAATCGACACTCGCCGGAGTCGACAATTGCGTCTGCTCTGCTTTGGTTGGAGCGTCGGCCTCAGCGATGCCTTTGATGCCGGTCACTCGCATTCCTGGGATGCTTGAGCGCAAGATTGCAGGGATTTCGGCGTGCTCTCCCCTAAGCTTTACGCTTGCCCAGAGCTCTGCTTCCTTAACGGGGATACGCTCCCAGCGGACGTGAAGCGATGGGTTCGCCAAGCGGTAGCTCTCAACGAGTTTATCCCAATCAATCGAGTACTCGATCTGACCGGTCGCACCCTCGAGAGGAGCATACACTCGATACAGCTCCAGAACCTTATCGTGGAGGGTGGCGAGCCTCTCTTGAAGCTTTAGTGCTGGCTCCATCGCTCGTACGTAGCGCTCTTGGAGAGCGAGGAGTGATTGCTCGTCTTTTTGTGCCTTGCGTGTGGCTTGAACCAGAGCACGATCTGCTTTTGTGGTCTCAAGCTCGAGCTCGCGGACCTGAGTACGCGACTGATTCACAGCTGCTTGCAGCTCCAAACAGGGATCAGGAGCGAGGAGCTTGCATGACTTTAGCGCTGCCATCTGAGTCTCAAGCTCACTGAGTGCCCGCTCACGGCGCTCATTGATGAGCTCTTGAGCTTTAAGAGCGGCTGCGCGCTCTGCACGAGAAACAGAGATCCTCTCGCCGAGCGCTTGGACTTCGGCCTCTAAAGGAGCGTACTGATCCAGAAGTGCCTTCATTTGCTTGGCAGTCGCAGCGATCGAGCTGACCAGGGTTTCTGTGAGCTCACCTACGCTCGAAACCCCAGGGCAAAACTGCAAGTTTAGGTTCGGCACGAGCGCGCTCACCGAGGCCCGACCCTTCACCGGAGGAAGGACGTAGGCTACCTTGCAATCCTCGCTGAAAAGAACACCCGCACCGCTTGCGGGTGCCGAAACGTTCATGCTGCAATTTGAGCTGTCAAGTGAGGGAGCAGCAAGGACTCCCAGTGGCGCTACTAAACCGATGATCGCGGAAAGTCCGCGAATCCCAAGACCCATTTTCATAACCGTACTCCTTCGTTTTTGGTTAAAGACGTGGTCCGGAATCGCAACGCACATGCCATATTCCGGACGGCCTAAAATCCAAGCGGAAGTGGTTTCCGCTGAGTTCCGTGGTGGAGCGCACTCATGCGGTGGTCAGGAGCACCCCACTGACCGTCCGGACGACAAGGTACACGAATCGGACGACTCAAAGGAGCAAGCTTAAAAAACACAAAGGCCGCCTGAGCTCACGCCCAGACGGCCTTTGAAAGATCAACTCAGTGAGAGAGAGAGGTTAACGAGCTGCTTGCTCCTTGGCCTTTTTCTCTTGGTACTTCTTGACGAGCTCTTCTTGCACGTTACGTGGAACGGGCGCGTACTTGAGGAACTCCATCGAGAACTCGCCTTTCCCTTGCGTTGCCGAGCGAAGATCCGTCGCGTAGCCAAACATTTCGGCAAGAGGCGCTTCTGCTTCGATCACGCAGAAGCCTTCATTCGTCGTCGTGTTCATGATGACTCCACGGCGCTGGTTGACTTGCCCCATCGCTGCACCTTGGAACTCTTCAGGTACTGAGGTCTCAAGTTTCATGATCGGCTCAAGAACGACAGGGCCTGCCTTCTCGTAGGCTTCGCGGAAACCCATGAGGGCGGCTGTTTTAAACGCCATTTCAGAGGAGTCGACGTCATGGTACTGCCCGTCGTTGAGCACGACGCGCACGCCGACGATCGGGAATCCAATCAAGCGACCTTCTTTGATAGCTTCTTGGAAACCCTTGTCGCAAGCGGGGATGAAGTTGCGCGGAATCGAGCCGCCGACGATATCGTCAACGAACTCGTAATCCTGCGCAGCATCCGAAGGCAGTGGCTCGATAAAGCCCACAACGCGCCCAAACTGACCCGATCCGCCGGATTGCTTTTTGTGGAGATAGTTATAATCGCCCTTGCGCGTGATCGTCTCGCGGAACGCGACTTGAGGCTTCCCGGTCACGACTTCGCAGTTGTACTCGCGCTTGATGCGCTCACAGTAGATCTCAAGGTGGAGTTCACCCATTCCGCTGATGATCGTTTGACCGGACTCCTCGTCGCGGTGAACGCGAAAAGTCGGATCCTCTTTCGTGAAGCGGTTGAGCGCCTTCGAAAAATTGACTTCGCCTGACCGCTCTTTCGGAGCAACCGCAAGCGAGATCACGGCTTTAGGTACGAACATCGAGGTCATCGACATGCGGACTGTGCCGTCGGTAAACGTGTCGCCCGAAGCGCACTCAACGCCGAACATCGCAACAATGTCGCCGGCCTTTGCCTCTTCGATGTCGTTCATCTCGTTTGCGTGCATGCGGACGAGACGCGGCACTTTGACCTTGCGATCGTTATTGACGTTGATGATGAAATCGCCCTTCTTGACCGTACCCTGGTAGATCCGGACGTAAGTGAGCTGACCGTAGCGACCGTCTTCGAGTTTGAACGCAAGCCCCACGAACGGGAGCTTCTCGTCGGACTTGAGCGCCACGGGAGCTTCGTTGCTGTTTTGGTCGAGTGCGATGTTTTCCTTCTCTGCGGGGTTGGGGAGGTAGTAGGTCACGCCGTCGAGCAGAGTTTGAACACCTTTGTTCTTGTACGCCGAGCCCGTGAACACAGGGCAGAACTCAAGCGACATCGTCGCCTTACGGATCGCTTTGCGCATCTCATCAACCGTGGGCTCTTGGCCTTCGAGGTACTTGTTCGCGATCGTGTCGTCGAAGTCACCAAGCGCAGAGATGAGATCTTCGCGGTATTTTTTTACTTCGCCTTCAAGCTCGGCGGGGCAAGCTTCTTCGCGGACTTTCTCGCCGTTATCGCCATCAAAGTAGAACGCACGCTGAGTGACAAGATCCACGATACCCTTAAACTGATCTTCTGCACCGATCGGATAAGTCACAAGGTGAGCATTTAAGTGCAGCTTCTCGCGCAACATCTTCAAGCCGCGGAACGGGTTCGCGCCCGCGCGGTCCATCTTGTTGATGAACACGAGGCGAGGCACTTTGTAGCGCTTCATCTGGCGGTCAACAGTGATCGACTGCGATTGCACGCCCGCCACCGAGCAGAGCACGAGGACCGCGCCATCAAGAACGCGCAAGCTGCGCTCCACTTCGACGGTAAAGTCGACGTGTCCGGGAGTGTCGATGAGGTTGATGTTGTAGTCTTTCCACATGCAGTAGGTCGCGGCCGACTGAATGGTGATGCCTTTTTCGCGCTCCAGATCCATGAAATCCATGGTGGCGCCGACTTGGTCTTTGCCTTTGACTTCGTGGATCGCATGAATGCGGGAGGTGTAGAACAAAATGCGTTCTGAGAGCGTCGTTTTCCCGGAATCGATGTGGGCAGAGATACCAATATTGCGGACCCGATCGATTGGGACCTTTTTCATTTCAGCCATTGCAGAGAATTCTCCTGAGTTATTGACTGACTGTATTAGAGGAGCGTTGCAGAAAGCTCAAGGAAGAAGTCGGTATTAATGCACTGCGTCACTTTTCGTATGTGCTAGTGTTTTGTACGAATGAAAAAACTTCTCTGGGTCGATATGGAAATGACGGGGCTAGATGAGCACGTGCACCACATCCTGGAGGTGGCGGCGATCGTGACAGACCTCGATTTCACACTCCTTGAGGAGTACCACCGCGTGGTCCACCAACCCGCTGAGGTGATGGCGCTCATGGACGCCTGGTGCGTGAAAACCCACGGCGACAGTGGGCTCACGACGGCCGTCGCAACCGGCACGCCCCTTCCTGCAGTCGAGCAGGAGATGCTCCAACTCCTCGATCGCCACTACGCGCGACAGGATCGCGTCATCCTTTGCGGCAACTCCATCGGGCAAGATCGTAAGTTCATCGACCGTCACATGATCGATTTCTCAAAGCGGCTGCACTACCGCATGATCGATGTGAGCTCCTTCAAGGAGATCTTTCGCGAGAAGTACGGAGTACAGTTCGAAAAGGGCAACAAGCACCGAGCGATCGACGACATCCATGAGTCGATCCGTGAGCTGCAAGGCTACTTAAAATACATCCAAGTTCCCTCAAAATGACTGAGCGTGCGCGACCGAGCTTCCCAGAAATCTACCTGAAACTCGCTCACACTCTTGCCGCGCGCTCGACCTGTAAGCGGCTTCAGGTCGGCACTGTCATCACTTCGACCGACTACCGTAAAGTACTTGCGATCGGCTACAACGGCAACGCGACGGGACTCCCAAACTCCTGTGATCGTGATGAGCCAGGCAACTGCGGATGCCTGCACTCTGAGGAGAATGCCGTCATCAACTGCGACTCGCCCCGATCGGTCGAGAAAATCGTGTTCGTCACCCACTTACCTTGTGTCGGCTGCGCGAAGCGCCTGATTAACCTGGGCAACGTGCGCAAGATTTATTACACACAAGAGTACCGCATTCAGGATTCGCTCGAGCTCTTTAAAAAAGTCGGGATCGAGACTGAGCATCTTCGCCTCGCTAAGCGACTCGACGACGAATAACGGGCTTTGATCCCTCAACCTCAGTCCGCTGAGCTTCTGGAGCCTCAGGCGCACTCGGGAAGGTGAGCGTTCGCGTGCGCTCTCCACGAAACGGCGGCGGAACCACCAATTTGGGTACCGTATTAAAGCCAAAACCCATCCCTGTTCGCTCTCCCCGAAAGGGAGGCGGCATCAGCGCCTGACGAGAGGTGCTCTCATGATCAACACTTACTTTCTCATCCGAACTCGCCTTGTAAGTGCTCCACGGAGTTTCAATGATTGTTGGGTTACCGTTTGAGTCGATCGTGCCTCGCACGTGGTAGACTTCAATTGCGTTAGACTTGCCTTTGACCCTCGCGCTTTTGGCTGCTTCACAGATAAAACGTCCTTCGATTCGCTCATGTACGGAGCCTGAGATCAGAAGATCCGTCCCGTAGGCCTTGGTCATGGATTCGATACGTGACGCAAGGTTCACGCTATCACCGATGACCGTGTAGTCCATTTTCTCGTTTGATCCGATGTTACCGGCGATGACTTCACCGTAGTTAAGACCCATGCCGATACGCAATGGCTCCTGGCCTCGTTCCATCCGCCGAGCATTGAGGCTTGCAAGCTCACTCCGCATCTCAAGACAAGCTTGAACCGCATTGCGAGCATCATCTGACCCCTCAATCGGCACCCCCCATAGCGCCATGATCGCGTCGCCTACGTACTTATCGACGACCCCTCCGTTGCGTGTGATCACAGCCACCATGAGCGTCATGTATTCGTTGAGCATCTCGACCACTTCTTCGGGCTGCAGGCGCTCACTCATCTCAGTGAAGCCACGAACGTCGCTGAAGAAGATAACGGCAGCCTTGCGCTCGCCGCCCAAGCTCACCTCGCCGGAGAGGAGCTTCTCGGCGATCTCTTTGGAGTGAAATTTCGAGAACGTTGCTTTCACCCGATCCCGCTCCTCTAGGCCCCGAGCCATCTCAGTGAACGCACTCGAGAGTCTCGCAATCTCGTCGGAGCCTTCGTCCTTTAAGACGACCTTGAAGTCGCCTTCAGTGATCTGCTGAGTAGCTCGAACGAGCTTTTGAATGGGCGATGTGATCGTGAAGGAGTAGAGATATCCGAGTAGAAACGCGAGGAACAAAATCATCAAGGCCAGAAAACCTGAAGTCTCAAGAACTTTTTTAATCGGGGCCAGCGAGTGAGCCTCAGACTTTTCAGTGACGACCGATAAACCAGCGTAACCGACTTTAGCCAGAGCGCCCCACACCACGCTATTTCCGTCAGCGCTTCGGTACTGCTGAGTTGCAGCGTCTGAGCTTTTGCCCTCCACCATGTCTTTCACGATCGGATAGGTTGACATGCTCTCTTCACGCATGGATCTCGCAGCATCCGGGTGTAAAACCAAGTAGCCTTGCGCGTTCACGAGGTAACTGACTCGTTCGTCAAGCGCGACGTCCGAGCCCACCTTACCCAGTGCTGAGAGCAGCTCGTGAGGCTTCAAGATCGCTACCGCAACGTGAGTCACTTTACCGTCGGCGGATTTAACCAACGGTGCGACTGACACCAATCCCAGCTCTACTCCCTCGCCTGGCAGATCAAAGGCTCTTAACTGAATCGTATCCTCACTGAAGGATTTGGCGATCGAAAACGAAGCTCTCTTCTGAGTGATTTCAGACCAAATCTCACTCCACACTCGCTCGCCGCGGTACTCAGGAGAGAGTGCGTGTGGGATTAAGCTCGCCTCTCGTGCGAGCATCGACTGCTCAAGAACCGCGACTAAAACAAAACTCGGATTAATCTTAAAGAAGTTAGTCTCAACAGAGCTTTTCCGCGCAAGATCGCGCTCCTCATGCAACACGGCCCCTAATACACGCACTTTATCCTGTGTGGCTTGGAGAAAGGTTTTAGCCTGCGCAGCTAAGATCTGAGTCCAGTTTCGGTTTTCTTCCTCAACCGACACACGCGTACGACCGTAAAAAGTGTAGGCCGTCATCGCAAGCAGTCCTGAAAGCGATACGATGAGCAAAAGCCCTAAGACACTCACGATTTGCGTTTTGATGCTGAGACGGATGCGTTTCAAGGCGCTCTCCTTACGCTCGACTCTTCATTTCGGATTGTGGGCTTGAGAGCTTAAATACTGACAAAAAAGCGAGGTTTCATGTGAACGCGCATCCTCCAGGAAAAGACGCTAGCTTTTTGACTCCTCCCCCTCTGCCCCCTCCTCCCTGAGAGCTTGAACCTTAACCCCCACGGGAGTGCGACCGAAACGAAAACTGGAGGAGTTTAGCTCAACAAGGTGCGCACGCCGCGGACGCGAGTCGCACGGGAAAGCTATGCAGAAAGATTACCGCGCTCTCGTCACCCTCGCCTGCCTTATAGGAGCGACGCTCTCGGGGGCGCTTTTATACTTTGGGATCACAGCCACGGGGCCCGCAAGCTCAGAGCCCGTCGTCGGTTCGCTTGCGCAGAGTGAACTCTCCGTCCGTAGAAAATCTCACCGCTCCTATCACTGGGAAGAGCTTCAAAGCGGACGCACTCTGCATCAGAAAGATGTGATCCGCACTGGAGATGGAGCCTACGCCACGCTGGAGCTTAACTCGGGCAAAACACTCGATCTTGGTCCAAATAGCAGCGTCGTTCTATCCGAGTCTGAAGAAACGGTTCTTGAGTCATTGCGCGGACAAGCCATCATCAGAGGCGCACGCGGTGATCAAAAGATTTCAACAACTCCTGACGGTAAGAAGAAAATAGAAACCCTAAGCGCACGCCTCTTATCGCCTGCTTTGCGCGCCACTTTTTTTGCAGACACTCGCTTAAGCGCATCTGTAGAGCTCAAGTGGCGTCTCGATCAAAAAGAGAGCGAAAAAAAAACCAAAGTCCAAATCTCAAGCTCGCGAAGCTTCCCGCGCGATCAACTCCTTCAGACTGAAGTCTCTTCTGATCAATTCGAGTGGAGCG
>JBILEK010000078.1:0-11055 GCA_044352155.1 Bdellovibrionia bacterium
GAGAGGATTTGTGATGAAAATCGTCGCCGAAGCTCTGACCTTCGATGATGTGCTACTTCTGCCCGCGCGCTCTGAGGTCCTGCCTTCGCAAGTGGAGCTCGAGACGCAGCTGACTCGAAGGATTGCTCTTTCGATCCCGCTGCTTTCAGCTGCGATGGATACTGTGACGGAGTCAAAGACTGCAATCACGATGGCGCAAGAGGGTGGGATTGGCGTCATCCACAAGAATCTCACGATCCAAAACCAAGCGTTTGAAGTGGAGAAGGTAAAAAAATCTGAGTGGGGCATGATCCTTGATCCCATCACCGTGCGTCCGGATGCTCAGATCTCCGAGGCCTTAGACCTCATGCGCACTTACAAGATCTCAGGCGTGCCTGTGACTTTGCCAGAGGACGGTGGGCTTCGACTTGTGGGGATCTTGACCAATCGTGACTTACGCTTTGAAGAGAACTTAAATCAGCGCGTCTCTGATCGGATGACCAAAGAGGGTCTGGTGACTGCGCCTGAGGGAACCACTCTTGCGCAGGCAAAAGCGATTTTAAAAGAAAAGCGCGTTGAAAAACTCCCTGTCGTTAACGCGCGCGGACACTTGCGGGGACTGATCACGATTAAGGATATTGAAAAGCAGCGAGCATTCCCTGCAGCAAACAAGGATCGGTTCGGACGCCTGCTGTGTGCAGCTGCAGTAGGAGTGGGAGCGGAGGCATTGAAACGCGCTGACGCCTTAGTGGAGGCGGGAGTGGATGTGCTTTTCGTTGACTCAGCCCATGGCCACTCCCAAGGAGTGCTCGATTGTGTGGCTCAGATCAAAAAGCGCTTTGCTGAAAAAATCGATGTCGTCGGCGGCAATATCGCAACCTTTCAAGGTGCAAAAGCGCTCATTGAGGCAGGAGCAGATGCAATCAAAGTAGGCATTGGTGGAGGATCGATCTGCACGACGCGGGTCGTGGCTGGGATTGGAGTGCCGCAGTTGTATGCGATCAGCGAAGCGGCACGTGCTGCTTCAGCTCAAGGGATTCCGGTGATCGCCGATGGAGGCATCCGCTTCAGTGGGGACATCACCAAAGCGCTCGCCTCAGGAGCTCAGAGCGTGATGCTCGGATCTTTGTTTGCGGGTACAGACGAGGCGCCTGGAGAAGTCATTTTGTATCAGGGACGCTCCTACAAAGTTTACCGGGGTATGGGATCAATCGATGCAATGGCGCAGGCGACAGGTTCAAAAGATCGCTACTTCCAGTCCGAAATTGATGAAGTCCATAAGCTCGTGCCAGAGGGAATCGAAGGCCGTATCCCTTATCGGGGGTCGCTCTCATTTAATATCCATCAGCTGCTGGGAGGGTTGCGTGCAGGGATGGGCTATTGCGGTGCTCAAAGTTTGCGGACGCTTCAAGAAACAGCGGAGTTTGTTCGTATCTCAAGCAGCGGCTTGATCGAGAGTCATCCTCACGACGTGATCGTGACTAAAGAGGCGCCGAACTATCGGCTCAAGAGCTAGGGCATGCGCGCATCGGTTCTGATTTTAGACTACGGCTCGCAGTACACCCAGTTGATCGCGCGTCGCACGCGTGAGTTGGGTCTCTACTCGATGATCGTGCCTGCCCATGCGAGCTTGGAGCGGATTTCCTCGTATGAACCTCGAGCGATTGTACTGTCGGGCGGACCAAGCTCTGTGTACGAGCGTGATGCGCCGAGACTGCCAGCGGGACTTATTGAGTATGCGAGTGCTCAGCGTCTTCCGATTTTGGGGATCTGCTACGGGATGCAGCTCCTCGTCCAAGCTCTCGGGGGCGAGGTAAAGCCTGGACGCACTCGCGAGTATGGAGCGATGTCTGTTGAGGGGAGCGCTGATTTTTTTCCGAAAAAACACTTTATAGCGTGGATGAGTCATGGCGACTCCTGTGAGCGCTTGCCTGCAGGATACCAAGCCGTCGCGCGCTCAAACCAAGGTGCAGTGGCTGCGATGCAGTCCTCCGACGGGCGCACGGTGGGGCTTCAGTTTCATCCGGAAGTTACTCATACCGAAAGTGGAGCTGAGATTCTAAAGAACTTCTTTCTTAAGCACGCGGGGCTCAGACCCGAGTGGTCGATGCGATCTTTTTTGGCTGAAGAAACTCAGCGTTTAAAGGATAAAGTTGCTCCCACGGATCATGTGATTTGCGCGCTTTCAGGAGGGGTGGACTCAGCCGTTGCGGCTGCGCTTGTTTCGCGTGCAATCGGGGATCGGCTGCACTGTGTGTTCGTCGATCACGGGCTTTTGCGATTTCAAGAGCGTGAGCGAGTCATGCAGATGCTTGAGCATGAGCTCAGACTCCCGGTGGAGTGCGTAGATGCAAGCGATCGCTTTTTTAAGGCATTAGAGAGAGAGACTGATCCCGAAAAAAAGCGAAAAATAATCGGGCGACTCTTTATTGAAACGTTTCAGCAGGAAGCCGAGCGTCTGAGTGCTCGATTGGGAGTACGACCCCGATTCTTGGTTCAAGGGACGCTCTATCCAGACGTGATTGAGTCAAGCCCTGCACCCCAGAGTGCACAAGGCGGAGTGATGCTTTCGCAAACCATCAAGTCGCATCATAACGTAGGTGGACTGCCGGAAAAACTTGGCTTCGAGTTGATCGAGCCACTTCGGGATCTTTTTAAAGATGAAGTGAGAGCGCTTGGAGCCGAACTCCAAGTGCCGCAATCGTTTTTGTCGCGTCATCCGTTTCCCGGTCCTGGGCTTGCGGTTAGGATTTTAGGTGAAGTAACGCGCGAGCGAGTCGAGATTTTGCAAAAGGCAGATGAGATCTACGTGCGCATGTTACGCGAAGAGGGGTTGTACGATCAGATTTGGCAGGCGTTTGCAGTTTTTTTGCCCATTCGCTCAGTGGGTGTTCAAGGAGATGGCCGCACGCATGAGTATGTCTTAGGTCTGCGCGCAGTGACATCAAGCGATGGGATGACTGCACGAGCTTTTGGGTTTGAGCCTGAGTTTCTCTCGCGCGTGTCGACCGAGATTTGTAATCGGGTGCGTGGTGTTAACCGAGTGGTTTACGATGTGACGTCAAAGCCGCCTGCAACGATCGAGTGGGAATGAGATGAGCACACCTCTCCGACGAGCCACTCCGTATGATGTGATCCCGGTTGCCCTTTTTTGCCGCCGGATGATCCCTGTGTTGCTGGGTGCAGCGTTTGTGTTGAGCGTGCTTTTGGGGCAAGTTGCGCGGCTGCCTGAGTTTAAAGACGGACTTTTGATCCGCGATTTTGAGTCAAAATCTGGGCTGCAAATTACTTTTTTGATGTTTCAATCAGCGCTGGGCGCTGTGTTTTCTCCCCCTGCGCTTTGTTTTTCGGGCTCAGGCGAGAGCGATTTCACGCAGCAGCAGTGTGTTGAGTTTTGGTCGAGGTTTAAAACGCACTTGAGCGTGCTTGCCGTTCCATTGGTGATTCTCCTTGGGCTTGTGACGCTACTATGGAACACGTTTCGCGCTCTGTATCGTGGTGCACAGGATCAGATTGCCCTTCGCAAGGACTGTATTGGCAGAGCCGAAGTGATTCGAGTCGGAGCAAAGGGATTTGATCTGTTTGAGTGGTTTTTCTGTCTGACTCAGGTTGAGCTGCGGTTGCAAGGTGAAGCACTTCGGTCCTATCTCCCCGCGAGTGAGTACTTGCCGCGCAAAGGGGATCAACGGCTGGTCTACCGCTGGAAAAAAGTCCGTGGCTTGCGTTTTTTAAGCGAGCCTTACGCGCCTCACACGGCTGTGGTGAGCGGAACGCGCGAGAGAGGTTGAGATTCGATGAGCGCTTCTGGGTTTGTTCATCTCCATCTCCACACCCAATACAGTCTGCTTCAGGGCGCAATCCGGATTAAACCGCTCATGAAGCGTCTGACTGAACTTGGGATGCCTGCCTGCGCGATGACCGATTCGCACAACATGTTTGGTGCGGTTGATTTTTATCTGGCTGCAAAGGAGTCAAAAATTCAGCCTATTTTGGGCTGTGAAGTGCTCATGCAGCCCAGCGAGCCTCCACCGAGTGCAGGCAGTCCTGGAGCAGCTTTTGTCCCCAGAGCACATCCGATGGTGCTTTTAGTGAAGGATCTTAAAGGCTATCAGAATTTGTGCGCGATGCTCACGCGATCGAGCATTGAAGCGGCTGAGCAGACCCAGGTGAAAGGCGCTGAGATGCATCGGCCGTGGGTCACGCGCGAGAATTTGAAAAAGCACTCATCAGGTCTCGTTTGTCTCTCCGGCGATATCAAAGGAGAGATCTCCTATCGGCTTGTGATGGGGCAGCTGGATCTAGCTGAAGAGCTCGCACGACAGTATCAAAAGATTTTTGGTGAAGATTTTTTCTTAGAACTCGTGGATAGCGGACTACCTGAGCAGGAGCACGCAAACGAGCTTTTGCACCAAATGGGACAAAAGTTAGCTATTCCAGTCGTAGCGACGAGTAATTGTCATTATCTTGAGCAAAAAGATGCCGAATCTCATGAGCTTCTCCAGTGTATCGAGAGTGGAAAGAATCTCGATTTTGATCGCCCAAAGAGCTTAGCGCCCGCAGAGTTTTATCTGAAAGACGCAGCCACTATGCGTGAGCGTATGGAGCGATTTCCAGGAGCCTGTGATGCGACGCTTGAGATTGCTCGGCGTTGTACGTACCAGTTTAAGTTTAAAGATGACCAAGGCAAGGCCATCTATCACTTGCCCGATTTTCGCCCCGAAGGAGTTTCAAAAGAGGACTCGTTTGATCTGACGACATATTTCAAAGACCAAGCGCGGATGGGACTCAAGAGACGCTTAAACGAGCCGTTTTTTGAGCAAAAAAAGAACGATGTTTCTTGGGTAGACCGTGAGGAGCCGCGCTACTGGGAGAGGCTTGAGGGGGAGCTTGCGATGATCGAAAAGACCGGGTTTGCCGGTTACTTTTTGATCGTCTCAGATTTTATTAACTGGGCAAAGGAGCAGGACATTCCAGTAGGGCCTGGTCGAGGCTCGGGAGCGGGCTCGCTCGTTGCGTACTCTCTTCGGATTACAGATATCGATCCCATCTCTTACAACTTGCTCTTTGAGCGCTTCATTAATCCGGAACGCATTTCGATGCCTGACTTCGATATTGATTTTTGTCAGGACCGTCGAGGCGAAGTGATCGATTACGTTACGCGTCGCTACGGGAAAGAAAACGTTTCGCAAATCATTACGTTTGGAAAGCTCCAAGCACGAGCGGTTTTAAAGGATGTCGGCCGAGTCTTGGGCCTTCCGTTTGCGGATACGGATCAGATTACAAAACTTCTCCCCGATGAGCTCAATATCAAGCTCTCAGATGCGATGGAAAAAAGCACCGATCTGAGAGCGAAAATTGAAAGCGAGCCAAGACTTGCAAAGATCATGGAGTATGCGCTTAAGCTTGAAGGACTTTCGCGTAGTGCCGGTGTGCATGCCGCGGGCGTGATTATCACGGAAAAGCCGATTCAGACTTATGCACCGCTGTTTGTGGGCTCTGAAGGCGTCATTGTCACTCAGTATGATAAAGACTTTTCTGAAAAAATCGGGCTCATCAAGTATGACTTTTTGGGTCTAAAGACGCTTACAGTGATCTCAAACGCAGTTCGTCTTGTCCGCCAGGTTGCGGAGCTTGGGACAAAAGAGGCAGAGTTTGTACTGGAGCGGATTCACTACGACGATCCTCACGTCTACGCTCTGGTAGGCTCAGGCGATACGGATGGAATTTTTCAAGTCGAGAGCTCAGGGATGAAAGATCTTTGCTTGAGACTTCAGCCTAACTCCATTGAAGATCTGACCGCTATCAACGCTCTTTATCGCCCTGGACCTCTAGGCTCCGGGATGGTTGATGACTTTATCGACCGTAAGCATGGTCGCAAGCCGATCGAGTATGACGACCCTCGATTGGAGTCGATCCTAAAAGACACCTACGGAGTGATTCTTTATCAAGAGCAAGTCATGCAAATAGCGCGGGAGCTTGCAGGTTATACCCTCGGACAGGCCGATATGCTCCGCCGCGCGATGGGCAAGAAAAAACCAGAAGAGATGGCCGAGCATCGGCAGTTGTTTCTTCAGGGAGCGGCTGAGCGGGGACTTGCGCTTGAGAAGTCGGGGGCGATCTTTGACTTGATGGCCAAGTTTGCTGAGTATGGGTTTAACAAATCTCACTCTGCAGCCTACGCGATTCTCACCTATCAAACGGCGTACCTGAAGCACTATTTTCCAGCAGAGTTCATGGCGGCTCTGATGACTACTGAAGTGTCAAATACCGATAAAATTACCAAGTACATCTCTAATGCTCGCCAAAATGGAATTCGTGTTTTGCCTCCGGATGTCAACTTCTCGGGCAAGAGCTTCTCCGTGGAAAGACAAGAAGACGGTTCGCGTGCGATTCGTTTTGGGATGGAGGGGATTAAAGGAGTCGGTGGAGTCGCGGTGGATGTGATCTTGGAGTCGCGTCGCGAGAACGGGCGCTTTGCAAACGTACTTGATTTTGTAAAGCGCGTGCCCACGCGTAAGGTCAACAAAAAAGTACTTGAGTCATTGAACTACGCGGGTGCTTTTGACTCGATTGCCGAAGTTAATCGTCCGAGTCTTCATGCTTCTTTAGAAGCTCTTTTAGAGCATGCTTCGGACGATCAGGAGGAGAAAGCGCTTGGACAGTCCTCTCTCTTTGATCAGTTTCAGGCGACCGAGCTTAAGGTTGCTCTCCCCACGAGCTCGCTTTTTAAGCAGGAACCTGATTGGCCGCAGGCGCGTAAGTTTGCATTTGAAAAACAGGCTGTCGGCTTTTACGTCTCCGGTCATCCGATGGAGAACTGGCAGAAAATCTGTGCAGACTGGCTTGGATGGTCGACGGAGCGACTCAAGGCGCAGCTCCCCGCAGCCGCAACTCCTCAACCTCCGCAGGGGCAGGGTGCTTATCAAAGACCCAAGCGTGCTGAGATCCAGATTGCTGGGCTTCTCACTGAGATGCGTGAAGTCACGACAAAAAAAGGGACGCGCATGGCCTTCGTGCAGCTCGAAGACCTCGATGGGAAAGTAGAGGTCATCGTGTTCCCCGACGCTTATCAGCTGCTGCAAGAGCGGCTACGCCAGGCGATCGCCGAGAGCGAGGTGGTCGTGGTCAGTGGTGAGCTAGAAGTCAAAGAAGAGGGCGCCAAAATCCTGGCAAAGTCGCTCGAGTGGGCTAAAGATGCCCATAAAAACCGCGTCCAGCAAGTGGTGCTCAAGCTTCAGACCGATCAAGTCTCCGAAGAGCAGCTTCGGGAGCTTAAGCGGCGTTTTCTTGAGCACCGCGGGAAGTGTCCAGTCATGATTCATTTTCACGGGCGTGGCTACAAAACGCGCTTGGAGTTACCCAAAACTGTGCGAGTCTCCGGAACGCCACAGATGGTCGCCTCGGTGAATCAAATTTTTGGCACCACCGTTGTGGATCTGCACTGAATACGTGAGACCCGTGTTAAACTAAAGAGCGATGTCGCGACTTTGGTTTACGATCGGGATGCGGTTTTTGATGAAAGTCCTGTTTGTAGGATTTGTACTTTTCTTTTTGCGCGCATGGGTGCCTAGCGTTTGGGCACAGGATCCGCTGAGTTATCAGATCGAGATTCGAGGATTTAAGACCTACGCACGGTACTCGCGTTTTTTGGAAGATCTCAATCATAAACTCTCAGGCGATACGTTGGTTCGCGAAACTCGGATTTCGCGAAAAGTGATTCGCGTTGAAGTGCGCACAACAATAAGTCAAGAGGAGTTCGAGCAGACTTTGGCAAGCTCACTTGCGCTCGTGACGGATGAAGCGGTGGGGAAAGTTCAGCCTCAAGCAGAGCGCACGTATCTGGTTCAGATGGAGTAATCACATGACACGATGGGGTGCGGTTTGTTTCTTAGTTTTGATTCTTCAAGCGAGCTCCTGCGCAAGATCTAAAGCCTACCAGCGCGAAGAGAACTATCTTGAGGACGCTCCGAGCTATTATCATCGCGGCGACGGAGCTTCTCAGTCGCCCACAGCGCGAGTCGAGGCGATGGGTCAGCCTAAAAAGCGTGTCGTCGTGTTTACGTTTTGGGATGACTCTCTTGCTCGCTATCCGCGTGTCGGGGAGTTTGCAAGTGACGAGTTAAGGCGCGCGCTCTTTCTCACTCAGCGCATGATTTTGCCCACTGATCTACGCACGCAGCTTGAGACGAAAGACTTTCTTCAAGGAGACTCCATCAAAGTGGCACAGCTCATTCGCGAAGGGCGGCGCCTTGGTGTCTCGATCTTGATTATCGGTCGCATTGCTGAGGTCAAGTTCCGTCAGCGCGGTGATGAGGTTGGGCTTTTGCGGCAGACCCAGTCTCTTGCTGCAGTGGATGTTGAGGTCAAGGTTTTTGATGTCGAAGGGGGACGTGAGATCTCTGCAATCGGGAAATCAGGGGAGGCCTCAAGCTCAAAGATGGTTGCCGTAGAGGCAGGCTCGGTTAAAGACAAAGACTTTCGCGCAGAACTCACTAAGCTTGCTCTACGAAACGCCGTGGGCTCATTGGTGCCTGAAGTGATTCGTTCGATTGAGAAAATGACTTGGCAAGGTAAAATCGCAAAAATCGTCGGAAACAAGATCTATCTGAACGCCGGGCGCGCAAGTGGCCTAGTCTCGGGCGACATTCTTAAAGTGCTCACGCCCGGCGATGACATCTACGATCCTGAAACAGGTGCATACTTAGGTCGCACGCAAGGGCAGCTCAAAGGTACGCTCGAAGTCCTCGACTTTATGGGAGAAGACGCCGCCATCACTACGGTGCACACGGGGGGCAACTTTCAGGAGACAGACCTCGTCCGACTGTACTAGAACGTTGCTTCGATGTTTCGAAACACTCCCTGCGAAGTGCGACGCCACCGCGCTTCTCAAGTCTTTACTTACTCAGATCTTGACCAAAGGCAGCGGGCGATCGCAGCATCCGTCCGTGAGCAGGGTGCGCAAGGGTGTTTACTTTTAAGTGAAGTAGCCCCTGTGATCACTTGCGGAAAGCGCACAGCCGAAGGCGATGTTTTTGCTTCGCAAGAGTTACTGGAGCGCCGTGGGATCGCTGTACTTAAGACTGATCGCGGAGGTAAGGCGACTTACCACGGTCCGGGACAGTGGGTGCTTTTTGCAGTCGATCGCTTGGAGCGCTTGACTGGAGATCCTCGTGGAGTTCGGCGCGCAGTAGAGGGCTTGCTTGAGGTAGGGCTTGAGGTCGCACTCCAGTACAGTGCGGGTGCAGCGATCAAAGAGGGTGAGGAGCTCGGCATTTGGACGCCTGAAGGTAAGCTCGGGTCAGTCGGCGTGCATCTGGAGCAAGGGGTGCTTCTGCATGGTCTATCGCTAAACGCATACCGAACTGAGACGAGTTTTTTTGGATTAAGACCCTGCGGACTTGATGCGCAGCCGGCATTCCTCCTGGATGCGCATGAGGACTCGGCTACTTGGGATCCAGCGTTACGAGAGCTCCAGTTCGAGCGGATGGGGAATCGCCTGATTGAAGCAGCGTTTCGAAAGTTTTGGCGCGAGCCTTCAAGCAATCTACTCTAGAATGTCTGTATGCAGAGTATTCGTGAACAGTTCGATCTCGATCCCGAGCTGATCTATCTTAACTCCGGGTCCATCTCTATCCCACCACGCTCGGTCATGGACGCTCTCGCGCGCATCAACCATGAGACGCACCTCAATCCGACCGAAGCGCTCTTTGGTGCTTGGTCGCGACTCTGGAGAGTGCAAGAGCGGCTTGCTCGATTTTTAGGGGCACATCCTCAGAACTTGTTTCTTCGCAATAACGTGACTAGCGCAATGAACGCGTTCCTTCTGGGCTCGCGCGCCGCTCAGTTTAGGAGTGGTGGTGAGCTTTTGTTAAGCGAGCTTGAGTACGGTGCGGTTGCTAATATCGCGCGCTTCCGCGCCGAGCGCGAGGGGATGAGTGTGCGTGTTTTTTCACTTCCTTGCTCGCGCCGTGAGCTTCAGGGGCTAACTCCGAGTCGAGTGGTCGAAAAGATTGTGTATGAGCTTAGGCCCGAGTCTCGTGTTTTGGTGTTAAGTCACGTGATGACCGCAAACGGACTCACGCTTCCACTTCGTGAGCTTGCACGCGAGACGCGCGCGCGTGGCGTACTCCTAGTCATCGATGGAGCTCACGCACCGGGAGCACTTCGCTTGGATTTTTCAGAGCTTGAGGACGTGGATTTTTACGGTGGAAATCTTCATAAATGGATGATGTGTGCCCAGGGCACGGGGTTTGGATGGATGCCCGATCGTCACCGCGAGAGTCTTGAGCCCATCGAAACGGGGTGGATGACCTTTGCAACGCCGCCTGCGTTTCAAGGGTTTGGTGGTGGGGATCGTGCATGCGCGCGCATGCTCTTGTCTTCGAGTCAGAACTTCGCAGCATGGTTTGCGATCGAGGAAGGGCTTCAGTTCTGGGAGTGCCTGGGCTTTGAGCGGATCTTGGAGCATCGCCGTAAGCTGCGTTTGGCGTTTGAGCACGCTTTTGATGCACCTAGTGGTCTTGAGAAGTTAAGTCCCGAAGAAGGAGAGCTTCGTGGCCCGCTCATCACCTACCGTCTTGCGGATGCGCACGCGGCTGAGGGCTACGCTCTCATGCAGCGCTTAGTTCGGGATGAGAAACTTCAGGTCGTGACGAACGTGATTCGTGATCGATTTTGTCTTCGGGTCTCACCCGCACTTCACAACACTTTAGACGAGATGGAGCGCGCAGCGCAGATTCTTTTACGCGTATTGAAGGATCAGTGAAACTTGCGCGCAACTAGAACCTGCACGCGACCGAAGCTCTTTTCACCTAACTGATACTTTGACCAGTGGCGATCAAACCACCATAGCCAGCGCTCAGGCAGTAGGCGCAAGAGATGTCGCTTACTGATCTGCTTTGAGCAGATCAGTTCGTGATCCAGCAGTCCAAAGCCTGCGTCTTTGAGAAGCTGTTTTAACTCGCTCACCTTAAACTCGCAGACATGGTTACCGATGGTGTTTGCAATCCGTGCGTTTCGCTCCGTCTGATCAGCAACTGCGCTCCAAGAAGGCTCATTGCAATCGATGTAGTCTCA
>JBILEK010000032.1:0-29160 GCA_044352155.1 Bdellovibrionia bacterium
CAGGGCTGCTCGAGCGCGAACGATTTGAGCTGCTGCTCTCAAAGGCCGCTTACCGTAACCGCAAAGATGCGCGTTGGGTGGAGTGGGGTGGGCAGGCCTCGGATCACCCGATCTTGATGGAGTTTCCTGAGGGGCGGTACTTGAAGTTTGGGCTAGCTTGGGTGGGGAGCGCTCAAACTGGCCGCATCAATTGAGTAAAGATTAGAGTCATCACAAGCCTCTGATTCTATAAGATAAGTCATCGCGCACAGGGATTACAGGAGCGATCCCCGGTGCTTTACTCAATTGATGCGGCCAGTTTGAGCGGACCCATTGCAACGCGCTGCGTAAATATGTATAACGCACCAAGCTATGATTAGATCTCTCCACTTAAGTTTAGCAGGTTTGGGACTCTCCCTCACAACTCAGGCCTTCGCTTTAACGTCGCTACCTTGGGTTTTGCCGCTTTCGACGCCGGTCTTTGTGCCCAAAGAAGTACGCCTCTCAGGTGGCGTGAGCCTAAGGCTTGAGTCGCGTACACGCTATGGGGAGCATGAGTGGATCAAGCGATCGCAGCACAAGAACGGTGTGCGCATTTTAGGCGCTCAGATCCTCGAGGTTCGTGGGGGTGCAGATCAGACTAAAAGCATCTACGATCAGCGCGTTACTCTGGATCTGGAGACCGAGCCCACGATCTCGCGCGCGACTGCTCTTCTGCTTTCGGATCCAGGTGCAAGCAGTGCGGAGCTTTTGATCCTTCCTCATTCTGATCGACTCTCCGGACGCTTGATTTACTCTGTGCACACTCCAGAGTACACGGCTTGGATTGATGCTCACTCCGGTAAAACGATTGCACGGATCCCGCACCTTCAGGCGATCGCGCCCATCAAAGTGTATACGGCTGAGCACTTGCCTTTCCAGGGAGCGCATCCACAGTTGGGGCCCCTGCAACTTCCGCTCGAAAAATATGCACTCGCCTCTCCAGAGGATCTAGCCGCTCAACAAGCTCAACGAAACAGCGAGCGAGTGTTGACTTACTTTTACGAAAAGCATGGGCGCGACTCCTATGATGGGGCGGGTGCGACTTTAAACGCAATCGTTCATATCGGTGTGAACATGGCGAACGCGTTTTGGGACCACTCTCGAAAAGTGATTGGGTACGGCGACGGAGATGGAAAGATTTTAGGAAGCTTTACTCGAGCAATCGATGTGGCGGGTCATGAGTCTACGCACTCGATTGTGAGCTCGACTTCAAAGCTCACTTACATTCATGAGTCTGGAGCGATTAACGAAGGACTCTCCGACTTTTTTGGCGCAATCATCGAAGGTAAGAACAATTGGATCATGGGCGAGGATCTTCATTTAAACGACGATGCAGTCAAAGGGATTCGCGATGTCGCAAACCCCGGATCCCGCTCAGAGCGAATTCGGGATGAAGAGTTCAGAGAGATTACTGTCAAGTATCCCGCCACTGTCTCTGAGGCGATGGTCTTTGATCTTGACGATTGTGGTTGGCATAACGATCTATGCGGAGTGCACCTAAACTCCACCGTCGTCTCACACGCGGGGTATCGCCTGATTAAAGCGATTGGTCATGAGGCGACTGAAAAACTCTTTTATCTCGCGATGACGCAGTTCCTGACTGAAACAAGTAGTTTTAAAGACTTTGGTCAAGCAGTGCGAGACGCATGCGGTGTGGCAATCACCGGCGAAGCTCTGGAAAAGACCTGTACGCAGGTCGATGCAACGTTGAAGGAGTTGGGTCTCTAAGCTAGGCTGAGAGGTCATGGTGGCCTCTGAGAAGCCCAAGTTTCAACTCCACAGTCCGTTTGCGCCAACGGGAGATCAACCCGCTGCGATCGACGCGCTTGTGAAAGGCTTATGTGCAGGAAAGCGAGCGCAGACTCTTTTAGGTGTCACGGGCTCGGGCAAGACCTACACGATGGCCAATGTCATTGCCAAGATTTCTAGGCCCTCTCTCGTGCTTTGTCACAACAAGACTCTCGCAGCACAGCTTTACTCTGAGTTTAAGGAGTTTTTTCCGCAAAACGCTGTCGAATACTTCGTTTCCTACTACGACTACTATCAGCCTGAAGCCTATATTCCCTCCACAGATACGTTCATTGAGAAAGACTCACAGATCAACGAGGAGATCGACAAGCTCCGCCACTCAGCGACTCGATCTCTACTCACGCGTGATGACGTGATCATTGTCTCGTCGGTTTCGTGCATTTATGGTCTTGGTTCACCCGAAGCTTATCAAGGACTTTTGCTCTATCTGCAGATTGGCGACAAAATCAAGCGACAGGAGATGCTCCGGAAACTGGTCGAAATCCAGTACAAGCGTAACGACGTTGATTTTCATCGCGGCACGTTCCGTGTGAGGGGAGATGTTGTTGAAATTTTTCCTGCCTATGAGGAAGAGATTGCGATCCGTGTTGAGTTTTTTGGGGATGAGATTGAGTCGATCTCTGAGGTGGATCCGCTGCGTGGGATGCGACTTCAGAAGTTGCAGAGAGTGACGATTTTTCCGGGCTCTCACTATGTTACGACGCTCGATAATCGAAAGCGTGCAATCGAGTCGATTCGTGTCGAGCTCCGGGAGCGTTTGCAAGAGCTCAAGCAGCTCGGAAAGGCTGTCGAAGCGCAGCGTCTCGAGCAACGTACGCTCTTTGATCTTGAGATGATCGAGGAGCTTGGGTTTTGTCAGGGGATCGAGAACTACTCGCGCCATCTCACGGGGCGCCCTTCGGGAGCGCCACCTCCAACGCTGCTTGAGTATTTTCCTAGAGACTGGCTTCTCTTTGTTGACGAAAGTCACGTCACAGTTTCACAAATCGGCGGGATGTATCGAGGAGATCGAGCTCGCAAATCGACGCTCGTTGAGCATGGATTTCGATTGCCCTCGGCTTTGGATAATCGCCCACTTAACTTCGAAGAGTGGGAGCGTCATCTTAATCAAGCGATCTATGTCTCAGCAACTCCTGCTGAGTATGAGCGCGAGAAATCAGGTGGTGAGGTAGTTGAGCAAGTGATTCGCCCGACAGGACTTCTTGATCCTGTGGTCGAAGTCCGGCCCGCTGGTAATCAAGTCGACGACTTATTGGGTGAAATTCGTAAACGCATTGAGCGAAAAGAGCGCGTGCTCGTGACCACTCTTACAAAAAAGCTCGCCGAAGATCTCACGCGCCACTACACCGAAGCAGGGATCAAAGTGAAGTACTTGCACTCTGATATCGAAACTCTTGAGCGGATCGAGATCTTGCGTGATCTTCGCTTGGGGACTTTTGATGTTTTAGTGGGGATTAATCTGCTTCGCGAGGGGCTTGATCTGCCAGAGGTCTCACTGGTCGGGATTTTGGACGCTGATAAAGAGGGTTTTCTGCGCAGCGCACGCTCTTTGATTCAAACGATTGGTCGTGCCGCACGAAACTCGCAGGGCTTTGTAATCCTTTACGCTGACAAAATGACTGAAAGCATGAAAGCTGCGATTCAAGAAACCCAGCGTCGACGCGCGATTCAGGAGCAGTACAATCGTGAGCACGGGATCACCCCGACCACTGTCACTAAAGCGATCCGGGGTGCGATCAGCGCAGGAGAGTCTAGTGACACGATCGCTCGCGATCGTCCGAGACGAGACGGGCGCCCCTTGCCTGGAGTTGAGGGAGTGCAACCGCTTGCGCTTGACTATGCCGACCCCGAAAGCCGTATGCGCGAAATTGAGGAGCTCGCAGGAGAGTACTTTACCTCTCTCCAAGCGCTTCCGCGCACGATTGCTAAAATGGAGTCTGAGATGAGAGAGTCGGCAAGAAAGCTTGAGTTTGAATCTGCCGCTCGCTTACGTGACCGCGTGAGACGCTTAAAGGTGTTAAGTCTCGAGATTTAACCTGTAAGGTTTGTTGCAAGGACGCGCTACTCGAGCTGCTGGCACGAGCCCGCTCCATCCGCCTCGACGCGGAGCTTGTAGGGATCATCGGCGCCTACAACGAGGATGTACCGTCCTGATGTTTCGGGATCTCGGGCGGCTGTCAGCACCGGAAGTCCAAGGTATCTTTCGCAATCATTTAACACCGCGTAGAGGGTCGGGTCTTCTGCCTCCGAGACGACGACTACCTGAGAGGTCCCTGCGCTTGATTGACTCGCATCGTCTCCCCCTATGCTCACCATAAATTCGGCGCTGCCTTCCAACATGCCCTCAGTGCCTCCCCCGCCCGAAACGCCGCTACATGCTGATCCTCCCACGGTCCCGATAGACTCTCCGCCCCCGACGGAAATCAGATTAGAGGCCACCCGACAGTCTCCTGCTCGAGGGTCCCCTCCTCCTGTCGAGGAGCTCGTACTCAACTCATAACCAGCTTCGATTGCGACTGGGCTCATCTGTACGCAGCCACTCATCAAGAGGGCCCCAAGCGCTATGATCCATCCAAAGTTTTTACCCTTAACTCTCATACGTACTCCATTGGGTAAGACGACCAATAAGGTCAAGTATTGGCTTTTTTGTTCACAATGTCAAATTGTCTTTGTGAGCCGCTTAACTGGCCGCATCGATTGAGTAATGGGCTCATTTTTGGGCAGAGTGGCCCCTAACTCCGGTCTCATAACGCACCTTCTTGATCCGTGTCCCAGACGCCGAGCCGCAAAAAGGAGGTGTGTTAGAAGTTAAGTATTTGGAATCGCTAAGTTTTTTAATTTATTAAGGTCTATGATCAGGCCTATGAGTCTAGACGCTCCTGGCCTAAGCTTTGCTCAGGCGAGTGATCGGGTTTTAGGCGCCTTTGACTCTTTTTTAAACGGGGCTCTAAACGATAAAAGTAGAAGCGGAAGCAGAGTTGAGATTGAGCGGAGTGGAGCGGAGTGCAGAGAAGAGAGCAGTCCCAACTTAAAAGAGCAATCAGGGGGCGGTAGCCTTATTCTCGGGATCCCCAAAAAACCGTATGACCTTCCTCGAGAGTGGGGTGAGGAGGGGGAGGCTTTAAATCAAAGCATCTCTCTCCTCGAACCCGGAGGCATTAGAGCTCGCCCGTCTGTCTCCATTTGCGGTCATTGAGTAGAGTTCGGTGAAAAAACTCAATCATCCCCATGTGCCTGCGCATCGCGCGCTTGTAGCGATGCGGTTTAACGGGCTCAAAGAGTCCAGAACGCGGGGTGAGCAGTTGGCGCAAGTTTTTTCGAACCCATTGCCAAGAGCCCATCTCAAGCGTCCAGGGCAAAAAAACATTCTCGCGGTACTCTGAGCCTGCGTGCTCCAAAAAAAGATAGTCCCAAAGGTCGCCGTGAATCGCATACGAATCACACTGAGGCTCGATCTTATAAGCGTGGTAGGGATGCGTTTCTAAAAACATCCTCTCAAGCTCTCGAATCTCGCGCATACGCGGGAAATCTCCGCTGGATTTCGAAAACGGGTACCAAAGCCGATCGAGAAACCCAAAGCCTGAGTGAAAATCGAGCGCAATCGCAGTGCGTGATGGAAACATTTCTTTACGCACAAACTTTTCAACCGCTTGGATCTCAGGCTCCATGGGCGCGCCTTTTTGCCCGCGATACCACGGCAGCCACGAACCGATGCGATGCCCCCCCATGAGCCATGGAGTACGAATCTCGGCATCCACAGGTGCGTTGCGCATCAGATCGATGCCTTGAGGGTTGCTTCTGAGGCCCATCGCCATTCCGGCTGGATTGATGAGTGGAACGCTCACGATGCGCGCACTTTTTAAGTCCTCATGGAGACGCTCATCCCAGTGAAGACGCGCAACTAGGCTCTCTAAAAACGCAAGTACCACATGCGTGCCCACGCGCTCAAGTCCATGCACTCCCCCAAAGAGTCCCAGGGTCGGTAAGGTGGGGTCGTCGGGTCCAAACACGAACCCCAAAAGCGGGTACTCGCGCCGCTCGCCGCGGATACGTCCGGACACCGATCCCAGATCCACTTGACGGAAGCTCGGCCCATAGCCTACGGGGTTTAACTCTAAAACTCTTTTAATTTCAATGAGTTCATATGACATAAGGAGGGGCGATGGTGCGGCGAGTTAATGTTGCCTTCTTTAGTCTGGTGAGGGTATATCCCCTGCCATTGTAGCAGGAAGTTTTTTTAAGGAAATCCAAACCATGAACCAGCGTGCTTGTGTTTTTTTGATCCTCGCTCTGTGCTCAGCAGCGCCCGCGCTCACACATGCGGATGAGGACGGATCTTACCTTGATCCTAAGTACGAAAACATCCAGCGCCCCGTGCGCCTCTCAGAGCTCAGTCCGGAGTTGCGAAGGATTTTAGAGGGTCTTAAGGACACGCAAACGCTTCTGCCTCGTCGAAGTCCTGTGCTTGAGTTGATCGAGCGTCAGACTCCGGTGCGCTCACAAGCGGCGCGCGGAACGTGCTCTATTTTTTCAGCAATTGCACTTTTGGAGTCAGAGCTCGTGCGGCGTCGAGATCTTGAGCGCAACTTAGATCTTTCTGAAGAGTGGCTTCAGTACATCATTTCTCACACGAAAACGACGGACGGCTCTTCTTCTTACTCAAACTTTTCTGCGATCTCGCGGCTGGGTGCGATCGAAGAGCAGTGGATGCCTTACATCGGAGAGACTTGGGAGTCCGCAGAGTATAGCGAGCTTTCCAAAAAACGTTGCGGACATCTGAGCGATCGCTTGCTGAAGTCTTGCCTCATTTCTCATCGTGATCCACGTCTGATGAGTATGACAGATGCTCAGCTGCTCGATGAGAAATCAGGAATTCTCTACGATCCTGAGTTTCAAAAAGCACGTTCACGCTCCCGTGAGTTTAAAGACTCGGTCATTGGTAAAATCGCCTCCGGCTCGCTCATTCTCTCAGTTGAGGACGCGAAGCGACTGCTCCATAAAGGTACGGCAATTACGCTGGATCTAGATTTTTATTATGGAGCTTGGAACCACCGCGGAGGCGAGAAGCTCGGCATCACGCGTAACATGGATCACTGGAGTCGCGGCATTGTGGGCTATCCTGAGCCTGGATCTTTGGATCGCCTCAAGTCTCCGACCGATCCTGCAGGGCACTCGGTGCTGGTTGTGGGCTACGACGACGATTTTGTTGTTGAGAGCCGCGTTCAGATGGAGGACGGATCGATCAAAGAGTTTCGGTATCGGGGCGTGTATTTTATTAAAAACTCTTGGGGAGCAGGTAACTTTGGGATCAAAACCGAAATTGAGGGACGAAGCGTCCCGGGGTACGGGATAATCACCCAGAAGTACGCCGAGGAGTTTGGCGGCTTTTATCGCCTGGAGTTAGAGTAGGGAAAGGTAGCGTCATAAATTTGATGAGCTCTTAAGCTTTGCTGCGCATGAGCCGATCCGACAGCAAGGTTTATGGAAGTAAAAGATCCCGTCTGCACCGTATTACTTTTAGACGCACACGAGGACTGGCGTCAGTGGATGAGCGCTCGTTTGCGCGGATTTGGGGTTAGGGTCGTTGATGTTTCAGGCGCCCGCGAGGCTTACGCAGAGCTTTTGTCAGGTGCGTATGATGTTTTTGTTATGGATGCGCAGACCCCGCAGATGGGTGGCGTGCGTTTTTTGCGCGGAGTGCGCGCCAAGGGGCTTGATGTTCCCGCGATCGTGCTGAGTGCGGTGCTCTCCAATCAGCAAAGACTTGAGTTCGCGCGCCTCGGGGTGTTTGGATCTTTTGAAAAGCCCGTGCGCCTCTCAAGTGTTCAATCTTCTTTAAAGGCGGCGATGGTGTTTGGCTCCCGCTTTAGAGTCCTTCAAGAGCAGATTCGTGCACTTGAAAACGCTACAGATGACTTAGAGCGTACGCGCCGAGAGTTGCTGCATAGCCAACTCGCGCTGCTGAGAGCGCAGCAACAAGAGGCTGCAAGCGCTACTCTGAGCGAGATTGCTACGCGTTAAAGTTTTGGCGTGGCAAGGCACTCGCCTACTTAAAGATTCGATTTTTTGCCTCAAGCCATACGATCCGAGCGCGCGCTCGCTCACGCTCCGTGCAGTTCTCGCATGAGCGATCGAGTGCCTCTGCGAACGCACGCGTCGCACCGTACGCTCCGTCGTCTTGATTGTCGCATGCGCGAAGACCTTCGAGCTCGCTCCCTTTAGGGCACATGATATGAAAGTACCCACACTGAAGCTCGCTCAGATCTTGATGTGGCGTTTCGCCCTCAAAAGCAGGCCCGAGTTGATCTGCAGACGGCGGAGACGGACAGTCGGTATGCCGTGCTTCGTGGACAAGTGTGCTGAGGCGTAAGGACTGATTCGTTTCGGAGCGGGTGTAGCCGGGGCCCAGCATCAGAATGCCGTTCAACCCTGGGCTCGGAGTAATCTGTTGCCCATTAACTTTTGCGCTTCGTTGGTGTCCGGTTTTTCTTTGAGTGTAAATGTTTTCAAACATGAGCGCTGTGCCGAGATTCGATGCGAGTGTGCTGGAGAGAGGAGGTGCTAAACGCAGCTGAAAGTCGTTAAAGTCCTTACGGACGATGGCTGAGATCCTAGAAAAAAAGTAACTGATCAAATCCTCTTGCGTTGACCCGCCAAAAATCGAGCTAAAAAGTGCACTTTCTTTTGCGTCGATTTTGAGTTCCGTGAGTTTTTGGACGTCGAGCATCACCCATGCGCGCACGAGCGGAGACATTTTTGAGTCAAAGTGGACGGAGTGAAGTCGCGAATTAAAATCAGGCTCAGCGATCAGAAGGCCTGCGTGCTCATAGTCTTCGATCGAGCCTGGGAGTCGAGATTGCGCACTGAGCGTTGCGCCGCTGAGATGCTCACTCTCCATCTCTTGAAATACCGAACTTCTAAAATCCGCCCCCCTCAGATCAGCGGCATTGAAAACCACTCTCTCAAGCAGTGAGGATCTAAAATCGGCGTCCTGAAGGATCGCATCTTTAAAGCTCGACGAAACAATCCAGGCGCCCTTAAAGCTCGCGCCTCTAAGGTCTGCGCCCTCCCAGTTGACGTGGGTCGCGCGAATTCCGTTAAAGACTTTTCCCTGAAGCACAGTAGAGCGAAGGTTGAGCTCGCTGACTTCACCACACTCGCCGAGATACCCGTGGTTAAGCCCTGACTGGCCTCTTAAATTCACGCAGTCGTCGCGCTGAGAGTCGTAGCGAAACTCAATCTCAGATCGCGTGGGGGACGCGGGCGTGTTTTTTTGAGCCGACCACTCGTAGTGCACGGAGGGAGCGCATGCGAAAAGAGATGCATATAAAAGGCAAGCGGCACGCATAAGCGCGCCGGAGTATACCGACCTAAACGCGCTGCGTCAATTTGGAAGTTCCTCCTCTTGAACCGCGGGATGCAGCGAGCTTGATAAAAGCTTCGTCTTTTCAATGCTTTACCTATCTCTTAGGGTCCAGGCGGCGCTCTCGGCTTTCCAACTCTTTGAAATGTCAAAGATTTTAGGTCAGCCGCTTCCACAGAAGTGGGCGAGTTTTTCAGTTTTCGGGTTACACTTTTCACTATGCCGTCTTCACTTAAAACTCAGCGAACTAAAACCTGCGGCGAACTTAATGCCCGTCTCTTGGGCGAAACAGTCGAGCTCTGCGGTTGGGCCTCAAAACGTCGTGACCACGGAGGCGTGATTTTTATCGATCTACGCGACCGCTATGGGCTCACTCAAGTGGTGTTTGATCCTGCGATCCTAGGTGGCGCGCAGGCGCACGAGAGCGCCGGCGCGATTCGCACGGAGTTTGTACTGTGGTGCAAGGGCAAAGTGCGAGCTCGACCTGAGGGGATGAAAAACCCAAAGCTCTCTACCGGTGAGATTGAAGTGGCCGTCACGGAGCTTGAGATTCTTTCCGAAGCGCGGACCCCCCCGTTTCCGATCGAAGATGAGCTGGATGTCGCTGAGACCGTACGTCTGAAGTACCGCTATCTGGACCTGCGGCGCCCATCCCTTCAGCGCAACCTACTCACGCGACATCGCATGCTCTCGATCGTACGTAATCACTTAGATGCCCATGGATTTTGTGAAGTTGAGACTCCCATCTTGTATAAGTCTACACCCGAGGGGGCGCGTGACTTTATCGTTCCAAGTCGTCTGAACCTTGGTGAGTTCTACGCGCTTCCTCAGTCCCCACAAACTCTCAAGCAACTGCTTATGATTGCGGGCATGGATCGGTACTATCAGATCGCACGCTGCTTCCGAGATGAGGATCTGCGTGCAGATCGTCAGCCTGAGTTTTCACAAATCGACATTGAGACTTCGTTTCTCGACGAGGAAGGGCTTTTTCCGATCATGGAGTCGATGGTCGCGAAACTTTGGAAAGAGATTTTAGGGGTCACGCTGAAAACTCCGTTCCCTCACATGCCCTACTCCGAGGCGATGTCTCGATTTGGGAGTGATAAGCCAGATGTAAGATTTGGGCTTGAGATCCAAGATCTATCGTCAATTTTTGCGTCAAGCGGGTTTCAAGTTTTTAAAGGTGCGCTCACGCCCAATGCACGCGGACGCAAGGGCTCGGTTCGAGCGATCTGTGTTGCAGGTCAGGCTGAAAAGTTCTCGCGTAAGGATCTAGATGATCTTTCAGCACATGCAGTGAAGCATGGGGCAAAAGGCCTGCTTTGGATTAAAGTGCAGGAGGGAGGAGAGCTTCAGTCACCGGCTGCGAAGTTTTTTACCGACGAGGAGAAAAAACAGCTCGCAAAAAAACTCGACCTTCGCGCAGGACATTTAGTGCTCGTCATTGCTGATCCAAACGATAAGCTCGCTTGCGAGGTCATGGGGCAGGTTCGCCTTGAAGTTGGCGCAAAACTCAGCATGATTCCGGCGCCAGGAACAGGGGATCCTGCTTTTCTCTGGGTCACGCGCTTTCCACTCTTGGAGTACAATGAGCAAGACGGACGCTACTACGCTTGTCACCATCCGTTTACTCGTCCACGCCCCGAGTTTATCGAGGATTTTGTTGCAGGTCGCAATCTCGACAAAATTGAAGCAGCAGCCTATGACCTCGTCCTGAACGGGGTAGAGGTGGGGGGAGGAAGTCTTCGGATCTATCGTTCGGACATGCAAGCAGCGATGTTCAAAGCGCTGGGGTTATCGCCTGAGGAGGCGCAAGAAAAATTTGGGTTTTTCCTGGAGGCTCTGCAGTACGGAACCCCGCCTCACGGAGGAATTGCGCTTGGAATCGAGCGTCTCACCGGAATTCTATGCGGTGTCACCGCAATCAGAGAGGTGATGGCTTTTCCGAAAACACAAAAAGGAAGCTGCCTGATGTCTGAGTCTCCCTCTGCTGTTTCGGTGCAGCAGCTTCAAGAGCTCGGAATCTCGGTGAGGAAAACCGAAGCATGAGTGACTCTCTCCCTAGGCCGCAAGAGTTTTCCTGGCGCACTCGAGCGCAGGCGCTGGAGCGGATGGGAGCTGAGACGTTTGATTTTCTGATTATTGGGGGTGGAATTACGGGTGCATCCGTCGCTCGTGATGCCGCAGCTCGCGGCTACTCCGTCGCACTCGTCGAAAAAAACGACTTTGGCTGGGGCACGTCGTCGCGGAGCTCAAAGCTGATTCATGGTGGTTTAAGGTATCTTGAAAATTTTGAGTGGAAACTTGTCTTTGAAGCGCTCTCAGAGCGCGCGCTGCTTTTGCGTAACTCGCCTCATCTTGTACGCCCTTTGCCTTTTTATCTGCCCGTTTATGCTGGAGATCCGCACGGAAAAAATGTGCTCTCACTAGGTCTATGGCTCTATGATTTGCTCGCATTGTTTCGGACCCCAGGGTTTCATCGCCGCTTGTCGCGAATGCGATTTCTGAGTGAAATTCCGTTTATGAAGCCGCAGGGACTGGTTGGTGGATTTCGCTATTTTGATGCCAGCATGTGGGATGATGTGCTCGTCACAGAAACTCTGCGCTCGGCTCAAGACTGGGGAGCGCTCTGTGCAAATTATCTCGAAGCGCTTACTCCCCTTCGGGATCGGTCAGGGGAGTGTGAGGGCTTTGAGTTGATCGATCGTGAGAGCGCGCGCAAGTTTCAACTGCGAGCGCATCGGACGATCCTTTGCGGCGGACCTTGGACAGATTTACTTGGAGAGCGTCTTCAACCCACCTGGAAATCCTGGCTCGCTCCCAGTCAAGGAGTGCATCTTGTTTTTTCTCTTAAGCGACTTCCTGTGCCCGGTGCTCTGGTGATGAGCCATCCGGAGGATGGTCGGATCTCATTTGTGATTCCACGCCCAGATTTGGGCGCTGGCGTGACGATTGTCGGAACGACAGATGGCCCTTCGCCCCAAAACCCTGAGAAAATCGAAGTCGCGCCCGCAGATGAGGATTATCTTTTTCGTTTACTCGATCAGTACTTTCCGTCCCTAAAACTCACTCCCGCAGATCTCGTGAGTGCTTACATCGGAGTGCGTCCCTTGATGCGTCCTCCGAGCGATACGAGTCTCCAAAAAGTAAGTCGTGAGCACTACATCGAGCAGATCGAGCCTCGTGTGACTTGCGTTGCCGGGGGAAAGTACACCACCAGTCGTACGATGGGAGCTGAGATCGTCGATGTGGCAATTCAGCATTGGAGCGACGCTCCAACGCGTCATCGTCGTGCTTCGACGCGCGAGCCGATCAACGCGCGTATGACTTTTGATGCTCTTGATCTCGTACGCAAAAAGTTCAAAGGGATGAACGATGTTCCCTTTAAGCTCATTGAGCGTTATGGGGCCGAAGTAGAGCAGCTCTTAGAGCTCTTTGATCACTCGGCGGATCAGTGCTCGCTTGAAGGGTTTCCGTATCTTGAGGCTCAACTGCGATTTGCAGTAAAGTATGGAATGGCAATGCACCTTGAGGACTTTTATTTCCGCAGAGTCCCACTGCATCTCGCTCGTGTGGACGGAGGACGTCCTTGGGCTTCGCAACTTGCAGAGGTTCTCGCAGATGCCCGCGGAGTACCTGAGTCGCTCAAAGCTGAGTTTTGCCGCGCGGAGCTTGCGCGTTTGGATCAAGAAATTGCGCGGCGCGACTCTTGGAGAGCAAGAAAACGCTCAGCTTAAAAAATTCGTGCGCGGATTCCCTCTTTTTGAAGGAAATTCTTAATCGCAGGAGCATCGAGAGGCTCTAAGCGCATCAAGAGTTCATGGAGGAGTTTGAGGGTTTTTTCTCCTTCAGGAGTTTGAGTTTTATCTGTAACTTTGCGCACCGACTCTGTGATCGCGATGAGATTGTTGACCAGTGTGCCAAGCTCGGTTTTGAACACTTTGCTTTGATCGATGGCTTTTACGGTCTTGTTGAGGTTGTCGCTCAGTTTATAGAGAAGCTCGATTGAGCGACCGATCTCACCTTTGTTTTTCTCGACAAGATCCGCAATCTTGCCCGCAAGGTCAAAGCTCTGTGAAAGCAGCTGATCGATGCGTGGAGGGTCAATCCCTGAGATCGTCTCACCGGATTGGATGCGCGGAGATGCTTTTGTACCAGGAGTGATTTCCACGTAGCGCTCTCCAATGATACCAGCCATGTTGATGTAAAATTTTGAATCCCGTTTCACGCCGACTGCCGCGCGCTCTTGAATTGAGAGGCGAAGTCGGAGCGGCATCATCTCTTGCTCGTTTTCGAGTGTGGCGCTACCAGGCTCTTGGGTCGATAGGGAGTTTGCTTTCTCTTTGGGAACAAAGAATTCGATCTCCTCAACTTGACCGACTTTGATCCCCGATACACGCACTGGAGAGCCCACTTCAACGCCTCCTGCGAACTGGTAGGTGACATAAAACGTCAGTTTTCTGGCGAAAGGATTTTTTGCTCCCACCATGACGGAAAACATCACTGCAAGACCTAAAGCAGTAACAATGAGTGCACCAACTTTGAACTCGTTTGAGAGTTTCATTTGAGGGTCTAAGCGTAACAAACCCCGCTCACTCCCACAACCATCGCGCGCTAGAACACAAAGAGGGCTGTGAGTAGGAAATCGAGCACAATCACAACCAGCGTCGAAGTCACGACACTTTGGGTCGTGGCCTCACCCACCCCCTGAGAGCCGCCCTGGCACTTAAACCCATAGGCGCAGGAGATCAGCGGGATCACAGCACCAAAGCTCGCACTCTTGACGATTGCACAAATCACGTCACTTGCCCTGACAAACTGTAACAGAGCGTTGAGATACTCCATGAAATTAAAGTGATATCGCGCCATCGCAGCGAGCATTGCGCACAAAAGGGTTACGGCAAGCGAAACGAGCGTGAGGCAGATTAAGCTCACCGTACAAGCGATCCAACGAGGAAACACTAGATACGCCACCGGATCGATCTTGAGCATCTTTAGAGCGTCAATTTGCTCTGTGATTTTCATGCTCCCAATCTCAGCAGTGAGTGCGGCTCCGACCTTTGAGATCATTAAGAATGCAGGAATCACAACTCCAAGCTCGCGAAAGATAAACTGCCCTGTAAACCCGGGAATCATCGAGACGGTTTGGAGGGCTGAATTCATGTGCCAGGCAATCTCGTTAGTTGTTACAAGACCAGCCGCCGCAGTGGCGATCACAATGATCGGTAAACTCTGAACGCCCAGCGTATCGATGAGCGCGAGGATCTCTCTACCTCGCCAAGGAAACCGAAGTGCTTCTCTCGCTACCGCCCGCACAAGAGAGAGGATGCTTAAAAAAGTCTCAAGCATTAGCTCTCCCTCACAAGCGAGTAAAAAAACTCAAGAAACAAGCTGGTAAAATAGTTGGCAAGCACGATGTAAAAGTTGGTGAAGATCGAAGCCTGAGTGACTGCGCGCCCCACACCACGTGCGCCCCCGGATGCGGTATAGCCTTTATGGCAGCAGACTGCTGCCACGATCGCGGCATAGACAAGGCACTTGAACATGCCGTTAAACACGGTCCATCCATCAATAAAACGCGGAATACTCGAGATATACTGAAGTGGATGGATCGAAAATACAGCAGCACACAACACCGCTGAGCCTGTGACACCCACAATCACTCCCATGCATAGAAGGATCAAGCTCGACAGAATGATTGCAAAGTAGCGTGGGACGACTAAGTACTGAATCGGGTTTGCACCTAGGCACTGGATGGCATCAATTTGCTCAGTGACTCGCATCCCCCCAAGCTCTGCTGCAGTGTAAGCTCCAATTTTTCCTGCGAGCAAAAACGAAATGATCAGTGGTCCTACTTCGCGCATCAGTGCGGAGGTATTAAGCCCTCCTAAAAGCACAGTTGCGTCGTACTGGCTAAGCATTTTATGAAACTGAAGCGCTAAGATCGCACCTACAAAAATGCCCGCAAAAATCACAGTGCCGAGCGAGCGATAGGAGACATGAGCCATTTGAGCAACGACGGGGCGAACATTTCCGCGAGTTTTAAAGAAAGTGCTCACGACCTCTTGAGAGAACAAAAAGATACTCCCGAGCTCGCGAAAGAGATTCATGATCTTACCTCGTTGCGCCGAATCAGCTCAGGGAAGTCAGCAAGAAATTCACGAATGAGTTCTTCGTCAGAGTGAGCGATTTCAGTCGGAGTCCCCCAAGCGAGAATGCGAGCTTGATCGAGCACCAAGATACGATCTGCAATCTCAAGAGCAGACTCCATGTCGTGTGAGACAACGACACTCGTCACGTTGAGCTTTCGAGAAAGCTCAACGATGAGAGTATTCACCGCTTTGGTTGTGATGGGATCAAGTCCAGTGGTGGGCTCATCAAAGAGCAGCGCCTGAGGCTCCATCGCCAAAGTGCGCGCAATGGACACTCGTTTTTGCATCCCGTAAGAGATCTCGGTCGGGAGCTTGTTCAGGACCTCGGCACCCAGGTGAACTTGGGAAAGCTTTTCAAGCACTCCTGCACGAATCTCCTGCTCGGTCGCCTCTCGTCCGAGGCGTTCACGGTAATACGGCATGCGCATCCCGAATGCGACGTTCTCATACACACTGAGCGAGTCTAGAAGTGCAGGATGCTGAAATACGAGTCCACATTTTTGTCGGATCTTTGCCATCCGAGCGGCGTCCCGAGCGATCACCTGATCCCCGTCGATCCAGACCGACCCTGAGTCCGGCTCCAGAAGACCTACGATATGTTTGAGGGTCACGGACTTCCCCATGCCGCTCTTCCCTAAAATAAACAAAATCTCCCCTTGCGGAATCTCAAAGCTCATTCGATCAAGAATCTTTTTTGATCCAAAACTTTTGGAGACTTCGCGAAACTCGATCTTCATTGATCCTCCACAAGGCTCGTCAGAGGGCCTGTTCGTGATCCATCGAGAAACTGCCGCATATGAGGCTCTAAGCTCGATCGGGTGGATTCAGCATTTTGACCGCCAAAAAGCGTACCCTTTGCGATCAAAAAAATCCGATCCCCCAGTTGAAGCGCTCGATGAAGATCTGTCGTGCAGGTCACAGAGGTGAGGCCTTCGCGCGTTTTAAGTTTCAGCATCAGCTCGGCGATAGTGCGCGAGGTGATCGGATCAAGACCTGCGGTTGGCTCATCGTAAAAAAGAAGCTCAGGTTTGACGCAAAGTGCGCGCGCAATGCCAAGACGTTTTTGCATTCCCCCTGAAAGCTCATCAGGCATCAGGGAGTCGCAGCCGACGAGGTTGACTGCGGCGAGCCACTCTTTAGCTTCGCGTAGAGCTTCTTCGCCGCGGAGATTGCGCCTCTCTTGCATGGGGAAGAGCAAATTCTCAATCACACTTAAGGAGTCAAAAAGCGCATTTTTTTGAAAAAGCTGGCCGAGGTTCTCGCTCCTTAGCTCCACTTTTCCCTCATCTGGCGCCAAAAGTCCGCAGAGCGTTTTGAGTAGGACACTTTTTCCAGCACCCGATTGTCCCAAGAAAACCACTGATTCGCCTGTTCGAATCTCAAAGTTGAGATGGCGGAAAATCCATCTGCCTTCAAAGTGCTTGCCCAGGTCTTGCACCCGGAGGAGCGGCGCGCTCACCGCTCGCGAATCTCCAGTAGTGGAAGCAAAAGCGACTGTACCAAAAGTTTTTTGTTCAGTGGAGCCTCAAGCTGCCCTCGAACCTCGGCGATGCGCTCTGCGAGGGCACTCCAGAGTGCGTGTGGATTTCGCGCTGCAATCAGACTTATTCGCGCATGAGGAAAAAGAGTGGAAGTCGCACTTTGCAGCTTTAAGCGCATGCAATCGTAGGCTGCGGCCTCAAGGAAGTCGCACAGCATCTGAAGCTGGCTCACTTCAGAGGAGGCCCAGTCCACGAGCGCGCTGAGTTCGGTTGCAGGTTTCTCAAGTAAGCGCATTACTTTCTCGCGCTGCTCCCACGCGTTGTCTTCTGCAAGCTTTAACGCTCGTCCAAGCGATCCTTGAGAGAGTCTTGAAGCGAACTCAGCACGTTCATGATCAGTACCTTGTTCGCGTAACAACTCAGCGATCTCCACAACCGGCATGGGCATCAATCGAAAGCGCATACAGCGTGAGAGCAAGGTGGGCAAAACGAGCGAAGGATCGCGTGCTGTGAGAATAAAAACCCAGCCGCGCGGCGGCTCTTCTAAAATTTTAAGAAGCGCATTGGACGCCTGAGTCGTCATCGCATCTGCCTCAGCAATCAGGACGACTTTGAGAGGTCCCTCGTGTGCGCCAAACCCCTGAGACTCACGGATTTCGCGAAGCTGGTCGATCTTGATGGTGGCGGGGCCAGACTCAGTTGAGGACTCAGGGAGCACTTCGATGAAATCAAGCGCCTGTTGGGCAATCGCACGTCTGCAAGCGGAGCACTCACCGCACGGCACGCGAAACTCGCGCTTCACCCCAGCCGCTGCCTGTGTGTCGAGCGCACCAAAAAGATCTTGCGCTTGAGTGTCCTCTGATACAGCTCCCCAGCCGCAGTTTTCGCAGTGGATCCATTGAACGAGGTAGTGCGCGAGAGTCCGTTTACCGATCCCGCGCGGCCCAGTCCAAAGCATGGATTGGGGGATTGCTTTTTTCTCAAACCATTCTCGCATCCGCGGCTCAAGATGTGCGCGATGGTGACGCCAAATGCGCGGAGGGATGGGGAGGAGTTTCTCGCGCTCGGAGATAGGGGAGGATTTTTTAGAGCGAGCCATTTCTAGTCATTCTGGAGCGATCTCCATCCTTTGAGGCGCGCGATCTTTTTGAGGACTTTTTCCGCAAGTTCCTCAGGCGTCCCTGAGTCGGCGCGTAAAACAAAAAAACGCTTCGGCTCCTCGCGGCGTGCGCGCTGAAACCCTGCGCGCACTTTTTTTTGAAACGTGACACCCTCGTTCTCAAATCGGTTAGGATCGCTTGCTCGCTGCAAGCCGCGCTCAGGATCAATATCCATCCATACGGTGAGCTGAGGCTTCAGTCCTTGGGTGGCCATACGGTTGAGGGCACGCACTTTTTCCCAAGCAAGGCCGCGAGCCATGCCCTGATAAGCGAGTGAGGAGTCGGTGAAACGATCGCAGAGCACTAACTTTCCTGAGCGTAGGGCGGGCAAGAGCACTTGATGAAGATGCTCGGCTCGAGCCGCCTCATAAAGAAGCAGCTCGGTCCATGGGTTCATAGGTTCGCGAAGCAGGATTTCGCGAATTTGCTCAGAAACCCGGCTCCCCCCGGGCTCACGTGTGAGTAGGTATTGGCCCGGGATGCGCAGGTCGAGCTTTTGGGCAAGCGTACGCAGGAGTGTGCTTTTGCCGGCGCCTTCGGTACCCTCAAACGTGACAAAAATCCCAGGCATTGTGTTTAGGGGTAGGCGGGGATCTGGGTGGGGTCAAGCGCTAGTTTTCTTGCGGTAGCTGGGCTTCTGGCGCGGGCTCGGCTTGAGGCTGCTGAGGATCATCATGGGGTTGTTGCAGCTCGTCGTCTCGCGGGTCGATGCGATCGCGATCCTCAAGAGGGGGAGGAGGAGGAGGAGGAGGAGGTAAGGCCTGCGGTGGGACGGGGCGGGGCTCGTTGTCTCTTGGAGCGATGAAAGCGGGTGGAGTGACCGGGACTCTCATCTGACGCTCGATCGGGGTTCGAGGTGGCTCGCTCATGGGAGTGATTTCTGGGGAGGTCTCGGTGGTAGTCAGACTCGGGATTGGAGCTTTTTGGGGGGGAGGAGGAGGTGTTCTCCCGAGTCTTAGAAAACCCCAAGCCAACACTCCAATTACAAGGGCGATGAGAGCGATGGTTAGCCCTTTTTTTGAAACTCCTCTGAACGTCTGCGCCGCTCTTGGGGCTGCAGGTGCAGAAGGCTCCTTGAGCTTGTCTTTTTGTTTTGTCGAAGCGACAGCGCTAAAAAGCTCATCTACAGAGTCGTCCGTAAGGGGGGGAGGAGGGTCTTTCTCCGACATTACTCAAAAGTATAGAGTGTGCAGATGCGGAAATCGAGCACCCAAAAAGCACCTCAGGGTCTTGCCGGCAGTACCGACAAGACCCTGACGTTTAAAGAACTAATGGAAATCCGACTCCTGTCGAACTTAGTACAACGTGCCTGCGAGCTCGAGCCCGAGATAGCTGTTGTTTGCAGTGATTCCTGAGAGCGGAAACGTCTGGATAAAGGGAGAAAGCGTGATTTTACCGCTTGCAAGGCCGATCGGAGCTGCGATGCGGAAAGAGGTTGCCGACTTATCGTTATATCCGAGAGAAGCTGGGTTGTAGTCGAGCTTGCCTTCAGTCGTGTTCGGAACCTTGGTGATGCTGCCCGAGGTTTCAAAGGTAAACGCCGCGCCGAGAGAAGGGTTGATTTGGTAGCCCAGGCCCAAGGATGCGTACATGCCCATGACCGAGCGGGTGCCGCTTAGCTTCGGTGCAGAGGTGTTGTAAAACGTGGTGCTCAGCTGAGTTGCGGCATCTAAGCTCCAGCGACTGCCAGAACCCATGTCGATCTCATGTGCGAGTACGATGCGAGGATTGTAGACCACGCCTCTATCGATCGCACCTTGGGTCGTGCCAAACACGTTCACTAGAGCAACTTGCCTGAGTGAGTAGATCCCTGCTTTCGCGACGTTGGTCTTTGCGAGCGTGATTCGGAGGTTATCCCACTCAAACGCTGCTGCGTTGTTCTCGGAGATCCCGTAGCTGAATCGTGGGAGAACGACCGCACGATAATCGCCGTTTTTATAGCCTAAGCTGACCTGATTAAAGAGGTTTGTGGTTCCAGCCTTGCCGCCTTCGATCGAAGGAAGCTCGCCGCTCAAAGGCTTGCTGAGCGTTCCACCCGAAAGTTCGCCGTAGTACTTCACGATCATATAGTCCGTGACTGACTTTTTTGCAGGGGGAGTTGCAACCGACGTGGTTGCCGTGTTTGCCATTGCGTTACCTACTACCGCTAGTGCCGCTACACTCATCACAACGCTGAATTTCATGACATTCCTCTATCTATTCATTCGTTAAGACCATCATAGACGGCGCCCGTACTGCACGGAGCGCGTCCTGGTTCGCCCTTCGACCCCTTTCGCGCGCGTCGAAAAACCCGACGCTCAATCGAAAAGAGCAATGCCTCTGAACCACAAGGCTCTGACCTAAAGCGGCAGACTTATCTTCTTTTGTCAGACTTAAGTCAATTGCCTGACCAAAAAACAACAAAGCCGCATCCCTCAAAGGGATACGGCTTTGAAAGTCTTAAACAATCCCGCGTTAAACGGGAGGAGTTGATTAGCTATCTGCACCTGTCGGACGTGGGACGGGAGCACCCAATGGCTTCTGCGCGGGCTTCGGGCCCGAGCTCACACCTTGGGGTGCGCCGGGACGTGGGCCCTGAGGTCTGCGATCTCCGCGATCGCGCCCACCGCCACCGCCTCCGCCGCCTTGAGGGCCACCTGCCGGAGGAGGCAGGAGCACTTTGCGGGAGAGCTTCACTCGGCCAGAGTTGTCGACGTCGATGACTTTGACTTCGATTTCATCGCCTTCTTTCAAGTGATCGCCCACAAACTGCACGCGCTCGTGCGCGATTTCAGAGACATGGAGCAAACCGTCTTGGTTCGGGAGAATGCCGACGAATGCGCCAAACTCGACGACCTTCTTGACGACACCTTTGTAGATCTTACCAACCTCAACAACAGCGACGATGCCTTGGATCATTTCGATCGCCTTTTTCGCGGCTTCGCCGTCGTTAGAAGCGATGTTCACGATGCCATCGTCGTTGATGTCGATCTTGCATCCGGTCTTCGCAACGATCTCTTTGATCATCTTGCCGCCCGGTCCGATGACTGCGCCGATCTTGTCTTGAGGAACTTGGATCGAAGTGATGCGAGGAGCATACTTCGACATCTCAGTCTTCTTGGCAGTGATGCTTTCAGCCATTTTTCCGAGAATGTGCAGGCGGCCTTCACGCGCTTGTTGGAGTGCAGTGCGCATGATCGCTTCGTCGACACCTGCGATCTTGATGTCCATCTGGATCGCGGTCACGCCGTCTTCGGTTCCTGCGACTTTGAAATCCATATCTCCCAAATGATCCTCATCGCCGAGGATGTCAGAGAGGACGGCTACGCGCGCGTCTTCTTTGATGAGGCCCATCGCGATGCCCGCGACGGGCTTCGGAAGCGGAACGCCCGCGTCCATGAGCGCCATCGAAGCAGAGCAGACGGAGCCCATGGAGGAAGAGCCGTTGGACTCCAATGTCTCGCAAACCACGCGGATCGTGTACGGGAAGTCCTTGTGCTCAGGCAGGATCTGCTTGATCGCGCGCTCCGCAAGTGCTCCGTGTCCGATTTCGCGGCGAGATTGACCGCCCATGCGGCCTGTTTCACCGACCGAGTAGGGCGGGAAGTTGTAGTGGAGGAAATACTGGCGCATGCCGTTGTACGCGAGCGTGTCGACGATTTGCTCGTCGTCGCCGGTACCTAGCGTTACTGCCGAGAGAACTTGCGTCTCACCTCGGGTGAACAGCGAAGAGCCGTGTACGCGAGGGAGAAGAGTGACTTCCGTCGTAATCGGACGAATCGTCTTGGTGTCGCGACCGTCGATGCGGATCTTGTCTGAAAGAATCATCTCACGCATCAAGTTGTACTGCAGAAGCTCGAACGCCGTTTTGACGTCGGCCGACTTTGCAGAAGCTGCTGCTGGATCAGACTTTTTGAGCTCATCAGGAACGAGCGCAGTCATGCAAGCGTCCATCGCTGCGTCGACCTTGTCGTAGCGAGATTTTTTCTCTTTCGTGCGGAGGGCATCCTTCAGAGCCGCGGCCGCGTGCTTCTCGACCATGCCCTTGATGTCGGCGGGCACGGTGACCGGGGAGAATTCACGTTTTTTCTTGCCACATTTTTTCTGAAGTTCCGCAACAGCTTTGCAGACTTTTTTGATTTCTGCATGGCCGATCAAAATGGCTTTGAGCACTTCTTCTTCCGGGACTTGGCGCGCGCCACCTTCGACCATCATGATGGCATCAGCGGTGCCGGCAACCATGATTTCCATCGCGTTTGAGGGATCGTTTTGTTGTGCGTAGGTGGGGCAAGCGATGTACTCGCCGTTGATGCGACCCACGCGGCAAGCAGCCGTCGGGCCGTTAAAAGGAATGTCAGAGATCGAAAGTGCGGCCGACACCCCTGCCGCTGCAGCGACGTCTACGTCTGCCTCTGGATCGTAAGAGAGCACGGTTGCAACGACTTGCGTGTCGCAGAGATAGCCTTCAGGAAAGAGGGGGCGGATCGGGCGATCGATCAAACGCGCGGAGAGGGTTGCCTCAGTTGTCGGGCGACCTTCGCGCTTGAAGAACGATCCAGGAATACGGCCGGCGGCATAGAAGCGCTCAGCGAACTCGACGGTCAGCGGGAAAAACGACTGACCCGGCTTAGGCTCGCTTGCGGAAACCGCAGTGACCAGCACGCGCGTGTCGCCGTAGCTAACGAGCACTGAGCCGTGGGCTTGCTTTGCCATCTTTCCGGTTTCAATCGTGAGCGTACGGCCACCGATCTCGCAGGAAACAGATTGAGTATTGAATGTTAAACTGGACATGAAAAACCCCTCCATGAGGTTATGGAAAGAGCGCAAAAAGGCCGAAAACTCGACACGAGAATGCGCCCAAAAAAAATTGGGAAAAATTACTTACGCAGATCGAGAGCTTGAATCAGCTTCGAATAGCGGGCGCTGTCTTTGTCCTTAAGGTAGGCAAGGATACGACGACGCTGACCGACGAGCTTCAGAAGGCCCCGGCGAGAGCTATGGTCTTTTTTAAAGGTGCTCAGGTGTTCGTTGATCTCGAGGATGCGGTTGGTGATGAGGGCGACTTGAACTTCGGCCGATCCCGTATTTTTGGATGAGTTGCCAAACTTGGCGACGATCTCGGCGTTTTTTTCGCGGACTGCAGTGCTGACTGACATTTCTTAAAGATTCCTTGTAATGATCTACTTGTTTTGTTGGGCTTACCGATAGCACCGTGAGCCAGGTGAAGTCAAAGCCTTACTCCTCTGCAGTTTGGAGGAGCTCTCCCATCAAATCGCTGAGAAAATCCTTGAGCTTTTCCAGGATTTTGGTCTCAATTTGACGCACCCTTTCACGGGTGAGCCCGTACTGATCAGCCACCTCTTGGAGGGTCTTGGGCTCATCCGCAAGGAGCCGCTCCTCGAGAATCTTGCGCTCACGCTCGTTTAGGGTCTTTGTAAACGCAGGGAGCTTACCTTCGAGCATGCGCAAAAGCTGGTCGCGTGCGAGCGCTTCATCCGGCAACTCGGCAGCCGAGGCTGGCAGTAAATCCCCGTATCTAGAGCCTGTTTGTCCCTCATCCCCTAATCCCGGGGCGTCAATTGAGACTTCAGCTCCCGAGCTTGAGAGCCGGTGCTGCATCTCGGTGACGTCTTTTTCGCGTACTCCGAGTCGATCGGCGAGCAGTTTGGGTGCCGCAACGATGCCTTGGGCCTCTAAACGCTCCTTCTCCCGAACTAAGTGGTAAAAGAGCTTTTTTTGAGCTTGGGTCGTGCCTACTTTGATGAGTCGAAAGTTCTCGAGCAAAAACTTTAAGATGTACGAGCGAATCCACCAAGACGCGTAATAGCCAAGCCTTGACCCTTTTGAGGGATCGAACTTGGACACTGCTTTCATGAGGCCGATGTTTCCCTCCTGAATCAGATCCAAAATGTTGGTGTAGACGCTCCGGTACTCGAACGCGATTTTAACGACAAGGCGGAGATTGGCGTTCACGAGCCTGCGGGCGGCATCAATGCTTCCGGTCTGTCGGAGTTCTTGGACGAGGCGGATCTCCTCTTCGGGCTCGAGAAGGCCGTAGCGCTGGATCTCCTGCAAGTAGCGCCGAAGCGGATCAGACGCTGAGAGTGCTCGAGCAAGAGGGACGAGGGCCTCCTCAGCTGTTTCTGCGGGGAGAGCTTCTTCAGCGAGCTCTTCGAGAGGTGCGTCGGCATCCGCAGCGCCCTCGTTTGAGTCCTGCTCCTCGATCTCCTCGATTTCCTTGACGAGCTCCCATTGGGGCTCGCTTTTCTTTCGCGAGACCGGTTTTGCGGATGTTTTTTTCTTGGGACCGGCCATGGGCCCCTATTTAACTTGAAGCGGGCTCGAACCTCAACTTAGATGGAGAAGAATGCGTCTTCCACACGTCCGGTTCAAAAAAACGGTGTTTGAAAACGGGTTGACGCTGATCTCCGAGCAACGCCCGGGGCTTCAGGCTGTAGCCATGGGCGTCTGGGTCAAGACGGGCACTCGCTTTGAGCCAGCTCCGCTCATGGGAGTCTCTCACTTTTTGGAGCACATGCTTTTTAAGGGGACCAAAACTCGCTCTCCGCTCGACATCGCGATTGAAGTTGAGAAGCGAGGCGGCGACATCAATGCGTTTACCGCTCGAGAGTACACGTGTTTTCAAATCCTGATCCGTAAGCAATACGCCGAGTTTGGCGCCGATATTCTCTCAGATATTTTGCTTCATTCGACTTTTGATCGCGGCGAGATGGAGAAAGAGCGAAAAGTGATTCTCCAAGAAATCTCTATGGTCGAGGAAAACCCCGAGGAGCTCGCGTTTGACCTCCTGTACGCGCGCGCGTTTGCGGGTCAAGGCCTCGGGCAGGACATCTTGGGAACGCGTCAGACGATCCAACGGATGTCTCGCCAGAGTTTAGTGCGTTATTTTCGTCAGTTTTATAAGCCGGATCGGTTGTTGATTTCGGTCTCAGGCGATGTATCGCATGGAGATCTGAAACGCAGTTTTCGTGCGCTGGGGCGCTGGAAACTCCACGGCGGAGCTTCAAAAAAGCCTCTCTTGCGCGGGAGCACGTTCTATCCCGGCTTTGCGTTTGTGCGACGACGCACAGAGCAGGCGCATCTGGTGGTAGGGATCAAGAGTGTGCCCTACAACTCGGCGGATCGCATCCCTTCGATCCTGCTCAATCAGTTACTTGGAGTGGGGATGAGTTCGCTGCTGTTTCAAGAAATCCGCGAGAAGGCAGGGCTTGCCTACTCGGTTTATTCGCACTTAAGCGCGTTTCGCGATGTGGGGCTCATGTCGATCTATGTGGGCACGTCGCCCAAGCGCGTGACCGAGGCCTACTCGCGCGTGGAGAAGATCCTCGATCGCTTGACCCGGGAGACATTCCCGAAGCGTGATCTCGATTCGATCAAGGAGAACTTCAAGGGCGGGATCTTGATGGGGCTTGACGACATGGATGCGCGCATGTCGAACATTGCCAAAAACGAGCTTTTTTTAGGCGATTATGTGCCCGTGCGTGAGATCTGTAAGTTGATCGACTCCGTGAAGCCAGAAGATCTGCAGCGTGTGGCGCAGAAACATTTCGTGGAAGCCCCAAGATTCGGTCTCTTGATCGCGCCCGAATGTCCTAGCCGTTTGAGCGGCGCTTTCTCCAAAGAATAAAGAGCACTACCGCAGCACCCAGGATGATGTAGAGGAACGTGTCGTCTTCGTTTTTCTGTGCAGGCGCTTGCTGCTGACCTTCGCCGGCGTCAGGAAACACGCCCATCAGCGTTGGGTTTTGGCCAATCGGTGCGCGCGCAAGAACAGACTCTCCACCTGCTGGAAGATTGATCGGACCCGAGCGGCGAAAGACTTTGAGCGTATTGACCATGGAGTCAAATACGCCTTGATACTGAGCCCATTTGTCTTTGTTGACCGAGTAGGTGACCAGTACCGCGATGTCGGCTTTGGTCGTACCGAGGTAGCGAGTGAGAAATCCTGGGATCTCTGACTCCATGTGGATTGAGTCGACCCAAGGATGATTTGCTACACTTGCTTCTTTTACGTAGCGCGGCTCTGAGCGGATGGGCTTACCTTTCATGGTCATCCACTCTTTAGGTCGCTTGAGGTAGTCCATGTACTTGGTGATGCCGTCGTTATCACCCGCGAGTTTTGCTGCAAGAACGATGATGGCGTCGCGTTTCTTTTCGCGCTCGGTGCTTTGACAAACCCATTCCGCGCCTTCGAGGTTGCATTGCCACATGGGGGGTAGCTCGAACTCGACAAACTGGTTTTGGAACTTTGCCGCAAGTGCAGTCGAGCTGAGGGTGAAGGTGAGAGTGAGAGTGAGGATCAAAGTGCGTTTCATGAGCAGGAGAGTCCTTTTGAGAGATAGTTTAGCGGATCTGGGATTTCACGACAAATCCCTCTTCAATCCACACTTCTTTGTAAAACTCGATGACTTTGAGTGCAGCCTCACCGTCTTTGACGTCCATGACCCGCGCGCGAGCAATGACTTCGGTCACGTCGCCGGACGTGTTCACTGCGAAAACATCCAGAATATCGCCCACTTTGATTGCTGCGTCTGAGCCGCGATTGATTTTAAAGAGGTTGAAGCGATCATTCACCCGAGTGACGCGAGCCTCCCCGCTATAGGAGACAAATCCTGTTTGAGTGTGGCGTTTAAGCGGAGGTTCGTGGGCGGTTGTCCACGTGAACTCAAAACCCGCTTCTGCAGAGAAGTACTTTGGCGCCTGAGTCCCTGAGATCCCTTGGGTGAGGCCTACAAAAACACTAGATTTAGGGCTAAATCGATAGCCCAAGCGCCCCCTCAGATGGAGGAATGAAGGATTGATCGCGTTTAAGTAGTAGCTTCCTCCGCTCTGAGTGAGGGAGCGCGCGCTTGTCGCGAGGAGCGGGCTAGAGGGGTCAGTGTTGAGCGATTGCAGTCCTTGGAGTTGTGCCAAAAACTCGACACCCTCTGTTCGTTGACGCATGCGCAGAGCTGCGCTCCAGGGGATCCCTGCTGAAAAATCTTTTGCTCGCCACTGATAGCCTGCGCCACCTGTGAGTAAAAGCTGGTTTTGCTCGTTGCGAGAGATCGGATAGTCGGCAAGGGCGCCTACTGTAAATCCTAAGGCCTGATCTCCGAGAGCGGGAGCGTTGGTTGTTGCAGTAGATGTTGAGCTATAAAGTGGGACGTCAGCTGACGCTTGCAGATGCAGTGACGCATCCGTGGCTTGAGAGCGGTATAAGCGCCAGTTCAATCCAAGAGTCTGGTCGGTCAGTCCGTAAGTCACTCCACCCACGGTCGTGTGTAGGACTTCGACACGAGCCCAAGAGAGATCGGTAAAAAACGTGAAATCCTCGCTCAATCCGTAGGCCAGTCGCGCGTTCGCGTGCAGGCGATTGTATCCGGAAAGATTTTGAGGCAATGCGGTTCGACCGTCTGAGTCGAAGTTTAAGTTCGAATTGAAGTAAGAAACGGAAGGCTCAAATCGAAGCGCCTTTTGAGAGACCGCGCGGTTCTCCCAAACGGAGGAGAACACATCAGCAAGCGCGCAAACGGGTGTGAGCGCTAAGCTCAAAAAACCGGCAGTGATGTATCGCGTCAGGGCAGAGCTCTTTGGTCGATTCATGTGGTCCCTTTCTCAAAAATTCTGACACAGCTTTGTAAGGAGAATCAAACGGTTCAATCCTTGTGCCTCCCGAAGGCATGAGTTACGTTTTCGGGCTTATGAGCACGACACCTTCCTCGAAAAATGCGTCAAATAACGCGGCAGCCAACATGAACAAAGAGGCCCTCGAGTACCACTCGCGTGGTCGTAAAGGAAAAATCGAAGTCATCCCGACCAAGCCCGTGTCGACTCAAAAAGACCTCACCCTCGCTTACTCACCCGGGGTTGCGGAGCCCTGCCGCATGATCGCGGAAAAAGAGGAGCTCGTCTACGAGTACACAGCCAAAGGTAATTTGGTGGCGGTGGTCTCAAACGGAACTGCAGTGCTGGGATTGGGCGATATCGGCGCCTCTGCCTCCAAGCCTGTCATGGAAGGCAAAGGGGTCTTGTTTAAGAAATTTGCCGATATCGATGTCTTCGATATTGAGCTTAATGCCAAGGACCCGAACGACGTCATCCGTGCATGTGAGATGCTCGAGCCCACCTTCGGCGGGATCAACCTTGAGGACATCAAGGCGCCTGAGTGTTTTTACATCGAAGAAGAGCTCAAAAAACGATTGAAGATCCCCGTTTTTCACGACGATCAACATGGTACGGCCGTGATTTCGGGGGCTGCGTTTTTGAACGCTCTCGAGCTCACGGGTAAAGAGATCTCGAAAGTACGAGTCGTGTTCTGCGGGGGAGGGGCTGCAGCGATTGCTTGTGCGCAGCTGTACGTGAACTTAGGTGTCAAGCGCGAGAACATCATGATGGTCGACACCAAAGGCGTCATCTACAAAGGGCGTAAAGAAGGGATGAATCCCTACAAAGAGCGCTTCGCAGTGGATACCGAGCGTCGCACGCTTTTGGAAGCGATGGATGGCGCCGACGCGTTTGTGGGTGTCTCTGTAAAAGATTGTGTGACGCCAGAGATGGTTAAGCGCATGGCTAAAGAGCCCATCATTTTTGCGATGGCCAATCCTGATCCCGAGATCACACCCGATCAAGTCGCAAAAGTGCGTCCCGATGCACTGATGGCGACGGGCCGCTCCGACTATCCCAACCAAGTGAATAACGTACTTGGGTTTCCGTTTATTTTCCGCGGTGCGCTCGACACGATGGCGATGCAGATCAATGAAGAGATGAAGATGGCAGCCGTCAAAGCGCTTGCTCAACTCGCCAAAGAAGACGTGCCCGAGTCGGTCGCGCGTGCGTACGGAGGACAGAAGTTCAAGTACGGCCGCGAGTATTTGATCCCCAAGCCCTTTGACCGTCGTGCACTGATTTGGGTGGCTTCAGCCGTCGCTGAGGCCGCAATGAAGTCGGGTGTCGCGCGTAAGAAAATCGATCTTCCGAAATACCGTGAGACCTTGGAGACGTTGCTGGGCTCAACTTACACCGTCATGCGTGGGATTAAAAATCGCGTCAAGCAAACCGGTGAAGGAGATCTTGTTTCAATTGTGTTTCCTGAAGGCGATAACACTAAAGTCCTTCGCGCAGCTCAAATCATTCGTGAGGAGGGGATCGCTGAGCCCATTCTTTTGGGCGACGAAAAGCGCATTCGACGCCGG
>JBILEK010000033.1:0-28629 GCA_044352155.1 Bdellovibrionia bacterium
GCTAAGAGCCACTGGATCATGCCGTAAAGTGGTTTAAGGGATTGAACGGCAAGATGCTCTATGAAATCTGGCAATCGACGATGGAAGAAGCGGCCTAAGTCGCTCATCGCATCATTTTTTTGACGGCGGCCTCGGGTAAACCCGGGGCCGTTTTGTTTTTTATGGCAGAATCGCTCCATGCTGCTTGTCGCTTGGACCGCGCTTTGGATGGCTCTGCCCACTTACGCCGCTGAACCCGTTCTCAACCTCAAGTGAGATGGGAAGAGTGAGAAGATTATTTTGAAGGAACTCCGCGCACTCCCTCTTCAGGAAGGAAAAGTCCAGAACCCCGAGATGAAACACACGATCGAGTACAGCGCCGTGAAGATCGAGGACGTGCTCAAGGCCAAAGGCATTTCGACCGCAGGAGAAGGCATCCTCTCCTTCATTTGCGCGGACGGTTACGCGCCGGTCTTACCCATGAAAAAAGCTGTCGAACTTGGGCTCCTTCTCGCCTACCGTGATCGCTCGGCGCCGAAGGGGCAGGACTGGAACAAGTTCCCGCCGCTCCCTTTTATGTGCTCACGCCGACTTCCGCGGGATACGCGCAGTTCCCCTGGCCATTCATGGTGACCGGCATCGCCGTCAGTCAATAGAGCCGTTTTCAGTCCACTCCCTCAAGCATTCACAGCGTTGAGGCTGTGTAAGCCCCGCCACTCCGGTAGGGTGTGGAAACATCAGTCTTGGACCGCATTATGCCCTATTCGAACGCGCAACGTCTGGGCTAAATCACTTTTGTGCTTGAGGAAGTCCTATTTATGAAGACCATGAAAGCCACCGCGTTTTTCTTCGCAATCGCACTTCAGATCCCCATGAGCTCTTTTGCCCAAAGGCAATAGAACTGCGCTCTATACGCAACTCAAGAGATACACTGAGTTATAGCGGGCTCGCAGCGAAACCCCAAAACCACTCTCACCTGAGTTCGCATGCAGGCATTCAGCAGATACAGCAGATTTTTTTGAGAAGTGAGGTTCATTTCGCTCGGCAAACTTTGCCGGCCCGTTCACAACCTCTTGCATCGCTTGCGTTTTGTTCACGCGGGTTCCCGGCATCTTTTTCCGAGCAAATAAATCGAAAATAATCCTCAAGCGTTTGCGTGTGTCTCCGATGAGTCAGGTGGAAGCACTTCAAGGAGTTCTAGGATGAACTCCCTGTGCAACCTAAATCCTGGGCCACGGAATTAGGCCCTTGAGGAAGAACCTTCATGGAGGAAGGTTATGGGACTACGGATTAACACAAACGTACCCGCTCTCGTCGCTCAGCGAAACCTCGCTGGAACGCGATTCAATCTCGATAAATCTTTAGAGCGCTTAAGCTCAGGCTCTCGGATCAATCATGCAGGCGATGACGCCGCAGGGTTAGCGATTTCTGAAAGTCTACGATCTCAGATTCGCGGCATCTCGCAAGCTGAGCGTAACGCCCAAGACGGGATCTCGCTGGTTCAGGTTGCCGAAGGCGCGATGGCAGAAGTCGCAAACATCTTGATCCGAATGCGTGAGCTTGGTGTTCAAGGCGCTTCTGACACTGTGGGGCCACAAGAGCGAAAATTCCTCGACGTCGAGTTCCAACAGATGATGGAGGAAATCGACCGGATCGCGAACTCAACAAAGTTTAACGGTGTTCCACTCTTAAATGGTGGATCCTCTTCGTTCGAAGTTCAGATCGGCACAGGCAACAATCCAGTACTCGATCGCGTGAAGCTCTTTGATCCGTACTCAAGTGACATCAATGTGGTCGCACTAGGAATCAACCTTGCCAGTGTCGCAGATAAGGCGAGTGCGCAAAACAGCCTGGCCGCGATTGATAAAGCGCTCACTTCAGTGACTTCGATTCGTGCTGAGTTCGGTGCAATGCAGAACCGGCTCCAATCCGTGATCAATAACATCATGGTTACTCGAGAGAACTTGTCTGCTGCAAACTCTCGTATCCGAGATGCAGATCTTGCAACGGAGACGACCGAGCTTACGAAGAACAACATTTTAAATCAGTCTGGCATCGCAGTATTGAGCCAGGCTAACAACTCGATCAAGAACGCACTACAGCTCTTGAGTCAGGGCTAAGGAGGCCGATGAAAGTTTAACCCCACGACCACACAACACAAACAAACAGACAGTGTCGTTGTCTGACTTGTTTCCTGGATGCAACCACACGGAATGAGTGCTCGTGTTCTCGCAAGGAACGCGGGAACACGAGCCTCAACCGGTACAATCAGGAGAGACTACAAAAAGCTGGGGTAAAAAGTTTGACCTGCGGGCTTGAGGCCTACAGATCAAAGCCGCCCACGAGGAAACTCGGGGGCAAAACAAGGATGTGGGCAACCCGCTCTAAGGAATGGTCCTTAGGGAGAACGGGCACCCATGGAAGTAGGGTAAAAACCAAATCTGCATGGATGCAGGCCGGACCTTACGGAAAAGGTACGGGCTTTATGGAGGATGCGCTTATGAACGGAGGCTAGAAGTATGGGATTGCGAATAGCGACCAATACAACGGCGCTCAATGCGCAGCGCCAGATGTCGATCACGCGTATGAACCTGGACAAATCACTGGAGAGGTTAGCCAGTGGTAGCCGAATCAATCACGCAGGTGATGATGCGGCAGGGCTTGCGATCTCTGAGAACTTACGTGCTCAGATTCGCGGCATGAGACAGGCTCGAAGAAATGCAAACGATGGGATCTCTCTCATCCAAGTTTCGGAAGGTGGTTTGAACGAAATTTCAAACATGCTCATCCGCTTGCGAGAGTTATCCATCCAGTCAGCCTCGGATACGATCGGAGATACGGAACGACAATTTGCTGACCGCGAATTCCAATCGCTGAAGCAAGAAATCGACCGGATCGCCAACGTGACCAACTTCAACGGCACACCGCTATTGAACGGAAAGGCTGGGATCTTCGAGATTCAAGTGGGTACGCAAAACAACCCGATCCTCGATCGGATTGTTTACAACGGTGAACGTGCGGACTCCTCACTTGACGCGCTCAAACTGGGCGGTGAATCTATCGCCACCAAGCAGGGCGCTCAGCTGAGTCTCAGCGTGATCGATGACGGCTTGATTCGAGTCAACAGCATTCGCGCCGACCTCGGTGCGATGCAGAACCGACTCCAGTCCACGATCAATAACTTGTCGATCTACGAAGAGAACCTTGCAGCCGCCAACTCTCGTATCCGTGATACGGACGTAGCGGAAGAGGTCTCGGAAATGACCAAGAACAATATCTTGATGTCTGCGGGCATCTCGGTCCTTGGTCAGGCCAACAACACGAACGCCGCTGCGACGAAGCTCCTAGGCTAAACCTAAGAGCTGAAACTCGAAGTGGCTCACAACAGGAGCCTCGTATGACCTCGATCCTTAGCGGGGCGGCTGAACGGCTGTATACAAACTAAGCGCGGATTTGTCCGCCCCGGTTGACCCTCGTGTCTTCCGGGGCGGCAGTCATTCGCGCAATAGCCGTTTGTCTGATATCCTCTGGTGCGGTGAATCGCTTTAAGACTATCCTCATCGTGGGTGGAAGTGGCTATCTCGGCACTCATTTGTGCTTGAAACTCAGAGACAACTACAAAGTTTTTGCGACCTACCACAAAAACCCCACCCAAATTCAGGGGGTCACTTTTTTCCCGCTCGACGCCTTAAAACGCGATTTCGCAAAGCGACTCATGTACTCGATCCGACCCGAAATCATCATCTACGTCGCAGGCAGTAATGACGTCGCATGGGCCGAAAAAAATCCGCGCGATGCAGACCGTATTCACACAGGCGGCACGGTCAACATCTCAACTGTGTCTGAGATCTTCCAACCTAAACTGATCTATCTCTCAAATGCTTATGTGTTTGATGGAAAACGCGGGAACTATCACGAGATCGACGTGGTTCTCCCTGAGGCTGCTCTCGGAAAATCTAAACTCTCCAGTGAAAACTTTATCAAAAGTAAGTCATTGAATTTCTGTATTCTCCGCTCAAGCCCGATCTTTGGCCGTGGAACCGTGCGGCACCCCACCTTGCTCGATCAACTCCGAATCGCGCTTGCAAAAAAACAGCGAATCGAGCTCTCTCATGACGCCTACCACTCATGGATCCCGATGCCCCACTTCCTGCAGGCAGTCGAGGGACTCATCGAAAATCCACAGCGAAATAAAGTCTACCATCTCGGTGGACTCACTCGTGCGACAGCTTTTGATCTGGGGCGTGAGTTTGCACGAGAGTACGGCTACTCACCGGATCTCATACAGCCCCTTGGTGCGCGAACTCCTGAGCTAGATTTTTCGCTCAACTCCTCACAACTTCTCAAACAGATCGGGATGCGTACGCAAGAGCTCACCGAAAGTCTCCATCTCCTCCGAAAAGAAATGGATCAAATTCGGTAGCGCTAAAGTTCGATCCCGCGCTCTTGGAGTAACGTGCGGATCTGATCGAGAAGCACTTGGTTTCCTGCCTTGGACTTTCGCTGATCGCGAGTCGCTCGAATAAATTCCGAAAAATAAAATCGCGCCACTTGATCCGAATTGACTCGCTCCCCTTGATAGGTCCACACCACTTCACGGAAAGGCCCAAGCTGCGCCAGAATCTCTTGTGGCCGCTCATACTGAGCTAAAATCGGGTTTTCGGCTTGAGTGTCGACTGCAACCGTGGTTCGAGTGTGCTTAGCAAAAGAGACTTGGATCATGCCGTGAGCTGCGTTGGTGAACAGGAGCTTCACTTGATTTCTAAACAGCATGAAATCAGCCGCCGTCTGCGCGACTGAGTAGATTTTCACCTCTTGAAACTTCTGTGCTCCGTCGGAGTAGCCGTTGAGGACGCGAGCAAAGTCCGTGAACCGCTCTCGAAGAGCCGTCATAAACTGAACGGTCGCCTCCTCCACCATTTGCGAAGGATCGTTCGAGTTTGTTAGACCAAACAATCGCTCCGCCTCGGGATGAACTTCGAGACGGGCCAATTCGTGGATCCAACCGTTTTGCGTAAAAGGAGTGTCTTTGGACGAAGCCATACTCCAGCCCAGTTTAGGTGCGCTTAAGACGCACTGTCAAATCTCTTTTGGAGCGGGGCGGTAGAGAGCCCTGGCGTCCGGCGTGTCAATTGGAGCCCCAGGATATCAAAGTGGGCGCCGTATGCTGACTTTAGGCTTCCCGGTCGTGCCGGGCATGCACACCATCAGACAGTGACAGCCCCCTGGGTAATTGACTGTAGGGTCCAAATGTTTTTCGCCGAACACCAGAGCCCTTTCAGTATACCAGAAAACGATTGCGCGAGGGAAGTAAGCTCTCACTCGTCTAACTCCTTGATCGCCAAAGCTTTACACTAAAAAAAAAGAGTGCCAAACTCTTCGCACGATGCCTCTAAAAAAGCTCTTAGTCGCCGATGATAGCTTGACGATTCAGAAAGTCGTGAAGCTTGCGCTCGCTAATGAGGGCTTTGAGATTCAATCGGTGTCGGATGGAATTGAGGCGAGCACTCAGATCCCTTTTTTTAGACCCGATGTCGTCCTCATTGATGCATCGCTACCTGGAAAATCTGCTTACGATGTCAAAAGCGAGTACAACCACGCTCTCGATCATTTTGACTCACGTTTTGTGTTGATGTCGAGCGCGCACGAGCAAGTCGACGAGGCGCAAGCAAACGCTCTTGAATTTGATGGGCGACTGATCAAGCCCTTTGAGCTTGAGCCGGCGCGACTCAAACAAATCTTAAGCGAAGTTTTACAAAAACGTGCGAAGTCTCCTCCGCCCCCACCTCCAGCGTTATCCCCTCTCACCTCAGGACCCGAGGATCTTTGGGAGCCTGCAACCGCACCGCTTGCGGAGGGGGAGGATATTCGACGACTCACCGAAGAAACCATCAAAATGAGTGGATTAGACTCGATGAACTGGAACGTGAATGAACCTGCTGCGAAAATCCCTCCGATGCCGCCCATGCCACCGGCCTCTTCGATCCCTCAAATCGGAGATCGTACACTTACAGGACTCCACCTAAACGAGCCCGTGCTCCCTCCTCCAGGAGTTTTTGCTGATCTCAATGGACCGACCACACAACCCGATGAAGTGATGCTTTCGGACTTCGGAAATGAGCGTCTTGAAATCTCGACTCAGATCCACATGCCATCTCCTCCTCCTGCACCACCGCGTTTAGCACCTCAGGCTGCAACAACCCCTCAAGTCATCCCACTTTCTTCAACACAGATGGAGGAGATCGTGCGAAGTCAGATCCAGACCACTCTTGAAGGAATGATTCAAAAAATGTTTCCAGACATCGCCGAGCGAGTGATTAAACAAGAGATTCATAAGCTTTTAACCTCTCCGCCTCACGCGTGAGATCTCATCGGTAAACAAAGACCGGATCGTTTCTCCCTGTTTTACCCGAGCCTCTCCGTGCTCGCCAACTCCAAGATAGTATCCATTCTCTTTACCCCGCTGACCGAACCACTCAATCTCATCCTGCAGCTGCAATACAGAATGCGAAACAAACTCTTGCCTCTCAGCTTCGAAACTTTCTCGCATTCGCGACGGTAGGGCTCTGAGTTCGCAGATCACTTGAGAGCGAACATCTTCAAGCCCGATCGATGATCCTAAGTCGGACACACAGGTCGACATCAAAGCTTTACCCTGCGGTGCGCACGAAACATTAAGACCAACGCCAACAACGAGATATCGACCATGAGCGTTGCCTCCACTTTCAACTAAAATACCGCAGAGTTTTTTATGGTCTGCCCAAAGGTCGTTGGGCCACTTAATTTGAATGTGAGATCCTAAACGGTGATCCAGACTCACAAGAGCGCGACGAATCGCTACTGCAGAGAGAAGCGAAACCCAAGTCCAACGCTCGATCGGGACGCTTCGAAGTACCATCGACAGAAAAAGATTACCTTCAACTGATTCCCAAACGCGTTCTTGCCGGCCGCGACCAGCGGTTTGGACTCGAGCCGAAATCCAATCTCCCTCAGGTGCACCTTGCTCTGCTCTCTCGCGTGCAATGCGATTGGTAGAGTCGCACTCATCAAAAAGCAAAGCTATCTCCTCACTAAAAGAGAGAGGTCCAAGGGACGGGCTGAGTGAGTGAGCGCGCCAACTGAGAGAACATCTACTCCATCTTGAAGGTAAGGAGCGATCGTCTGCAGCGTTAAGCCCCCCGAAACCTCAATCACAGGCCGGTGCTTTGCGCTCCGTAGCCACTGAAGAGCTTGCGCAACCTGATCAGGAGCGAAGTTATCAAGCATCACAACGTCTGCGCGCGCGCTGCACGCTTTCTTAAGCTCTGCAAGAGAAGAGACTTCGATCTCGATCCGCAATCCATGAGGAGCCGTTTCGCGGGCGCTTTTTACTGCCCGTGTGATCGAGGAGGTGATCCGGAGATGATTTTCTTTAATCAGAACGCCCCCTGAAAGACCCATCCGATGTGGATGCGCGCCTCCGACACAAGCTGCATAGATAAAAAGTGATCGGTACCCGGGAAGAGTTTTTCGGGTCGGACAAAGTCGGATCTCGGGATGACTCTCCGAAACTCGCTCTCTCCACTCTCGCGCGGAAGTCGCGATCCCCGACAGCGTTGACGCGAGGTTGAGATAAGGACGCTCAAGCGCCAGGACCGCACGTGCCGAGCCACTCCAAATCGCTACAACCTGGCCAGGGCGAATTGAGGCGCCCTCTTTGACGCGCGCTTGGACTCGTAGCGGCTCACCCCACTCTTTTGCAATGAGCTGTGCCGCATGGAGTAACGGAACCCCCACAAAAACACCTGAGGATTTCGCAACGATTTCAGCACGAATCTGATTTTTTCGTGCGACGCGTGCTGACGACCAGCTCGTAAAGTCCCATGAAGCATCGTCCTCAAGCAGACCACGACGCAGAGAATCGGCCCAATCCGAGAGCGGAAGTGAGGGGAGCAGACGTTGACTCATGCTCCGCAGATAACATAGATTCGCCCCCAAATGGAACGAAGACCCTCGACCCGTGGAACACTGCAAATCCGACCGACCACCATCGAAACAGGCGTCAACCTCTACGCCGAGGGATCGGCCTTGATCCGGATGGGGAACACGCAAGTCCTTTGTACTGCCTCAATTGAGGAGAGTGTTCCCAAGTGGCTGGAAGGAAAGGGACGAGGCTGGATTACGGCCGAGTACTCAATGCTCCCTCGGTCTACCCACACAAGGACAAAGCGCGATCGCGAGAAGATCTCAGGCCGCACCCAAGAGATTCAACGCCTCATCGGCCGCGCGCTGCGCTCGATGGTGGACCTTAATCTTTTAGGAGAGCGGAGTATTTTAGTGGATTGTGATGTTTTGCAGGCGGATGGAGGAACTCGCACAGCCTCGATCAACGGCGCCTGCATCGCTGTTGCTCAAGCACTCCATCGATTGCACCTGCAGCATCGGATCCCGGTGGCAGCTTGGCGAGGCACGGTCTCGGCAATCTCTCTTGGACTTCATCAGGGAGAGCTTCTCGTCGACTTGGACTACCCCGAGGACTCCCAGTGCGACATCGACATGAACTTTGTGATCACAGGAGCGGGGGGGCTGATCGAGGTGCAGGGCACAGCCGAGCGTCAGTCTTTCACCCAATCACAACTCGAGCAAATGACTCATGCAGCTTTTCAAGCCTGCGCCGAGGTAAAAACGCTACAGCTCGAAGCGATGCAACAACTCGGGATCGCTCTTTAAAAAATATTTGAGCGAGACAAGTTGTCTCTCGCCTCGGGGTGATTCGCCCCGTTTCTCGTTTGATCAACTGTTTTCTTGCGTCTCCTGACGGCATAGCTGTTGCTCGATTTAAAAACGAGGGGGAGAGTACATATGGAAACAGAGACTGCTGCAACTCGGGATTTGATCAAGTTATCGCACCGATCTTCGGTTGAGCGTGCGAACACTTTAATGAAAAGGCATCGCATCCGGCATCTTCCGATTACAGATGATGCGGGGACGATTATTGGGATTCTATCGGATCGGGATTTGGCGCGCGCAATGCGATCGGAGCTTGACGATGACCCAAACTATCCGACGGAGATTTTGAAGTTTGATCCCGATGCGCAGGCGAGAGACTACATGAGTTGGCCTGTGATTAGCGTAGAGGCCACGTCACCGATGCTTGATACCGTTCGGATCATGTTGAAAGAAAAGATCTCCGCAGTTCTCATCACGCAAAGTGGAGCGGTCGAGGGGATCTTAACGACCGATGATCTCCTCCGCGTGCTTGCACTTTTTTTAGAGGAGGACCCCACGCGCAGCTTTGGACTACGCGATGCGCTTGCGCTCGATTTCGAGGACTACTCTAGTTGGCGTTAAATAGAGATCGGGGGCTTCGTGAGGAGAGATCCCCCAGAAGCCCCCGATGAGGAGGTGGTGGGTACAGCCTCTTTGCCTATTTAGGCAACTTTGCCAGCACGCTTGCGCTCGACATAAGCGCTGTAGTGCTCGAACTTTTTGTCATAGTCGGGAACGCGATCCCCGAGCTTGTTAATCAAACCAAACTTGTACTGCTCGAAGTGCTCACTGCAGAAACTGAAGCGCGCTTCCTTCCCCTTACATCCTGTTGCGTGACAATGACCTTCGATAGGAGCTGCTTTCTTTTCTTTCGACATTTTCGCTTCACCTCGCACCCTACTCTTCGGAAGAGTCTCTTTAAACTTTAGTGTTTTAGTCGGAGACAAGATTTTGGCTGCTGCGGCTCGTCTTAACTGGCGATAATTTTTGAATAAATTCTGACGCCCCCCCTTGGACTCACTTCGAGGGAAGATATGATTTCGCAACCAACGGATGGGGGAAAACCGATGAAAATCTCAAGGATGGTTCTGCCAATGCTGGCTTTGTTTTGCGTCATTCACGCTCACGCCCACGATCAGGGTGGGGGCCCTGACCAAAGACGCTTTGTGCAAGTGGCGGCAAAAGATCGGGTCGAGCGCTCACGGATTGCGAACTTAGGCGCAAGTATTGAAGCCGTGCGCTCTGACAGCGTGTGGGTGATCGCAGACCCTAGCTCTCTGAAAAATCTACGCGAAAGCGGGTTTCAGATCTTAGGTGACTTTGATGTCTCGGTAGCACGAGGAGGACATGATGGGCTCTTTGATTTTCCATCAGAGGATGCTCGCTTTCACAACGCGACCGAGATGACCGCCGCACTGCGGATGCTTGAGCAACGTCACGCAGACATCGCTCGAGTATCGTCGATTGGAAAAACGGTTGAAGGGCGAGACATCTGGGCGCTTCAGATCAACACAACTCCCGAGCACTTAGTTGCTGGTCTAAGCACAAAACCTGGCGTGATCTTTATGGGCAATCATCATGCGCGCGAGCACGTCAGCGCAGAGATCCCTCTCATGCTTGCGCAGCATCTACTCGGAAATCGCGATGACGCTCAAATTGCAGCTCTTCTGGAGAGTCGAGATATCTGGATCATTCCCATGGTCAACCCTGATGGAGTTGAGTACGACATCGCTACCGAAAAGTACCGAATGTGGCGAAAAAACCGCGCAAAAAACCGCGACGGCACGATGGGGGTCGATCTCAATCGCAACTATGGATACAAGTGGGGGACAGGGGGCTCATCGAGCAGCGGGTCCTCTGATACCTTCATGGGTCCACAGCCTTTCTCAGAGCCCGAGAGCTCTGCAATTCGGGATTTCGTGAGTGCCCATCAAAATGCTCGCGTTTTGCTGTCGTTTCATACCTTTAGTGAACTGATTCTCTACCCCTGGGGGCATACTTATGACCCGATCAGCGACAAAAAGGATCTCCAGGTCTTTGAAACCATGGCACGCACCATGGCCCAGTGGAACAAGTACACCCCACAACAAGCATCGGATCTGTACATTGCCTCAGGCGATACAACAGATTGGGCCTACGGGACGCACAAGATGTTTGCGTTTACGTTTGAGCTTTCGCCAAAAGACATGTGGAGCGGTGGATTTTACCCAGGAGCAAAGATCTTAGACCGAGTGTTTGAAGACAACTTGCGCCCAAGTCTCTACATGATTGAGGTTGCGGATAATCCTTATAAAGTCATTGGTGGACAACCAAGTGGCTGGCTTGAGAACTATGTTCTTCCAAGCGTCCCGAGCTCCTTGGGACTGCTGAGTCCTTAAACGTCTAGGACAATGGGGATCACAACGGGCTTCTTGCCTAAGTTTGTATTCATGAAACGGCGAAGCTCCACTCGAAACTGCTCTTGAAATTGAGGGTGGAAGAGGGCTTGATCCCACTCCTCTTCCCACCCTTGCAGTACTTCTTTCATCTCTGCGCGTGCCTCATCAAGCACCCACGCCTCGACGGTCTCATGGGCGAGCCCCTTGGCAACAATCACCGGATCCGAAACCAGCTCACCTGTGCGCTTGTCTCTCAGCGCGACAGAAATAACGACCCCGGTCTCCGCAAGCTGTCGACGCTCTTTGAGCGTGGTTTTTGAGATCTCTTGTCCTTCTCGATTTTCGACCATCACTCGCCCCTCGGGGAGCTGACCTGAGATCCAAAGGTCGTTTTGAGTCAATGCGAGAAGATCTCCATTCACGGCAAGGACAACGTTTTTTTCAGGGATCCCACACTCACGGGCCAGAGCTGCATGATGCACTAAGTGTCGATACTCTCCGTGGATCGGAACAAAGAATCTTGGCTTCACAGCTTCGATCATCTGACGGAGTTCGGGTCGCGTTGCATGACCTGAAACGTGGACCTCTTCGATCGCCTCGTAGATCACATCCGCTCCTTGGCGAAAAAGATCATTAATCGATCGACCAATTGCTTTTTCATTTCCAGGGATAAATTTAGACGAGAGGATAACGCGATCTCCTGACTCAAACTTGATCTCCGGATGCTCTCGCCTCGACATCCGCGTAAGTGCTGAGCGCGGCTCTCCTTGAGAGCCTGTCGCAAGCACGATCACGTCCTTACGGGCATATTCTGAGATTTGATCCTGTGAGATGTACTGAGTCTCAGCGCCTCGGAGGTAGCCTGCTTTAAAAGCATGCTGAATGTTTTGCTCCATCGAGCGACCACAGGCGGCGACACGCTTGTTCATTTTTTTTGCGATCGAGAAGACTTGCCCCATGCGACCAATATTCGACGCAAACATAGAGACCACCGTCAGCCCCTCGGCTCGCGCCAGAAGCTCTTCGAGTTTCTGATGCACGGTGCTTTCGCTCTTTCCATGCTCGCAGCGCTCAACATTGGTTGAGTCTGACATGAGGAGCAAAACCCCATCCTGACCGAGCTTTCGAAAAACATCCAAATCCAGGGGCTTACCGTAGAAAGGATCTGAGTCGATCCTAAAGTCCCCAGTGTGCAAAATCAGCCCCAGCGGGGTCTCGATGGCAAGAGAGGCTGCCTCAACAATCGAGTGATTCACTGCGATTGAGCGCGCCTTAAAATACTTGCACTTGAGATCAATCTCTGTCGTGAGTGCGTGCTCGCACAATTGCGCACGATCGAGCCAACCCGCCTCACGCAAACGCTCGCGAACCAAGAGCATTGTAAAAGGGGAGGCATAGATCGGCGCGCGAATGCCGGCTTTCATCAAAAAAGGCAGTGCTCCGATATGATCCTCATGACCGTGCGTGAGGAGAACCGCTTTGACCTTATCTTTTCTCTCCACTAGATAAGCAAAGTCTGAAACGACAAAGTCCACACCGAAATGATCTAAGTCCGTAAACAAAAGTCCACAATCAATCACGAGGATTTCATCCTCGTACTCGATGACCATGCAGTTCATGCCGATCTCGCCCAGTCCCCCGATCGGAAGGATTTTGATCTCTGATGTGCTCACAACTCTGTCTCCCTCGACTGCTGCACTAAGCGAAACACTTGTGAAGCCACAACCTCAGCAGCCAAGTCCGTCTCCTCGCCGACGATCAGATCAGCATACTGTCGAGTTGGCTCCAAAAACTCATGGTGCATAGGTCGCACACTATCGTAGTACTGACGAATGATGCTGTCGAGCGTACGCGCACGCTCGTGAACGTCTCGGTGAAGACGTCGAATGAATCGAATATCGGCTTCTACATTGAGATAGATTTTTAAGTCTAAAAGCTTGCGGATTTGCTCGTCCCAAAGTGCAAAAATCCCTTCAAGCACAATCACGCGGCTTGGCCCAATGAGTTGCGTGTCTGAGAGGCGGCTGTTGGTTTTAAAGTCATAGACTGGAACCGCAACTTGCTCTCCTCGTCTGAGACGCTCGAGATGACTTTTTAGCAGCTCCCAGTCAAAAGCCTCTGGATGATCGAAATTGAGCTTTCCGCCTGAGCGAGCAACTTCGGGGATTTTGGGGAGATAGTAGGAGTCTTGATGAAGCAGGATCACATCAGGACTGGACGCACTGCGAATGACTTTTTGAGCGAAGGTTGTTTTTCCGGAGCCAGAGCCCCCCGCAATCCCGATTAAATACATGGGGCCCTCAGTTATCACGAATGCACTGGAGCCCAAAGCCTCAAGCTGGATACAATGCACTCAATGTCGGGTTGGTTTGTGCTGATATTAATGCCATTATTTTCCGTAGCTTCGGTGACCGAGACCGATCCGCTAAGGATTTTAGTGGATCGTCCGCCTATCACACTCAATCCACGCCAGAGTCTTGATCTCACGGGACAAAGACTTGGTGCCCTTTTGTTTTTAGGGCTCACACGATTAGACAACCGCCTCCAGCCCGTTCCAGGCCTGGCAAAACGCTGGCGCGCTCTTGAACAAGGCAAGACTTGGGAGTTTGAGATCCAAAAAGGCCTGATCGATGAGTCAGGAGAGCCGATTACCGCAGATCAAGTCGCCCAGTGCCTTGAAAACTATCGTGGCTCTAAGCCTGTCTCAAACGTCGGGATGAGTTTTCGGGGATGGCTTGCTACCGAGGTGGTTGGGACTTCGACTTTGAGGCTCAGATTTGCGTCTCCTGAGGCTTATCTCCCTCAAAACGCAAGTCTGCTTCGCTATTTCCGACAGCCTGGGAAAACGCCATGCGAGGAGCCCAACGAAAGTCTCCCTCTCCTCGCGAGCACTGGCTATCGGCTCAAGGGTGGCAACTGGCGCTCTTCGGCGCTTGAGCAAGGCTGGGAGATCATCCCTTCGGATCCTCAAGCGCTTCGAATCCAGTTCCGGGTCATCCGTGACGAGCCGACTCGCATTCTGAAGCTTTTGGCAGGAGAGTTTGACGCTGCCCAAAACGTTCTCACTCTTGCAAAAACTCGATGGATTGCGGGTCGTAAAGATGCGCAGTTTCGACTGCTCAAGAGCGAGGGGGTTAACTTAAGTTATCTTGCATTCAATACGCGAGATCCAATTTTAAAAGACTCACGTGTTCGACGAGCCTTGGCACACGCTATCGATCGACCCTCTGTTGTCCGTTACCGAATGCTTGAAATGGGATCTGTAGCAACAGGGGTGATCTCTCCTCTACTTCCCGAAAGCACGAGTCATCCCTATGAGTTCAATCTCACTCTCGCAGGCAAGCTCCTGGATGAGGCGGGATTTCCGGTTCAAGCTTCGGGAATTCGTTTTTCTCTTCAATACAAAACCACTCCAGTCCGTGAGGGGTTTGAGACGGCTCTCATGATTCGCGAGATGCTCTCAAAGATTGGAGTGCGCTTGGTCCTTGATGTTGTAGAGCCGGGGACGTTTTTCGCGTCGATCCGAAAAGGTAGTTACCAAATTTTTTCTTCGCGCTTTATCGGGATTGCGGATGGATCTATTTTTCGTCTCTTTGCACACTCCAAGGAGCGTCGCAACACGACGGGCTTTAAAGATGCTGAGATTGATGCTTGGATCGAGCGTGCGATGTCTGAGCTTGATCCAAAGCGTAGGCACGAGCTTTTAAAAAAAATTCAAACTCGCCTCTATCAAGAGCTGCCGCTATTTCCGCTCTGGACTTGGGATAATGCGCTTTTACTCAAGTCAGGTTGGAGTGAGGTTTCACTCTCGCTTAGTGGAGCGTATGACCCCTTATTGTTGATCCGGAGACTGAGATGAAACGCTTTTTGGTCCCACAACTTCCAGAGAGCCAACAAGTCGCTCTCCCAAAAGAAGAAGCGCAACACGCAATCCAAGTGCTACGCGTACAGGAGGGTGAGAAAATCGAGATCCTCGATGGTCAAGGCAAGGGATGGCTTGCTCGTGTTCACTTAGAGGGAAAAAACTGCATCGCTCACCAAATCTCTGCGGTCGAGTCTCAGCTCGAGCGTGCGCAGGTAGCTGCTCTCGAGCTTGTGATTGGCATTCCAAAATCAGATTCGATGGAATGGATTTTAGAAAAAGCGACAGAACTTGGAATTCGTAAAGTCACTCCTCTTCAATGCGCCCACTCGGTCGTTAAACTCGAGCGTCGAGGAGCTCCTGCATTTATGGAGAGATGGAGAAAGATCTCAGATCAGGCGCTCAAACAGTGCGGTCGCTTGACTCGACTCGAAATCTCATCTCCCATCCCACTTGAGGAGTGGTCAAGGTCTCCTCCTGAGCTACCGATTTTCTGGGCTCACGAGCGCGAGCGCGCAAAAAGTCAAAGTCTCGATCGAGTACGGACCCTCCCTGCAGCCCTGCTGATCGGTCCTGAGGGCGGGTTCTCGGAGCGAGAAATCGCTTTGCTTGAGCGCACTCCCAGGCTCACGCCCGTGAGCTTGGGACCTTTGGTCTTACGTACAGAGACGGCTGCTCTGTTTGGACTCAGTCAGCTTCTCACTCCACGGATCACGGCTTGACAAAATGCATCGATCGCCCGATGCTGACACAAAAATGGCCACCTTTGATCCACAACAAGGTCCTGAAAAGATTAGGTTTAAACCGATTTCCGCTGGGTTGGGGTTTCACACTACGACGGAGTCCTCTGCGCTCCCCACCCCACCGCTTACGTCCCTGCGTGGAAGTGGAGCGATCGCGGCCGGGCCCGCAAGACCAGTCCCGATCGGGCTTGTAACCCCAAAGTTTGCGACGCCTGTACCTGCGCTTGAAAAGGGGGCTGCCAAAACCTCACTTTGGAAGCGTGGGGTAGCCTATTTTCTAGACACGCTGTTGTACTGGAGCTTGTGCTCCGCGCTTTTGCTGGTGGCCTCGGTTCTTTTGCGAGTAGAGATTTCGCAGTTTGCGGCGCCCGAGTTCGTTGGACTCGCTCTCGCGTTTCTGGCTGTGTTTAGTTGGTCAGTCATCGCTGCGCAGGAAGTGGTTTTCGGCACTACGTTAGGAAAACGGCTTTTTGATCTTGAGCTTCAGGGCTCTCCTTTTCGAATTCTTTTACGCGCGATTTTTTTTGTTCTTACTTTTTTGATCGCCCCGATCAGTGCGTTTCTTGCTCTGAGAGACCCTGAGCACCGCGCACTTCACGATCGGATCTCGGGTATTGCTCCTTTTGAGTCGGCACGCATTGAGCTGTGAAATCCTCTCAAACGAAAATCCACTCTTTAAAGTCGCTTCAAAAAAAATTAGGCTCACTTTCTTTTCGTCGTAAAAAAATTGTATTCACGAACGGATGCTTCGATCTGTTGCACGCTGGACACGTTCGATATCTCGAGCATGCAAAGCGGCTCGGAGACGTTCTAGTCGTAGCGCTTAACTCCGATGAGTCCGTGCGACGCCTAAAAGGGCCTGAACGCCCCCTCAATGGTCTCCAAGATCGGGCGAAGGTCATAGCAGCTCTAGAATCTGTCGACTTTGTCACTGCATTCGAGGACGACACCCCTCTACATGCGATTCTGTGCCTGAGGCCTCACTGGATTGTTAAAGGCGGCGATTGGAAAGTCTCCCAAATCGTAGGAGCACGCGAAGCTCGCACCTGGGGCGGGAGAGCCAAGAGCTTGCCGTTTGTTAAAGGAAAGAGCACGACCGCACTCATTCATCGTGCGCGCTCCTAGTGCCCAAACTAGGCAAAACATTCCTCGTATTTCAGATCCAGTTAATAGCGCTTACAATAAGTCGCTGATGACCTCCCTGATCCAAATCAACAACCAGATCGTCGCAGAAGAGGATCGCTATCGCCAGTATATGCGCGATCGTCAAAGCCAACTTCAGCGTGCGCTGGAGGCAATGGAAGACGAGCACTCAAAACAGCTCGATGGACTAGCAGAGCAGCATAAACGTCAACTCTCTGAGACCGAAAAAAGTTACAAAGTCGAGATTTCAAAACAAGCCGAAGCTCTTCAAAAAGAGCTCTCAAGCGTCCGTAGCGAGCATGAGCTAGCGATCTCGAAAGAAAAAGCAACTCACGAGCGCGAGTTTGAGCGTATTCAAGAGCGAGAACGCACGCGTATCGAGTCCTACCGAAAAAACCAAGAAGAAGTGCTCCGCAAACTTCATGCAGAACACCAAAAAAACGCTGAGCGGCTTAAAGACTCTTAAGGCCTACCGCGCTTACCGCGCAAAATCGGATCGATCCAAACAAGAACGATCAACGAGAGACCAAAGCTCATGCAGATCAAAAGGCGCGGACCTGAGCTAATGTCTGAGGCCACGAAGGTGCGAAACGACTGCAGATACAAGTTAGCCCAAAAGACCCACTGAAAAAAACCCCATGTAAAACCCATCGCCAAAACTGGGAGTACTCGATTGGTAAAAACAAAATGCGAAAACGCGACACCCAAAATCACGCTCAGCACTTGATAAGCGACAAATCCAACTCCCAAGATCGGAGCCCCGACACCCAGTCGAAGGGCCTCGGGTCCAACAAAAACCGAGGCAAAAAGCTTAAGCATGATCCATGGATCGCCTCCACTTGCTCTCGAAACCACCATTGAAACCATGATGGCCACCAGCCCTGCAGCGAACCCAGAAATCGCTCCCGCAGTCCAACGGACTGGGTCCTTACGCAGCCAGGTCTCAGTGAGGTTTATTTCCATAGTGAGCCAAACTATAACTGCAACGGCTATTGATCTCAAGCTGACGTGTATCGCTTAAGACACGTGTTGAGCTAATAAAATTTGACAACCTGCGCTATTACTTTAGACTTAGGATTCTGGGTCGAGTGGGTGGGGTGCAAGTTTAACGATGATTCAAAGCGATAGCTTCAAACCAGGCTTGCGAATCCGAGAAGAGGATTTCGCTCATGCGCAGGTCTCTTTTTTGGTCGAGAACTCGACTTCAGGTGTCCCGATCTCCACCAGTCGAGAAAACCGCCTTGTCGAGATCGACTCTCACCGTCTGACCGTGAGTCTCCCGAACAAGTCGTGCGCTGAAGGACATACTTTAGTTTTACGGATCGTAGTTAAACATACACCCCGTGGAGCTCTGCCGCGGCAAAACATGATGGTGGCCGACCAGTTTATCCTTGTGACTGCAAAGGTGATTAAAGTCACCGATCTTCATAACGGAAGCATCATCGCAGAGCTCGAGCTGTTTCAGATGATTGAGCGAGAGTGGCAGCGATTCATTGAATCTTTTTTTCAGCTTCAGGCTCAGGTGTCTCATCTTTTAAGTGTCTTGAGCGATCAGGACGCGTTTAAAGCAGATATAAAAATCGAAAACCCTAGACAGTCGATTGCTGACTACTTTTCGGGCAAACGCGTCTTAATGGTCGACCCCCTAGGAGGTTTCTCGCGGCTTGTCGCACATTACCTCTCTGAGCTTGGTGTTGACTCCAAAAACTTTATCACCGCAACCTCCCCGGAGCTTGCCGAGGAGGTTTTAAAAAAAATTCGTCCAGAAATTGTCCTTGTAGAGCACCATGAGGCGAGACCTTTTAGTGCTACTTTTGCACGCCTGCACGCAAACATTCATCCCGATCCTGCCCAGAGAATGTATTGCCTCGTCTCTGAGAAAAACTCAGCCACGCTGATCCCTGCTGCTGCTGAGGCGGGAGCTGACTGTCTTTTCGTGCTGCCGATTTCAAAAGCGAACTTCCAGAAAGCCATATCTGATACCGTGCTCTCTAAACTCAGTCCAAGTGCCTACGGAAAAACCCTCCTCAAAGGCAGATCTCATTTTGAGAGTGGCGACTACAAGAGCGCTCTGACTTTTTTTGAGAGCGCTAAAGGGTTCTCAACATCTCCCTCACTGGCTTGCTATTTTGAAGGTGTAACCCGAAACGCACTCCAAGAGTGGGATCACGCTGAGCAATGTTTTCGAGAAGGTCTTGAACATAATCCGACACACTATAGATGCCTAGCAGGTTTATTCGATGCGCTCGTGGACCGTAAAAACTATGCCGAAGCGTATCAGGTCGGACAAAGACTCGGAGAAACTCATCCGCTCAATCCTGAGCGCATTCCGGATTTGATTCGTTTATCAGTCTCCAATGAGCGCTATCAGGATATCTTGCGGTTCTATGAATCATTTGCGGTCATCGATCCAAACGATGAGTTCATTGCAAAACATCTCGCGGCAGGACTTGTCGTTTGTGGGAAGTACTTCATCAAAACAGGGGACCTCGCATCAGCGATCTCTGCGCTTCAGCGTGCCGAGACGGCGTCAAAGGGGCGAGCATCCATTCTTCGAGAGATCGCTCTGACCTTAAAAAAAGCGGGCCTAAAAGATCAACTCCGTGAGTTTCTCACACGGGTATCTCGTGACATCTCAAACGATCCCGCTCTTACTTCGGGCTAACGATTCCAAGACTTTTTAGTCTTTTGTATAGATTCGATCGATCGACGCTGAGATTCTGTGCCATTTGTGCAATGTTCTCTTTCGCTAGTCGATACTCTCGAAGCAGGAGATCGCGCTCAAAGGCCTCCAAGCGCTCAGAAAGAGTGCCTGCGCTTATGCTTGAAAGAGATGACCTGGTGATTTTTGAGGGAAGATCTGAGAGATGAATACACGGTCCCTCGCGCATGGCTACCAGATACGAAATCACATTGCCAAGTTCGCGAATATTTCCAGGCCAAGAGTACTCTTTTAAGGCTTTGAGGGCCTCGGGTGAAACATCAACCTCATGGGCTTTTAGCCCGTTTTGTGTAAAAAAATACTCCATCAACTCCGGAATATCTTCTTTACGCTCCCTCAGCGGTGGAAGCTCGATCGGGAGAACGTTTAAGCGTTGGAGCAAGTCGGCCTTAAACTCGCCTTTACGTACAAGATCTTCTAAATCCTGATTGGTTGCGCATATCACGCGAAACTCTAAAGAAATCGGCTGCGTAGCTCCCAGCCTTAAGACCTCTTTCTCTTGAATCACTCGTAAAAGCTTAGGCTGAATCGAAAGTGGCATATTAGCAATCTCATCAAAATAGATCACCCCTCCATCTGCCTCTTCGAACACTCCCTTCCTTGACTCGTCCGCGCCTGTGAAAGCTCCTTTTCGATGACCAAACAAAACACTCTCAGCCGTACCAGCTTGGATCGTTGATGAGTCAACGGCCACAAAAGGCTCTACGGATCCATCTGAGATTGTTTTTCTTAGCTGACGAGCGACAACTTCCTTTCCAGTGCCTGTTTCACCAAAGATCAGGACGTTGGCTTGACTTGATCTGATTTTTTCAATCTGTCTGCGGACACGCTCCAAAGCTAGACTTTTGCCGATCAGTGACTTTTTTTTCTGCAAGTCTCTGACTTCAAATGCACTTTGAGTCACTTTGTTTTGAATGCGTGCGCGCTCAAACGCACGCTCTAGCGCTACGAGAATCTCCTCGGTAGAGCACCCTTTTGAAAGATAATCCCATGCGCCCGCACGCATCGCTTGTCTCATCGAATCAAGATCCATATGCCCGCTTGCCATCAGGATCGGGAGTGTCGGCCATCGATCCCGGAACTGGGGAATAGCCTCTAACCCCTCACGGGGTGTGCGCATCGATATATCGAGGAAAAGCGCATCAAAGCCCTCATTCTGATCCAAAATCCTGAGTGCCGATTCGACATGCTCTGCAAACTCGAGGGTAGATTTGCCCTTAAGTTGCTGACGCAGAGTCGCTACGTAAAGCGGGTCATCGTCACAGACAAGAATTTTTAACTCGCGCTTCATCTGGATTTAAAGATTATGTCGGGAGCATGGGCGTTACTAGCTTTTTTCAAAACTTATCGGCAAATTGCCATCATGAGAACCTGCGTATTCATCTGTACTGCCTTTTTGCTTACAAGCTTTTTCGCCAGCGCTCGCGGATATCCTGAACGACCTCGTTTAGTCGTAATGATTGTAGTGGATCAGCTTCGAGCAGATTACTTAACCAAGTTTTCAAAACATTTTCTACCCGCCGGGAGCACAAAAAAACCTGGGGGCTATCGGTTTCTAATGGAGAAAGGCGCTTATTTTCCGATGGCCGAGTACCCGCTGCTCCAAAATATGACCTGCCCAGGTCATGCGACGCTTTCAACTGGGGCACTTCCTTATCAGCATGGCATCCCACTCAATGGCTGGTTCCAAGAGGGCGACTCTAAGCGTCGTTACTGCGTCGGTGATCCCAATCATCCAATTGTCGGAGCGCAAACTGAGTCGCAAGGGATCTCTCCAAAGAATTTAATCGGTACGACTTTAGGTGATCAAATCAAGTTTCACGCACCAGAATCGAGAGTTTTCTCGGTCTCAATCAAGGATCGAAGCGCAGTACTTCTCGGTGGGCATCAGGCGGATTTAGCGCTTTGGTTTGATTGGAGAAATCATGCATGGGTCTCAAGCAAGTACTACCTCCCTGACGCAGTCCTGCCGACTTGGGTCGTTAAACTCAATGAAAGCTTAAAAAAATCAAAACAGACCGACTATCTTTGGCGCGCTCAAGATAAAAAATCTTTCACGCGCACTTACACAAAGTCAGATCGATCCATCCTGCAAACACCTTACGGGATCGAAATCACAACTCAAGCAGCTCTCGAGGCGTTGCGATCACAGAAGTTAGGTCATGGAAAAGGCATTGACGTGCTCGCAATAAGCTACTCATCGCACGACTATGCGGGACATGAGTTTGGTCCTGATAGCGAAGAGCTCCGACAAATGACGATCGCCGAGGATCGCACACTTTCGCTCTTGCTCAGTGAGATTGAGCGCCAAGTGCCGGGAGGGCTTCAAAAAACCATCATCACACTTACGGCAGATCACGGCGTCTCACCTGCAACCGCCACTCTCGCTCAAGCGCGAGTAGAACATGGCCGAGTCAACACAAAAAATCTTTTCACTGATTTAAACTCAAAGCTCACGGAGCGCTTTGGTGCGGCAAAAGCAGGAGAGAGCTGGATTGTTCACCAGACGGAGTTTAATTTTTTTTTGAATCATCCTGCGATCCTTAGCGCAAAAAAATCGCGTCAAGAGTTTGAAGCGGTCCTTAAAGCTGAGCTCATGAAAGCTCCAGGCACCGCATTTGTCGTCACACGCTCGGAGATTGAGCGACGCGAGCTTCCCCCTCTTCAGATTGGACGCTCGATTGAGGCCCAGTACTTTCACTCTCGCAGTGGGGATGTGATTCTGATCCCAAAACCCTATTACTCTGCTGATTCGGATGTCGTCGTACACATGACCCACTACTCTTATGACCGCCAAGTCCCCCTGCTGCTTTATGGCGCCCCCTTTAAGGGCGGGGTCTGCCACGCGGAGGCTCAGGCCCAGGATCTCGCTCCCACGCTGAGCTTCGTCCTAGGAGTGCTCGCGCCTCCCGCATCTGAGGGAAGAGTGCTCTATCCCGCCCTCAGATCGCGCTGACTAAGTTTTAGTCAGTTGTCAAAAAGTTAGTCATAAAACTCAATTAAATCGGGCCTTTGCGATACGATAGTACTTGATTAATGCTGTCAAATAATCTAACTTCCCCGCTACCGATCTGATTCATCATTTCGGGGTGTGTTTGGCCGGATTATCAAGGTGGTTTTTTTGTGATGTTTTCTCAGCGCAAGCTTTCAGCCCTCGCTCTAGCGATGTTCGCTTTAATCGGATCTTGGTCCGCGAAGGCTTCGGAGCCTCAGGCGGGCGCTCTCTCCTCTGATAAGTACCAAGCCTGGCGTGAGTCAGTGGCCAGTGGTGCACCGGTTTATCGTGGGTACTATTCCTCCTCGAAAGAGGACTTCCAACTCGCCCGACCTGGATACAACGGGTGGATGTTTTTTTTAGCGAACTATAACCAAGAGACTTTCCGTACGATCACAGAGACGATGACCAAGTTCGAAACCAACACGGTCATCACAACAAACACCAACGTATCATCTGATCTTCTGTTTAATAGCTATGATCTTTTTAATACGATCGTCACCTCAAATACGCTTGGCGCCTCAGAGTGGGTGAGCCAACGCGCGGATTATCTGAGAAACAACTTTGGTCTTTCGATGTCCGAGGCGCTGACCACTGCCATGAACGAGCGCAGTGTCTGCGAGTCGGATCCCAAAAATTGTGTCAACCTGCTCTACACGACCAACTACAAGCTCGATAATATTTACTCCACTTCAACAACCGTTAACCCCACCACAAACAGCTCTACTTCAAGCTCTTCAAGCTCCACTGCGACATCAAGTAGCGGAAATACGACCGTCACCACGACAACAACTACTAACAGCACTACAAACAGCACTACGACATCATCAACTGAAACGACCACCTCAGGCACCGTGGATACTCTCACAGTTGCAAGTGGAGCAAGTGGGGGCTCGGGCGGTTCTGTAGATACACAAACCACGAGTGACGAGCGAATTACCATTGACGAGGCAACCTCTACCGAAACGACCTCCACAACAACAACAGAGACCAAAACAGATAAAACCACGGTCACGGAAGAGAGCAAGCGCATCCGCGGCGAGCGCAACTGGGAGTTTCAAGTCTCTCCGCTCATCTTTTTTAGCTGGAAAAGCAATCGCAGTATCTTCTCGCTCGATCGACACTATCCATCGGTGTCCTCTCTGTTATTTGGTGAGTCCGGCGGAGTTTTGCATAATCGTTCAGCATCAAAATCATTGCTCGCGTTTGACAATAACCTTAACGAAGCGTCAGATCGCATCATTCCTGAGCTCAAAGTAGGCGATCAGGCGGGGCCTTATCGCGTTGAGCTCCGCACGGACGTCGTTGGTGGGCTTGGAGCGATTTTACAAGTCGTCCTCGTAAACGGAAGCGGCATTCTTCCTAATGTCATCCCTTATGTAGGTGTTGCACCGATGGGCGGAAAAACAACCATCTCAGAGCGTACGGTGAAATCGGCTGAAGATGCTCGAAAAGTAAAAGCCCTCTCCGTGCCTAAATCCGCCGAAGACCTTAAGTCTTGGGCTATGTACGACAAGCTGGCGTACTCAACTCAGGGAGGCGTTCTTTTTGTCGCCGGTGTCTCAATGCCTGGTCTCAATGCTGGCGTAAACCACGTGATCAACGGTACTTGGGATACAGAGATTCGAAAGTTTAGTGACTCCCACGTGTACGTCAAAGTCTCAAACTCAAGGCTAAAGACTCTCTCTGCTTTTTTGTCCGCCTCTATCGTACAAGTCAATACGACGAGCTTCCAAAACCTGACCGACGCGTTCTCCTTTATGTTTAACTTAAGGGATCAAGATGGACTTTCAGCCTACCTTCAACTCCTGAAAGGAAACGCTCGAAACGCCCAAAAACTTGCAGAAAGTGAAAGCCGTCACGTCCTCCGAATCGAGACCTCCGCAATCCGCACTGCTGGCAAGATGCGGGGCTTCACATTTGGTATTGCAAACGTAGCCTCCGTCGGTACGGCTGAGGGCGAGTATCAAAGCGCTGAGCTTTCTGATTATCACCCTGACCAAACCAAAGTAGATGCAGATTACGGAATCTACATGAAAGAGAAGAACTCGCAGTTCTTCGGTGATAAGACGAGTACAACGTTCGGATTCTACGGAGCTGCTCACCGCAAATCCAAGGGGAGCTCAGTAGAGTCTGGCACATTCGGCTCAGTGGGTTGGGCGTTCCGCGCCACCGAAGCTCAGCGGCATGAGATTCAAAAAGCAGTTCAACATCTTGTCGATCAGACTGGACTCAAAAATGAGCTCATGGTCAAGCTAGGTGGGGATCAAAAGCTCTCCGGAAACGCGAACATCGATTTCTCTCTCTCGATCGATGAAAATGCAACTCATCTCCTCCTCGAGCTCGCTCGACAAGAAGGTGCAAGCACCACACTCACCGAGATTGCGGATGGTTTTTTAAGCTCAGTAATGAAAACAGGCATCCTGACACCTGAAGGTCGAGATTTCATCAACCGATTGATGTCGCAGTACATTGGAGCGAAGCTGACCAAGCAACCAAGCTTTGAAAACAATAAAATCAATCTCAACCGCATCAACCGTGCAAAGGCAAAAATCTCCTCTGACTCCAAACTTGCAAGCGAGGAGATGGTGAAACAGCTCCGCGCAATGTCGGTAGCTTTGGCGAAAAATGATCGTAAAGCGTATGTGATTGCATACGCACAGTTTGGAAAAGCGATGATCAAAAACCCATTCACTTTCCAAACCGTATTCAATCTCATCAAAGGTCGTGGAGCCTCTGTTCGGTACACGATCACCGGCGAGCACATCAAGTCCTACGAACTCTACTTCGATTGGAAGCCCATGGTGAGTGAGTCCCTTGTTGCTCGTCAGTAGCGATCAACAAGAATGACTTACGACACCATCGTGATCGGAGCCGGAGTGGCAGGACTTACTGCCGCCTCAAAGCTCAAAGCTCTCGGAAAACACGTTCTTGTCATCGATAAGGGACGTGGGGTCGGCGGTCGAATGGCAACCCGCCGAGTCGGAGAGTCTCGGATGGATCACGGGGCACAGTTTCTAACGATTCGTAATCCGCAGTTTGAAGCGCTTGTCGCTCCCTTGCTAAAAAGTGGCGAAATGTTCGTATGGTCAAACGGTTTTTCAGTCTGGCACGATGGCTCAATTTCGCCCCGTCCACCAGGGCACCCTCGATATGCGTTTCGCTCGGGGATGAGCACTCTTCCAAAGGCTCTAGCCCAGAGTCTGGAACTTAGCTTAGGGGACGCTGCAACCAAAGTAGCTTGCGATCCCCTAGGAAATTGGAGCGTCACGCTTGCGAGCGGTGTTAGTCACCGTGCAAAGGCACTGCTTGTGAACGCGCCACCCGCGCAGCTTGTGTCTTTGATCGGAGCTTTCTTGGATGATGAGACACGCCTGAAGATCTCTCAGATAGAAATGGCGCCGACTTGGGCGGTTTTTGACTATGTTGATCGAGATCCCGAGTTAAGAGGAGTGGCTCTTGAGCTTGAGAGACACCCTGTCCTTAGTTGGGTTGCTCGCGATCACACCCGTCGAGCTCCAGGACAGCCGCCGGCCCTCGTTGTTCATTGCAACGAAAACTGGTCGCGTGAGAACCTCGAGGCCCGTCCCGAGTTTGTTGCTGAGACAGTGGCGAGCGCGCTCAGGCAGTTGTTTGGAATCCGGTTTATAAAAACCCCAGAAGTACACCGCTGGAAATATGCGACCCCCCTCAAGGATCTCGGCGAGCTGTGCTTTTGGAGTGAAAGGCTTCGTTTAGGTGCCTGTGGCGACTGGTGTTCTGGAGGGCGAGTCGAAGGCGCGGTGCTCTCAGGCTTGGCTCTATCTCAAAGAGCGAGCCTCACCCCCTAGACGCAGGAATAAGAAGTAAAAAACTCCTCGCACCATAAAGCTAAATCTTGAGCTGCCTCTTCACCGCGTAGTGAGTGCGCGAGCACGGTCTTACTTTTTCAATCAAACTCGCATGACCAATCCTGCCTGCCTATTCAGACAGAATGATTAAAGCACTTTAGAGATTAGGATCGAGATCAGCCAAACGAAATCCAAAGACAAAGAGAGAGCATGATGAGGGCAGGCAGAGATTTTATCGGAGCGTCCTTCACCTTCACGTGCATCGCCAAAGCTCCCACCATCAAGGCTCCGAGCAGCAGCGCTGCCGGACGAGTGAACTCTGGAAACCAAAGGCCAGCCACAAGTAGTACCGCGCAGGAGACTTTTAAAAATCCTACTAAATAGAAGGCACCTCCACCGAGCCCATACGCCCGAAACTCTTCTCTCAGTGATCCTGCCTCACCTCCTCGAAACGGAGTAGCCAACGATGAGCGCAAGAACCAGACGTTAAAAATTCCGAGAGCTACGACAATCTGTGTTAGCTGGATCGCAGTAAAAGTCATGTGTCCAGGTGCCTTTCGTTTACATAAGATAGCACTCATTGATGAAAAACACCTTACTCTTGTTAACTGTAATTTCGAGCGTCTCCTTCCTTATCTTTGGAAGTCTGTGCGTGTTTTCATCCAAGATGTGGCTAGAGTTCGAGCGGTATCGATTATCGAAGTTCCGAACACTGGTCGGTAGCCTTGAAGTACTAGGAGGTCTTGGCCTACTCGTGGGATACCTCTGGTCGCCATTGATGCTCTTTTCAGCGGCAGGTTTAGCACTCTTGATGCTACTTGGTGTACAAGTTCGAATTCGAGTCAAAGACAGCATTCTTCAAACACTACCAGCAGCGGTTTTGTTTCTGGTGAATGTGGGCATTCTCTGGATTTGCGTAACGTCCTAGCGTAGCGTGAACCCTGAGCTAATTCGTGCGTGAGTTTTACGCTCGATTTATCTAGAGACCCCAGCTTATCGATGAAACACGCTCATCGCGCCACGAGATGAGGGGTTGATTTACGCTGGGTTGCCACCCATCCGTTGCTCAGTACGCGCTTCCGAGATTTCTGCCGCAACTGGCACATCAGTATCCTGATCTACGCATTGTCTGAGCAGGGGGCGGGATTCGCTCACCATTCCAAACGCTTGAGAGCTTGTAAGTAATGGTCGGGATAGCGGGATTCGAACCCACGACCTCTTCGTCCCGAACGAAGCGCGCTAGCCAGGCTGCGCTATATCCCGACCTACTTATTACTCGAGCTGTCAGACTTACTGCACTAAGTCCCACATGCGCATGAATTGAGAAACCCAAGCCAGCAAGACCGCGAAGAGCACTACCAGAACGATCCAGACCTTGAAATAGCTAGAATTCCACGGCACGACCGAAAACCATGATCGAAACGTGTTTCCCTGAAAAGCCCCCCGCAACAGGAGCACCAAATCCTCACCAATCTCACTAATGTGACGCGTCAAATCCGTATCCCCTGTTTGATCGTCTACGGCGTTAGGGTTGCCCCAATAACCCCGCTCTTGCCAGATCCCCCCCTGGCGCTCACGGTGATCCGGCAGCGACGCTGAAACTTGCGAGGGATCAATGAGCCGCAACCAGGCCGTCTCTTGGGCGCCGCCATGCTCCCGAGGAGTGTAGACCCAGAGATTTCTTAAGAATTCATCACGCGAAACCTGGCCTGAGCAGAGGGAGTAAAAACGAGGTGATGCTTTACCCTTCCACCAAAATTTCCTTCGAATGGCCTTACCCACTTCCTCCAGCGTGGTGAGCTGAGGCCCCCCACCGATCGCAGAGTAAGCAGCAAAATGCCTAAAACCAGATCGATGCAACTCTCGAACGCTATCCAAGTAGAAGTCCCGGAGCACATGTGCCCGCTGACGGATCGCCGGATCACGCACCGTAGAGTTTACGCTCAGCGGAAGAGTTGGATAAACCACCACACACCAGCCCGCCATCTTAGACTCAATCCACTGCCCGAGCCTCTCACACACTCCGCGTGCGATCATGAGATCGGTCCCAAACGGAAGATGCGGTCCATGATCCTCAAGACACCCGAGAGGGAACAAAAACAAAGTCTGTTCACGGGGCAACGCATCGAACTCAGCAGAGCGCATGCGCTCAAAAAAGACCGGCATTAAAAACATTTAACACGCCTCTAAAGAGTCCCTAACCGAAAACTGACAACGCTCACCACAAGA